>JAFEFR010000183.1 GCA_018240485.1 Pseudomonadota bacterium
GCCACGCAAGGCCCGGGCGTGATTCAGGCGCAATACGATTCGCAGACCAATGTGGCCGCCGAGCATACGTCGGATTCGACAATCGACCGGCTCAAGCTGGAAGAGCAAGCATGCGACGACGAATTCTACCGTCGCCCGCCACCGCCGAAGCCTGAAGAACGCCATTGAATCTGGCGCTTGGCAAGGCAACGCAAAACGGACAATGCGATTACAGGATTTTGCGCAGCTGATCGCCGATCGGCAATTCGCGAACACGCACCTTGGTCGCGGCGTAGATCGCGTTGGTCAGTGCGGGCAGGGCACTCGGCAATCCCATTTCACCCGCGCCGGAAGGCTCCTTGCCGGAATCGACGATGACGACTTCCACATCCAGCGGCGCCTGAGCCATGCGCAAAAGGGAATAATCGCCAAAATTGGATTGTTGTACTTTTCCATCCTTGAGCGTGATGCCGAGATTCAATGCCGTCGACAACCCGTCGATCGTGCCGCCCATCATCTGCGCCTCGAGGCCGAGTGGGTTGACTACCCGGCCAACGTCGATGGCGCATACGGCGCGATGCACGACGACATTGCCGTCGATGGCGGACACTTCGAACGCATGTGCGGCATAGCCGCCAAACGTGTAATGGCTGGCGATGCCGAGGCCGCGATCGGCCTCGGGCTTGCGCCCCCAGCCGATCTTGTCGGCGGCGGCCTTGAGTACGGCGGCCATGCGCGCGGTATCGAACGTCGGGCCGCCGTGACCCGTGTACGGAAGTTCGCGCGGCGCGCCGAGCAGTTTCAGGCGCAAGGCGAGCGGATCCTGTTTCAGTGCGACAG
This sequence comes from Pseudomonadota bacterium, assembly GCA_018240485.1. Taxonomy (GTDB): domain Bacteria; phylum Pseudomonadota; class Gammaproteobacteria; order Xanthomonadales; family Rhodanobacteraceae; genus Rudaea. Next base: position 820 of record JAFEFR010000183.1, read on the forward strand.
CGATCTCATCAATGAAACTCTGCACGGCGAAGGCGGTGGCATTATGCACGGGCGCACGCCACCAGCCGCGCGGCTGGCCTGAGTCGAGCGGCAACAGTGAGAGTTCGAAATTCGGAATCAGGCCAGCGGGAAAGTCGTCTGGCGCCAGTGTCGACGCCCAGACCGGACGATCCTTCAAGCGCACATCGCGATGGTTGCGTGGCGTCGCCGCACAACGCGCCGACCATGCGGCGATGTCGTTCTTGCGATCCAGGCTTGCCGCCATGTGGAACAGATAGAACGGGCGATAGAAATCGTGGCGCAAATCGTCTTCGCGCGCCCACAGCAATTTGACCGGCTTGTCGGTTTGCTTGGCGATCAGCGCGGCCTCGGCGATGTAGTCGTTTTTCAAGCGTCGCCCGAATCCGCCGCCCGCACGGGTGAGACGAATCTCGATTTTGCTGCGTGCGAGCCCGGTGATCGCGGCGATGACTTCGGAAGCACCGTCGGGGTCTTGCAACGAGGCGATCAGCAACGCTTTGTCTTTCTCGACATGCAGCAACGCCGCCGGCGGCTCCATCGTTGCGTGGGCAAGGAACGGCAAAGCGTAGCGCGCTTCGATGGTCTTGTGCGCCGCCTTGCGCGCCTTGTCGACGTCGCCATCGCGACGTACGGCAACGGCCTTGTCGGCGTGCGCGGGTTTGAGCAGGTCGTCGGCCTGCCTGCGCAACGACTCGCTCGATTCGTCGGCGAACGGACCCGGTTTCCATTCGAGTTTGAGTTTCTCGCGGCCTTTGAGCGCGGCCCACGTGTTCGTCGCCAGTACGGCCACGCCATCGGCGAGCGCGCCGTCGAACGGGGCGCCCGGCTTGGGGCCGGCGATGCGGACGACATCTTTCACGCCGGCAACCTTGCGCGCCTCGGCGTCGTCGAGGCTGGCGAGCGTGCCGTCGATCCACGGCGCGCGCGCGACGACGGCGACCAGCGCCTCGGCGCGATACGCATCGATGCCGTATCGCGTTTGCCCGGTGACGATCTCGCGTGCATCCACGGTCAAAGTCGGTTTGCCGACGATCTTGAAATCCGCCGGGTTTTTCAGCGGCTGCGGTTCGGCGGGCGGATCGAGTTTGGAGGCGGCCTCCACGAGTTCGCCATAGGCCAGCTTGTTACCGTCGGGCGCAAGCACGTGGCCGGCCTGCGTGCGCAGTTGTCCGGCAGGAAGGTTCCACTTCGCCGATGCGGCGACGAGCAGCAGCCAACGCGCCGTCGCGCCCGCTTGACGCAAATCTTTCCACGCTGTCGGGATGCTCGTGCTGCCGCCGGCCCCTTGGTCGCCGTACTTGTCGGACGGGCCTTTGTCCGTATCGACATAGCCATACGGCAACTGTTCGACGCGCACCCGACTCCAGTCGACGTCGAGTTCCTCGGCGATCAACATCGGCAGCGAGGTTTTCACGCCCTGGCCGATTTCGCAGCCGCGCGCGCCGATCCAGATGTCGCCGTTGTTCTCGATGCGCACGAACAAGCCAAGCGATTGCGGCTCGATGCGGGCGCCGAGGTAGGGCAGGGTTTGCTGCGCCCGCGCTGTGCGCCAGCCAACGATCAACGCCCCGGATGCGGCGGCGCCGACGACGAGAAATTTGCGGCGCGAAAGATTGGTTGGCTTGTTGTCGCGTTTCATGGCTTGCCGCCTTCGCGCGACGCGCGACTCTTGGCGATTTCCGCAGCCCGCTTGATCGCACGCCGGATGCGCGGATAGGTGCCGCAGCGGCACAGGTTGGAAATTTTTCCGATCTCCTCGTCGTTCGGATTGGGATTGCGCTTGAGCAAATCGGCAGCGGCCATGATCTGACCGGCCTGGCAATAACCGCATTGGGCCACATCGATTTCGATCCAGGCCTGCTGCAGCGGATGCAGCTCGGCACCGGCGAGGCCTTCGATCGTCGTCACCTCGCGCTTGGCGACAGCCTTCATCGGCGTCAAACAGGCGCGTTGCGCTTTGCCGTCGATGAGCACGGTGCAAGCGCCGCAGGCGCCGATACCGCAACCGAATTTGGTGCCGGTAAGACGCAGGGTGTCACGCAGATACCACAGCAAGGGCATCGTGTCGTCGCCGTCGAAGCGATAATCGCGACCGTTGATGCGCAGGGGCAGGGTCTTGTCGTCGTCGGCCTTCGTCGCAGGAGCGGCGGTGGACGGCTTGGCGGTACGGGAAGTCGTTTGCATGGATCGCCTCGCGGGAACGCCGGCATTTTCGCACTGTTGACGCGCGGCGAACACTGCCGCCAGTGCCGTCGCGCACGCAAAGTTGTGTGTGCGAACACGAAGATTGTCGCCGCATTCACATTGGCGCGGGGAATTGCGCTACAATGCGCGCAGCAACACTGCGTCGTACCGCCGTTTTTCCCTTCCGGTCGATTCGTTCGCGAGCTCCTCGCGAATACTTCATCCGCACCACTTCGGTCCCGACGCCCCTGCGGCTTGCGCTTCGTTGCGCAAATGCCGCTTCACGACTGCGGCGCGGTTCATCGGGAACGCCTCGGAAATTCATGTGCTTCGCTCGTTCGCGAGCGAGGCTCCGCGCCTGTGCGCGCGGATCATCTGGAGTATTTGCACCATGTCATTCGACACCCTGGGCCTCGCGCCCGCCATCCTGCGTGCGCTTGCCGAGCAAGGTTACGACGCGCCGACGCCGGTCCAACAAGCCGCCATTCCACTCGTGCTCGAAGGCCGCGATCTGCTCGCCGGCGCGCAAACCGGCACCGGCAAGACTGCCGCGTTCACGCTGCCGCTGTTGCAACGGCTGTTCGTCGATGCCGCGCCGGCTGGCGGCAAGCGCCGTCCGCGCGCGCTGATCCTGACGCCGACGCGCGAACTCGCCGCACAAGTCCACGAGAACGTGCGCGCCTACGCCAAGCATCTGCGCGTGTTCGCGACGACCATCTTCGGCGGCGTCGGCATGCAGCCGCAGATCGACGCATTGCGTCGCGGCGTCGACATTCTCATCGCTACGCCGGGTCGTTTGATCGACCACCTCGAACGGCGCACGGTCGATGTTTCCGGCATCGAGATTCTCGTGCTGGACGAGGCCGACCGCATGCTCGACATGGGCTTTCTGCCGCAGATGAAGCGCGTGTTGAACGCGCTGCCGCGACAGAACCGCCAGACGTTGCTGTTCTCGGCCACGTTCGCCGAGCCGATCAAGGCGCTGGCGCGCGAGTTCATGCGCGATCCGGCCGAAGTGCAGATCGCCGCGCGCAACAGCGTCGTCGCCACGGTCACGCATCGCGTGCATCCGGTCGATGCCGCACGCAAGCGCGATCTGCTGCTCGAACTGCTCAGTCAGGACAGCCGCCGCCAGACGCTGGTGTTCGGACGCACCAAACACGGCGCCGACAAGCTGGTGAAGTTTCTCGATCAACACGGCCTGCGCACCGCGGCGATTCACGGCAACAAGAGCCAGAACGCGCGCACGCGCGCACTCGCCGATTTCAAGAACGGCAAGATCACCGTACTCGTCGCCACCGATATCGCCGCGCGCGGTATCGACATCGATCAACTGCCGCTGGTGATCAACTTCGACCTGCCGATGGTCGCCGAGGACTACGTGCACCGCATCGGCCGCACCGGCCGCGCCGGCGCCGAAGGGCTTGCGGTTTCGCTCGTCTCGCACGACGAAGCGCGCCTGCTGCGCGACATTCGCCGTCTGCTCAAGCAGGACATCGCGATCGAAAACGTGGCTGGCTTCGAGCCAAGTTCACCGCTGCGCCTCGACGGCAACGGTGGTGGCGGTCAGCCCAAGTCGAACGGCGCACCACGCAAGCCCAACCACGCACGCCGTCCGCATGCGCAAACGCCAAGCGGCCAGCATCCCAAACCGCACGCCGCCGCGAACAAGCAGCGCAACTGGCGCGGCGGTGGGCGCGACGCGCGCAAGGCCTGAGCAAGCGCATGCCGTTTGTCGTCGAACCCATCGGCCACGTCCAGGCCTCACGGGCGCAGGCGGAAGACGATTTCTGGGGCAATGAAGAGGCGCGGGTCAATCTCGCGCCTTCTTTTTCCTCCGAAGCGCTCCATGGCCTTGCCGAGTTCTCCCATGCGGAGATTTTGTTCGTCTTCCATCAAGTGGACGAGGCCAAGATCATCTCTACGGCGCGGCATCCACGCAACAACCCCGACTGGCCATCGGTCGGAATCTTCGCCCAGCGCGGCAAGAATCGCCCCAACAAGATCGGCAGTACGATTTGCCGCATTCTGCGAGTGGAGGGAACCTCTCTCGTGCTGGCGGAGTTGGATGCCATCGACGGCACTCCCGTTCTGGACATCAAGCCGGTCATGCGGGAATTTCTTCCGAGGCAAGCCGTAAGGCAGCCGAGTTGGTCGCACGAACTCATGGCGAGCTACTGGTTGGCCAAGTGATGGGGAACAACGGGGCGAGGGCGACGCCTATCGGTCGGGCGTTTCCAACGCCGCCACCGATGCTTCGAGTTTCGGTCCGAGGTAGCAATGCGAGCCACAGGGCGTCAATCCCACGTGTGCAAAAGTGGATAAATACCATTTGGGTGGGCGCGCGATAAAGCCGTGTTTGTCGCCATCGAGCGCGTCTCTCGACGTGAACAGTTCGAGGAAGGCGACGCCGGCAAGCATGTCGGCGATGCCGGCGAGGCCGCGGCGCAGTTCGGCCGACGGCAGGTAGTGGATCACGTCGGAGCAGACGATCAGGTCGAAGTCGGTATCGAAACGCAGTTCGGCGAGTTGGCCAAAGCCGACCAGACGCAGGTTGCGTGCGCGACCGTAGCGCGCGATGGCGTACTCGCTGGCGTCAATGCCGAGATAGTCGATGCGCGGGCGCAGTTTGCGCAGCGGCGCGCGCCATGCGCCTTCGCCGCAGCCGACATCGAGCACGTTGCGCACGCGCCGACCGAGGTAATACTCGGCGACGGCAACCGCCAGCGCTGCCTTGCGTTCGAGCAATGCGGGTGAGTTCACCGCATGCTGCGAGTGGCGATACCAGCGATCGAAATAGGCGCGGTCGTAGATTTTGCGGGCGTTCGGGAGCGTCATGGAGGTGTGGGTGGCATGCGTGGGCGGTCAGGGTCTTCTTTCGTTTTGACGGCATGACGCGAGACGACAAGACGATGATCGGCGGCGAGGTTAGCTCAGGCGTGGTTCTGCCGCCAGAAGTCGACGTGGCCGGTGTCGGTCGACGAAGTACGCGAACACTTTCTTCGGCAATCGCGCTGCGGTGAGCGCGCGTTCGGCGACGGGGGAGGCACTCCCTCCGTCGCGACCGCTTCAAAAGGCATGATCGAACGCCACCTCGCCCTGCACGCCGACCTGGTAGGCCGAGACGCGACGCTCGAAGAAGTTGGTCAGTTCCTGCACGTCTTGCAATTCCATGAACGGGAACGGGTTCTTCGCGGCGTACAGCGGAGCGAGGCCGAGCATGACGAGACGCTGGTCGGCGATGTATTCGAGATACTGGCGCATTTCCTTCGACGACATGCCGACCACGCCGACCGAGAGTACGTCATCGGCGAATTGCGCTTCGCATTCCACTGCATCGGCGAGCATCGTGCGCACATCGGCGGCCCAGGCGTCATCGAACAATTCGGGTTGTTCGCGGCGCGCGGTGCGGATCACCTCGAAGGCGAACGCCATGTGCGCAGATTCGTCGCGGAACACCCAGTTGGTGCCCGCGGCGAGGCCCGGCAGCAGACCGCGCGAGCGCAGGAAGTAGACGTAGGCGAACGCAGCGAAGAAAAACAGGCCTTCGATGCACGCCGCGAAGCAGGTCAGGTTGAGCAGGAATTGGCGCTTGTCCGCATCGCTGTCGATGCGGTCGAGTTGCTGGATCGAGTCGATCCAGCGCTGGCAGAACTCGGCTTTGTGTCGGATCGAAGGAATGTTCTCGATCGCGGCGAACGCCTGTGCGCGACGCTCGGCCTGCGGAATGTAGTTGTCGAGCAGGGTCAGATAAAACTGCACGTGCAGCGCTTCTTCGTAAAGTTGACGCGACAGGTACATGCGCGCTTCGGGTGCGTTGATGTGCTTGTACAAATTGAGCACGAGGTTGTTGGCGACGATGGAATCGCCGGTGGCGAAAAACGCGACGAGGCGTTCGATCAGATGCCGCTCGGCCGGCGTCATGCGCTTGTCGAGATGGTTCAAGTCGATCTGGAAATCGATCTCCTCGACCGTCCAGGTATTCTTGATCGCGGCGCGATACATTTCGTAGAACTGCGGATAGCGCATCGGCCGCAGGGTGAGGTTGAAGCCGGGGGAGAGAAGGGGCGTCGTCATTGGCAGGCCTCGCACATTTCGGGGTTTTCCAGCGAGCAGACGATGGCGTCGGTATCGCTGTATGTTTTTTCCGGTACGGCGACATCGCCAACAGAGACCGTCGCCTTGGCGATGCGCGTCGCCGGGCGCGAGCGCAGGTAGTACGTGGTTTTCAGTCCCTGTTTCCACGCGTACATGTACATGCTCGAAAGCTGGCCGATGTTCGGATTCTCGATGAACAGGTTCAGCGACTGGCTTTGGTCGATGAACGCGCCGCGTTCGGCGGCCATGTCGATCAGCGCGCGCATCGGCAGTTCCCACACGGTGCGATAGATCGCCTTCAACGGCTCGGGCAGTGCGGCGAGCGATTGCACCGAGCCTTCGGCGAGCTTGATCGCGTCGCGAATTTCGGCAGTCCACAAACCGAGGCGTTTCAGTTCCTCGACCAGATAGCGGTTGATCTGCAAAAAATCGCCGGATAGCGTTTCGCGCTTGAACAGGTTCGACAGCTGCGGTTCGATGCATTCGTAGCAGCCGGCGATCGAGGCGATGGTCGCGGTCGGCGCGATGGCGATCAGCAACGAGTTGCGCAGGCCATGCGCCTTGATGTCCTCACGCAGGGCGTCCCAGCGCGCGGCATCGGTCGGCTTCACGCGCCAGGCATCGAATTGCAATTCACCGCGCGCGGCGCGCGTGTCGGCAAAGGCTGCGTGCGCGCCATGCTCGCGCGCGAGTTCGAGCGAGGCGCGCAGGGCGTGGTAATAAATTTCCTCGGAAATACGCGTCGACAGCGCGCGCGCGGGCACCGAATCGAACGTCAGGCGCAATTGGAAGAACACGTCCTGCAAGCCCATCAAGCCGAGGCCAACCGGTCGCCAGCGCAAGTTCGATGCGCGTGCACTGGCGATCGGATAAAAATTCAAATCGATCACGCGATCGAGCTGGCGCACGGCCACCTGCACCGTGTGTGCGAGCTTGTCGAAATCGAAGTGCTTGTCGCCGCCGCCGTCGACGACGCAGCGCGCGAGGTTGATCGAGCCGAGATTGCACACCGCCGTCTCGCCATCGGCGCTGACTTCGACGATCTCGGTACACAGGTTGGACAAGTGCACGCGATTGTCGGCATTCGCGGCCTGGTTGCAGGCACGATTGCAGGCGTCCTTGAACGTCATCCAGCCGTTGCCGGTTTGCGCCAGCGTGCGCATCATCTTTGCGTAGAGGTCGCGTGCCGGGAGCATTTTTTTCGCGAGGCCCTGCGCTTCGGCCTGCGCATAGGCCTGCTCGAACGCCGCGCCCCACAAATCCGGCAGTTCGGGCACCTCGGCCGGATCGAACAACGACCACGCGCCGCCCTCGTCGACGCGGCGCATGAACAGATCCGGCACCCAGTTGGCGAGATTGAGGTGATGCGTGCGCCGCGCTTCGTCGCCGGTGTTGTCGCGCAGTTCGAGAAAGGATTCGATGTCCGCGTGCCACGGTTCGAGATAGACGCAGGCCGCGCCCTTGCGTTTGCCGCCTTGGTTGACTGCGGCGACGGACGAATCCAACGTCTTCAGCCACGGCACGATGCCGTTGCTCAAGCCATTGGTGGAACGAATCAGGGCGCCTTCTGCGCGGACGCGATGCCAGGCCACACCGATGCCACCGGAGAATTTCGACAGTTGCGCGATGTCCTTGTATTTTTCGTAGATGGCATCGAGCGAGTCGACCGGCGAGTCGAGCAGGAAGCAGCTCGACAGTTGTTCGTGGCGCGTGCCGGCGTTGAACAACGTCGGCGAACTCGGCACATAGTCGAGCGTGGCGAACAAGCGATACAACTCGATCGCATCGGCTGGCGTTTGCGACAGCGCGCAGGCGATGCGCATCCAGAAATGCGCCGGCGTCTCGATCACCTGACGCTGGTGCGGGTGTTTGAGCAGGTAGCGATCGTAGAGCGTGCGCAAGCCGAAATACTCGAAGCGCGCCGTGAGGCTCGCGTCGATGGCGTCGTTGAGTTTGCGCGCGTTCGTTTCGACGAAGGCGAGCACGCGCTCGTTGATGAGGCCCGTGTCGAAGCCGAGGCGGATGGATTGCGAGAACGAATGCACGCCGAGCGCCTGCACTTCCTTGTCGATGTAGCCCGCGAGCAGGCGTGCGGCGAGCTGCGAGTATTCGGGCTCCTCGGCGATCAGCGAGGCGGCGGTGCGGATCGAGAGCTCGTCCAGTTCGCGCGTCGAAGCGCCGTCGTAGAGGCCGGTGATCGTCTTCACCGCGACGCGCATCGGATCGACGTCGCGCAGACCCTCGCAACAGCGCGCGACCGCACGCACGATCTTGTTCAGATCGACCGGCTCGCTCGCACCGGAGCGCTTGGCCACGCGCATCGCGGTCGGCGCGTTGTGCGGTGCGGTCAGGGCAAAGCCGGGTTGGGTCGGCGGTGCGGCTGAGATCGCGGTGGTTTGTATTGCCGAAGGTGCCAGCGTGGAATGGTGAGACATGCGTGCTTCTCCTTGCCGTGAGCGGAAGGAGAGCGAAGGCAGGCGACGGGCATGCAGGGGACAGGCCGCGAACGCCGGCCTTCGCTCCCGCGAGCGAACACAGAACTTTTCGGGAAAGCGGACGAGGCGGCGCGCGCACGGTATCGAAAAACCGCATCGGTCACGCTGCCCGGCTATCCCTCCCGCGAAGGTCTGCAAGCCAGACGTCGCGCACAGACGCGACGATCGCGGGCCGGTATTCGGACTCCCGGGCGCGACACAGGCAAATTGCACGACGCCTGTCTCACCTACTGCGATGCCGCTTCCCAGACGTTCGATTCGCGCGTTGCATGGTGCGAATCGGCAAGCCCAGTGCTGTTGGCACCGTTCGTTCCCGGTCACCGCTGCGGGGCAGTCCCGGATTCACACCGGGTTCCCGATTAAGCTCGAATCAACCAGATGTTGTGTCGAGCGCCGTTGACCGACACAAGATATTCCCTCGGCGCGCTGCCGTCAATGACGATCTCCGATCTATTCCGCAGAGGACGCCTTTCATGCCTGTCAGCGCGAACGCGAAAACGAGCCTCATCCGATTTACGATCCAGTTCGAGGAGCGCCTGTCACAACCATAAACGAAATCTTGTTTGCACAAAAATCTGGACAGGCTCATGGCATTAGGTTGGTTTGACGCGGCATAAGCAAAATCGTACTATTTAGGTACTGTATTGTTTTCTGGTCGTTCATCGATGCTTCGCGTCAGCAAATTGACCGATTACGCCACTGTCGTCATGACCGCGCTTGCCGAATCGCCCGATGAGGTGTTCAGTGCGCAGTCGCTGGCCGAGCGCGCGCGCCTGGAACTGCCGACCGTGTCGAAGCTGCTCAAGCAGCTCGCGCAAGCGGAGCTGGTCGAATCGTTCCGTGGCGTCAACGGCGGCTATCGGCTCGCGCGCGCGCCCGAGCGGATCAGCCTCGCCGACATCCTTGTTGCGATGGAAGGCCCGTTCGGCATGACCGAATGCAGCGCGCACCACGGCGCCTGCGGTCACGAGCCGCATTGCGGCGTGCGCGGCAACTGGCGGCGGGTCAGCGAGGTGATCGAGACGACCCTCCGGCAAATGACGCTGGCCGACATGCGTCGCCCGCCGCCACCGAAGCGCGCGACCATCCCGCTGCGCCTCGCCGTGGGGTAAAGAAATACGCTCGGCACGACTCTTCGCCACCGCATAACCAACGTCAGGCAGCCCATGGCCACCCAACCCCTCGAAATCGAAATCGTCGACGAATCGGTCCCCGTCGATGTGGTCGCCGACGCGCTCAATCGACGGTACGACGCGGGATTCGTCACCGACATCGAAAGCGAAAGCCTGCCGCCGGGCCTCGATGAGGGCGTCGTGCGGGCGATTTCCGCACGCAAGGACGAACCGGAGTGGATGACGCAGTGGCGCCTCGCCGCGTATCGTCACTGGCTGACGATGACGCCGCCGCAGTGGGCGAAGTTGAAGATCGGCCCGATCGATTTTCAGGCCATCAGCTATTTTTCGCAGCCGAAGAACCGGCCGAAGTCGCTGGCCGAGGTCGATCCGAAATTGCTGGAAACCTACGACAAGCTCGGCGTGCCGCTGCACGAGCGCGCCAAGCTCGCCGGCGTGGCGGTCGATGCGGTGTTCGATTCGGTGTCGGTCGGCACCACGTTCCAAAAGGAGTTGGCGGCTGTCGGCGTCGTGTTTTCCTCGATGAGCGAGGCGGTTCGCACGCACCCGGAGCTGGTGCGCAAATACCTCGGCAGCGTGGTGCCGGTGGGCGACAACTATTTCGCCGCGTTGAACTCGGCCGTGTTTTCCGATGGCTCGTTCGTGTTCATTCCCAAGGGCGTGCGCTGCCCGATGGAATTGAGCACGTATTTCCGCATCAATGCCGGCCATACCGGGCAGTTCGAGCGCACGCTGATCGTGGCCGAGGAAGGGGCGAGCGTGTCGTATCTGGAAGGCTGCACCGCGCCGATGCGCGATGAAAACCAGTTGCACGCCGCGGTGGTCGAGCTGGTCGCGCTGGACGATGCGAAGATCAAATATTCGACCGTGCAGAACTGGTATCCGGGCGACGAGAACGGCGTTGGTGGCATCTACAACTTCGTCACCAAGCGCGGCGATTGCCGCGGCGCGCGCTCGCGCATCGTCTGGACGCAGGTGGAAACCGGCTCGGCGATCACCTGGAAATACCCGAGCTGCGTGTTGCGCGGCGACGATTCGACCGGCGAGTTCCATTCGGTCGCGCTGACCCACCACTGCCAGCAGGCCGATACCGGCACCAAGATGATCCACATCGGCAAGAACACGAAATCGAAAATCGTATCCAAGGGCATCAGCGCGGGGCGTGGGCAGAACACGTATCGCGGCCTCGTGAAAGTGGAAAAGGGTGCCGAAGGCGCGCGCAACCATACCCAGTGCGATTCGCTGCTGATCGGCAAGAAGTGCGGCGCGCATACGTTTCCGTACATCGAGGTGAAAAATCCCGGCGCGATCGTCGAGCACGAAGCGACGACGTCGAAGATTTCGGACGACCAACTTTTTTACTGTCGCGCACGCGGCATCAGCGAGGAAGACGCGGTGTCGATGATCGTCGACGGCTTTTGCAAGCAGGTGTTTCGCGAGCTGCCGATGGAGTTCGCCGTCGAGGCGAAAAAATTGCTGGAAGTATCGCTGGAAGGAGCGGTGGGATGAAAATCGGTTTTTTGAGTCTGCTTGCCGCATTGGCTATGACTGCGCCGGTTTTCGCGGCGGAGGCGTGTTACGACACGGCGCAATCGCAAGGCGATCTGAACGTTTGCGCGAGCACCGATCTGGCCAAGGCCGATCGCGAATTGAACGACATCTACGCGCAGATACGCCGGCAGTACAAGGACGACAAGGTATTTCTGGCCAGACTCCAGCGCGCACAGCAGGCCTGGATCGCCTTTCGCGACGCGGAATTCGAAGCGCACTACCCGGCGCAAGACAAGATCGGCAATTACGGAACCTCGTTCGGCCTGTGCGCGCCACAACTCAAGGCGCAGCTCACGCGCAAGCGCAGCGTCGAGCTGCGCGCGTGGCTCGACGGCGCCAAAGAGGGCGATGTGTGTGCCGGCTCGATGAAGATCCACGGCGCCGACACGGACTGAACCATGCCGACGGATTCCGACAACCTGACGCTGCGCAACGCACGCCCGGTCGACGCCGCGGCGATCCACGCCTTGATTTGTGAATTGGCCGACTACGAAAAATTGCGCCACGAAGTCGATGCGAGCGCCGCGGACATCGAGCGCGATCTGTTCGGGTCGAATCCGCGCGTATTCGCGCAGATCGCCGAATACGATGGCGCGGTCGTCGGCTTTGCGTTGTGGTTCTACAACTATTCGACGTTCCGCGGTCGCCACGGCATCTATCTCGAAGACCTGTTCGTGCGTCCGACGTTTCGCGGCAAGGGCATCGGCAAGGCCTTGATCGTGAACCTGGCGCAGCGTTGCGTCACCGAGGGGTTGCCGCGCTTTCAATGGCAGGTGCTCGACTGGAATACGCCATCGATCGAGTTCTACGCATCGCTTGGCGCGAAGACGACGCCGGAATGGCTTGGGTGCCGTGTCGAAGGCGAAACGTTGAAAAAACTGGCCGCTGTGCAAGAGCGTCCGCAATGATGGAAACGACCATGTTGAAAATCGAAAACCTCCACGCCCGCGTCGCGGGCAAGGAAATCCTGAAGGGCCTTTCGCTCGAAGTGAAAGCGGGCGAAGTGCACGCAATCATGGGGCCGAACGGCGCGGGCAAGTCCACGCTCGGCAATGTGCTTGCCGGGCGCGACGGCTACGAGGTCACGCAGGGCAGCGTGAGCTACGACGGCAAAAACCTGCTCGAACTTCCTCCCGAAGCCCGTGCGGCGGCAGGTGTCTTTCTTGCGTTTCAGTATCCGGTCGAAATCCCGGGGGTGAACAACACCTACTTTTTGCGCACGGCGCTGAATGCGCAACGCAAGGCGCGCGGCGAGGCGGAACTGGATTCGATGCAGTTCCTGAAGCGCGTGCGCGAAAAACTCGCCGTGCTGCACCTGAAGGACGAACTGCTGCATCGCGCGGTGAACGAAGGGTTCTCCGGCGGCGAGAAGAAACGCAACGAAATTTTCCAGATGGCGCTGCTCGAACCGACGCTCGCCATTCTCGACGAAACCGATTCGGGCCTCGACATCGATGCGCTGAAAATGGTCGCCGATGGCGTCAATGCGATGCGTTCGTCCGAACGCGCTTTCCTCGTCATCACCCATTACCAACGTTTGCTCGACTACATCGTGCCCGACGTGGTTCACGTTCTGGCCGATGGGCGTATCGTCGAATCGGGTGACGCAAGCCTTGCGCAGAAACTCGAAGACCACGGCTACGCCTGGATCGCCGAGCGCAAACTCGCGGGGGCCGCGTGAGCGCAGCGTTGATCGAGGAATTCGGTCGCGGTGACGCGCGCGAACGCGAGGAATCGTGGCGCTACAGCAAGACGGCGCTGCGTGCGCTGTCGCAGCAGGATTTCGTCGCGGCGGATACGGATGCGGAATTGCCCGAGACGCTGCGCGCGCAATTCGACTGGATGCAGACGCGTGGCCGTCGCGTTGTTCTCGTCAACGGCGCGGTGTCCGAACGCTATTCCGATTTCGCTGACGTAGGCGCGATGGTGACGGTCGGCGAAACCGGCGGCACCTATGCCGTGCGTATCGACGGCGGCATCGACGGGCCGGTGCATGTCGTTTATGTGAGCGTTCCGTCCGCGCAGCCGAGCCGCTGGCGGGCGAGTACATCGATGGTGGTCGTCAACGGTTCCGCGCGCATGATCGAGCAACATCTCGGCGTCGATGGTGCCGGCGTACTTGGTTCCGTGCGGCGACGCATCGATCTCGGCGAGGGGGCGCGGCTCGAACTCGTGAGCGTGTGCGATTTGCCCGAGTCGGCTTCACTGTACCGCTTGCTCGACGTGCATCTCGGCGCGAAGGCGACGTTGCGTGCGACGCACGTGCTGCTCGGCGGACGTCTGCAACGCCTGGACATGCAGGTCGAACTGGCGGGCGAACAGGCGCGGCTGGAATCGCGCGGCGTCTTTGCGTTGCGCGGGCGCGCGCATGTGGACACGCACCTTGACGTGCGCCATGTCGCACGCGACACCGCTTGCGACATCCTTTGGCGCGGCGTCGCCGATCAGCGCGCTCGCGGGATTTTTCACGGTGCGATCACCGTCGCCGCGGGCGCAGACGGCAGCGATGCGAAGTTGTCGAACAAGAACCTGCTGCTGTCGGCGCAAGCCGAAATCGACACCCAACCCGTGCTCGAAATCCATGCCGACGAAGTGAAGGCCGCACACGGCGCGACGGTCGGCCAGCTCGACGAGCGCGCATTGTTCTACCTGCGCTCGCGCGGGATTCCGCTGGCCGAGGCGCGGCGCATGATGGTGACGGCGTTCTGCCGCGAAGTGCTCGACGGCGTCGCCGATCCCGATCTGCGCGAGCGACTGGCGCAGCGCATGCATGCGGCGCTACCTGTGGAAGAATGATGTCTTTTTTTGCTCGTCATTCCCGCGAAAGCGGGAATCCAGTGCCTTTTGCTCTTGATGTGAAGGCAAAGTCACTGGATTCCCGCCAAGAGCATGCGGGAATGACGAGACAAGGTGAGCCACGATGAGTCTCGATTCCAAACCCTACCGCGAAGACTTCCCGATCCTCTCGCGCCAGGTCCACGGCAAGCCGCTGGTGTATTTCGACAATGCGAATACCGCACAAAAGCCGGGGGTCGTGATCGAGGCGGTCGACCGCTTCTATCGCGAGACCAACGCCAACGTTGCGCGTGCGGTGCACTCGCTTGGCGAAGCGGCGACATCGGCCTACGAAGGCGCGCGCGACAAGCTCGCGCGCTTCATCCATGCGCCGTCGCGCGACGAGGTGATCTTCACCAGCGGCACGACGCAGGCGATCAACACCATCGCCTACAGCTACGCACTGCCGCGCTTGCAGCCGGGCGATGAAATTCTCGTCACGACGATGGAGCACCATGCCAACATCGTGCCGTGGCAGCTCGTCGC
>JAFEFR010000184.1 GCA_018240485.1 Pseudomonadota bacterium
TCGCCCGAGGCCTATGGCCTGACTGCCGACCCGCGTCGCGTCCACATCACCGGCGCCGATGCCGGCGTGTTCTACGGCATGCAGACATTGATGCAACTGCTGCCCGCGACGAAGCAGGACAAGCTAGACATCGCCGCGGTCGAGATCGACGATGCGCCGCGCTTCACCTGGCGCGGCCTGCACCTCGACGTCGGTCGGCACTTTTTCCCGGTCGACTTCATCAAGAAATACCTCGACGTGATGGCGATGTACAAGCTCAACATATTCCACTGGCATCTGACCGAGGACCAGGGCTGGCGCATCGAGATCAAGAAGTATCCGCGCCTCACCGAGATCGGCACCGGGCGCCGCGAGACCGTGGTCGGGGAGCACATCGACCCCTATGTCGGCGACGGCATTCCCTACGATCCCGGCTTCTACACCCAGGACCAGGTGCGTGAAATCGTTGCCTATGCCGCCGCGCGCCATATCACGGTGATTCCCGAAATCGAGATGCCGGGCCACGCGCAAGCCGCGCTCGCCGCCTACCCGCAGTTCGCCTGCACGCCGGGCCCGTTCGAGGTGTGGACGAACTGGGGCGTCAGCAAAAACATCTTCTGCCCGAAAGAAGAAACCTTCGCTTTCCTCGACGATATACTGACCGAAGTCGCCGCGCTGTTTCCCGCGCCCTACATCCACATCGGCGGCGACGAGGCGCCGAAGGATGCGTGGAAAAACAGCGCGTTCGCGCAAAATCTGATGAAGCGCGAAAAACTGAAGAACGAAGAGGAACTGCAGAGCTGGTTCATCCATCGCATCGAAAAAATCGTCCACGCCAAGGGCAAGCGCATCATCGGCTGGGACGAGATTCTCGAAGGCGGCCTCGCGCCCGACGCCACGGTGATGTCGTGGCGCGGCGAGCAGGGCGGCATCGCCGCGGCGAAGCAGAACCACGACGTGATCATGTCGCCCGGCGAATACTGCTATCTCGATCACGCGCAGGGCCCGGCGGAAAGCGAATTGTTCCCGCTCAACGGCTATCTGCCGATCAAGCAGGTCTACGCCTACGACCCGCAGCCGTCGACTCTTTCGGCGCGCGAACGCGCGCACATTCTCGGCGTGCAAGGCAACGTCTGGAGCGAACACCTGCCCAACGCCGAGGTGGCCGAGTACGCCGCGTTTCCGCGCGCGCTCGCGCTGGCGGAAGTCGGCTGGTCCGCGCAATCCACGCGCGCCTATGCGGACTTCGAACGCCGCCTCGCCAACCAGTATCCGCGCCTCGACCGCGAAGGCATCCGCTATCGCATTCCCGAGCCGCAGGGGTCCGCCGACGTGCTCCAGGTCGACCAGTCGCAATATCGCCTGCAGCTTGCCTCGCCGCTGCCGGGCGCGGCAATTTACTACACGCTCGACGGCAGCCTGCCGGATCCGGAATTCTCGCCGCGTTATGCCGCGCCGGTCGACGTCGAACTGCCGCTCGACCGGAAGCGCGAACTGCGCACGCTCGTCGTTGCCGCCGACCGGCGTCGCAGCGGCGTATACAATGCGACATTGTGGAATCGCCATCCGAAGCCCGCCGTCGCCGCGACGGGCAAGACCCCGGGACTCGCCTATGCCTACTACGAAGGCCGCTTCCCGACCCTGCTCGAGTTCGAGAAAGCGGCCGCCGGCAA
>JAFEFR010000185.1 GCA_018240485.1 Pseudomonadota bacterium
GCGCGCCTGAAACGCGTGCTCGGTATCGATGTCGCCGATGCCGAAGTCGAGCGCATCCTCGCCGCGCTCGGCATGCGGGTGGAAACAACGACGGACGGCTGGCGCGCGACGCCGCCGAGCTGGCGTTTCGATATCGCGATCGAGGAAGACCTGATCGAGGAAGTCGTACGCATCCACGGCTACGAAAAGATTCCGACGACGATGCCGGCCGGCGAGATCCGCGTCGCCGCGCCGTCGGAGACGCGCGTCGACGAAGCCGCGCTGCGCCGTCAGCTCGCCGCGCGCGACTACCGCGAGGCAGTCACTTTCGCTTTTGTCGATGTGACACTACTGAAAGCCTGGCAATTGGATGACGGTGCGATTGCACTGGCCAATCCGCTTGCCGCCGATCTCGGCACGATGCGGACTTCGCTGCTGCCTGGTCTGGTCTCGGCATTGATCGCCAACCGCCGGCGTCAGCAGGAGCGTGTGCGCTTGTTCGAGGTCGGGCGTGTCTTCCGTCGAGGCGTGGATGGGGTTCCCGTGGAAACAGTGCGCATCGCCGGCGTTGCGTGCGGCCCGGCGCATGCATTGCAATGGGCGACCGAAAAGCGCGCCGGCGATTTTTACGATGTGAAAGGCGATGCCGAGTCCCTGTTCGCGCTGGGCGGCAATCCGTCTGCTTTTCGGGTCTTGGCGTCGAACGCGAGTTGGCTGCATCCCGGACGCGCGGCCCAAATCCTGCGTGGCGATGTTGCCGTCGGCTCGCTGGGCGCCCTGCATCCGCGTCTGCTGAAAGCGCTGGATGTCGACGCCGACGTCCATGTCTTCGAGTTCGATCTGGAGCCGCTCGTCGCCCGCGCGATACCGCGCAGTACACCGGTCGCCCGTTTCCCCTCGGTGCGGCGCGATCTCTCGTTCGAGCTGCCGGAAACGGTGAACTATTCCGCCATCGAAATCGCCGTGCGGGGGGCGGTTGGCGCGCTCTTGCAGGAGGTTTTCGTATTCGATCGCTACGCCGGCCCGAATCTCGCAAAAGGAGTAAAAAGTATCGCCATCGGCTTGATTTTACGGGATGAATCACGCACTCTTACCGATGCCGATGCGGATCGCAGCGTTGCACTGGCGGTCGCTGCCTTGGAGCGCGATTGCCAAGCGAGATTGAGGGGGTAGGATGGCGGCACTCACCAAAGCGGAAATGGCCGAACGTCTTTTCATGGACGTCGGCCTGAACAAGCGTGAGGCGAAAGAATTCGTCGACGCCTTTTTCGATGTCGTGCGCGAAGCCCTGGAGCGTGGTGAGCAGGTCAAACTGTCCGGCTTCGGCAATTTCGACCTGCGCGAAAAAAACCAGCGGCCCGGGCGCAATCCGAAAACCGGCGAGGAAATCCCGATTTCCGCACGCCGCGTGGTAACGTTCCGTCCCGGACAGAAGCTCAAGCTCAAAGTCGAGTCGTATGCTGGATCAAGGCAGTAACAACGAGCTGCCGGTCATCCCGGCCAAACGCTACTTCACCATCGGTGAAGTCAGTGAGTTGTGCGCGGTCAAACCGCATGTGCTGCGTTACTGGGAGCAGGAATTTTCCAACCTCAAGCCGGTCAAGCGTCGCGGCAACCGCCGCTACTATCAACGCCACGATGTGTTGATGATCCGCCAAATTCGCGCGTTGCTCTACGATCAAGGGTTCACGATCACCGGTGCACGTCAGCGTCTGGAGGGGCAGCAGGCACGCGCGGAAACGAGTATCTCCAACCAGATCGTGCGCCAAGTGCGCATGGAACTCGAAGAAGTGTTGCAGATACTGCGAAACTGAATCGTCACATCTGCTAGAATGTTCGACGTTGCACAGCACGCGGCCCACCAGTGGCCGCTTTTCGATTTTGGCGATCGAGCATGGTCGCAAAGTTGACGGTCGGGGCGTAGCGCAGCCTGGTAGCGCATCTGCCTGGGGGGCAGGGGGTCGTGGGTTCGAATCCCGCCGCCCCGACCA
>JAFEFR010000186.1 GCA_018240485.1 Pseudomonadota bacterium
GATCGCGCATTGCGTCAGGGCGTCGCTCGCGAAAGCGGCCGCCTTGAAACTGGCCTGACCTGGCTGGCCACGACTGGTTCGACCGCCCCCTTTGTCGGTCTGCTCGGTACCGTGTGGGGCATTTATCACGCCCTGCTCAAGATCGGTGCCTCGGGCAACGCCTCGATGGATGTGGTCGCAGGCCCGGTCGGTGAGGCGCTCATCATGACCACCATCGGTCTGGGCGTGGCGATTCCCGCCGTGCTCGCCTACAACGTTTTCAATCGTGCCAATCGCGTGACGCTTGGCGAGTTCGACGAGTTCGCCCACGACCTGCACGACTATTTCGTCAGCGGTTCGCGCGGGCAGTAAAGGAACGCAGTCATGTCGATGAGTATGGGTGGCACCGGCGGCACCATGTCGGAGATCAATGTGACTCCGCTGGCCGATACCATGCTGGTGTTGTTGATCATCTTCATGATCACGACGCAGTTGGCCGCGCCCAAGATCAAGGTCGAGTTGCCTCAGGGCAACTTGATCAGCCCGCCGGCCGACACGCCGCCCGTACAGCCAGTAACGATCGCCATTCGCCAGGATGGCTCGATGTTCTGGAACGGCGATCAGGTGACCGAAGCGGCGCTGCAGGCGCAATTGCGTGTGGTCGCTCCGCAGGCTACCCAGCCGGAAATCCAGATCCGCGCGGACAAGGATACCGAATACCAGATGGTCGCGAAGGTCATGACTGAAGCCAAGAATGCGGGCATGGTCAAGGTGGGCTTCATCATCACACCGGAAAAGCATGCCGAGTAGCATGCCCTTTCAGATATCGAGTAACGAATCATGTCAATGAGTGCAGGTGGTAGCAATAGTGGCGGCGGCGCGATGTCGGACATGAACATCACGCCGTTGATCGACGTCATGCTGGTGCTGCTGATCATCTTCATGATCACGGCACCGATGCTCACGCATCGGATCAAAATCGATTTGCCGCAGCCAACCAACAATCCGCCGCCACAGATCGATAATCCGCCGGATCCGATCGTGTTGTCGGTGCGTTCGAGCGGGCAGCTCTACTGGAACGATCAGGTCGTTACCGAAGATCAATTGCAACAGATGATGACGGTCACGTCGAAAAAGAATCCACAGCCTGAGTTGCAAATCCAGGCGGACAAGACGGCCAAGTATCAACTGGTCGCCACGGTGATGGCCGATGCCAAGAATGCCGGGATGACCAAGATCGGTTTCCAACCCCCTCGCGGGTCGGCGCTGTAGTCGTCTGCCGCATCTCCAAGACAAACGCCGCAGCGATGCGGCGTTTTGTTTTTGTACCGCAGGACGCCACGCAGAGTGGTCAACTCGCAAGAATGCGCAGGTAGGCCTTCACGGTTGCATCAAGCCCCGCATACAAGGCGTCTGCGATCAGCGCGTGACCGATCGATACTTCGGCGAGGTGGGGAATGGCCGCTTTGAGCGGGCCCAGGTTGCGCTGATTCAGATCGTGGCCGGCATTCACGCCAAGCCCTGCCGCATGGGCTCGTTCGGCGCAAGCGGCGCACAAAGCCAGCGTGCGCGCTGCATCGCCGCGCGCGAACGCGGCAGCATAGGGGCCGGTGTAGATTTCAACGCGGTCGGCACCGATATCCGCCGCGCGCTCGACCTCGATCGCATCCATGTCGATGAAAAGACTGACCCGTACGCCCAGACGCTTGAGTTCCGCGATCAATGGGCGCAAACGTGCCGCATCCGTGCGCAGATCAAAGCCGTGATCGGAAGTCAGTTGTGCGTCGCTATCTGGCACAAGCGTGCACTGAGTCGGCCGGGTTTCTTCGACGAGGCCAAGCAAGCCGGGATACGTCCCGCGTGCAACAGCAAAGCCATTGCCTTCGATGTTGTACTCGACGTCATCGCCAATTCGTTGCTTCAGTTCGCGCACGTCATCCGGGCGGATGTGGCGTTGATCCGGTCGAGGATGCACAGTAATGCCTTGTGCGCCGGCCGCGATGCAAGCCTCTGCGGCAGCGAGTACATCCGGCTCGTTGTCGCCGCGCGAATTGCGCAAAACCGCGATCTTGTTGACGTTGACGCTGAGGCTGGTCATGGCGAAGTTCGAGTGCTGGCGCTGCGTAGCGGCACAGCTTCGCGCGGTGCGCCGGCAAGATCAAGGATCAGAGAGGATGGACGCCCGCGAGCGTCACGTTTGACTTGCAGATCGATGGAACCTTCCTTGTCTGCATAGCGATCGCGCGCGTAAGCAAACAAATCGCGTGGCTCGCCCAGCGTCCATTGCACACGCAAACCGCGGGGCGAATCGATAAGGCGTAGCCAGGTCGCATCGTCCAAGCGCCAATCCGAAGGCAGGGATGGTTGTGCAGGCCCAGCAGAAACGGGTTGACGGACAAGACGCGGTGCGCGCGTACTCAGGCGCGACGCAGTAACGTTATGGTCGCCGATGCGCAGCATCAGACCGGAAACGACATCGATCGCGCGGATGAAGCTCACCCCGATGCTACTGTCGTCGGCAACGAAAACATCGTGATCGACCGCTTTCAGTCGTACCGGAAACCGCCCCGACATTTGCAAACTGAGCGAATCATCATCGACACGCACAATGGCGTCGACATCGGCGGTGAGGCGATATAGCCCCGAGTATTGCCCAAGATCGATGTGGGTCGAGGGAGACGAGCCATGCGGTGCTGAAGGCGGCGCATCGCCGGCAAGCCAGGCGATGCCAAGTGCGGCCACGTCTTCGGTCGTGTTGGAGAGCAACACGATCGCCCTCTGCTGATCGGTGCGAAAACCGATGAAGTTGGCGAAACCAGCGGTCCTGCTCGCACGCCAGACGAGTGGCCATGTCGCCGTAGCGTTGGAGGAATCGCGCACATTCCAACCGAAACCGATGCGATCCGCCGTGCCATCGGCCTGCGCCTGACGGGTAAGAAGCAGGGCTGCGCGCAATGGCGATGCCTCCGGGGTCAGTTGGCGCTGCAACAAGGCAAGCAAGTCCGGAAGGTTTGCGCGCAAACCGGCGGCACCTGCCAGCACACCGAAATGCCAATGTGGGGCCGGTATGCCGTGGGCATAGCCGGTCAGCAGGGCGGAATCGTCGGAAAAAGTCAGATGCTTGAGGCCCAGCGGCGTGAATACCTCACGGGCAAGCACCTCGGCCAATGGCTGTCGATAAACACGACCCAGCAAATGACCCAGCAGACCGGCATCGAGTACCGAGTAATCGTACTCGGCCTTTTCTTGTGGGCGGATCGAGCGATCGAGAGCAAGCAGCGCAAGCAGATCCTCCGCGGCATATCCAGCGTAGGGATCGTTGGGATCGGTGGGAAACAGATTGGGCAGCTGGGCGGGTAAACCCGAACGATGCGTCGCCAATTCACGCAGACTGATCTTGCCCGCTCGCGTCGATGCAAAAGGAAATGCCGCCGGCAGCCAGCGCTCGATCGGATCGGAAAACCGCAGCTTTCCCTCGATCGCGCCTTGCGCGAACAACAGGCCCGTGAATATTTCGCTGAGCGCGCCGATTTCGAACAGATCGTTATCGGTGGCCGGTTTGGAATCGACGCCATCCCGGTGCCCGAAATACAGCGTTTCGTGTTGCTTGCCGTCGATCAAACCCACCGCGAGCGTGTGATAGGCCTTGTTGGCGATACCACGTTCGATCGTGTCGCGAAATGCGGCTGGAAGCAGCGACGACGAGGTTGCGTGTGGCGTTGGTCGAGCGGCAAAGGCGATAAACGGAACCAGCAGGCAAGCAAGGAGCCAGCCAGTTCGGGATCGCTGCGGGCGAAGAAAATCCATGCGTCGAGCATAATGCATGGGCCGTTCGCGCAAGCAGGACTGTCGAGGAAAGAAACCACGTCCCTGTGGTGGAGACCCTGTGGGGGAGTGCAGATTCAGACGCTCAAAGGGCAGGAAAGTTCGACGACGCGCGGATTGCGCGGCACACGGGTCAGCTTATGGACAGGTTTCGTCGACCTCTTTCCAGGCGATCGGATCCCAATAGCCGCCGTTGTTCAACTCACTCGCTCGCGTTTCATTGAAACGGGCTGCAATCAACACGGTCGTATTCGGTTTCACGGTGACGGATAGCGGTTTCGCTTGATTTCGACGCAGCGATGGCAGGGCGCCCATGCCCATGACTTGGGTCGGAATGCGTTCGCCGACCGACAGCTCATGAATGCCAGCGGTGACGCGGTACCGGCTGGCCCCACTCGGACCAGGGCTCACGCCGTCGACCAACAACACGGTCGCCCCGTACAGCTTCTGCTGACGCGGGGCCAGGTCGATCAACCCGATGTGACCACATGCAACAGGGGCGGGGGGCGGGGCGGCTGCGGTCGTGGCTGCCGCGCCGAGCATCACGCGCAAAGCCGGCAACTGCACGCTTCGCACGGTACCGTTCAAGGCGAGTGACATGCCGTTGCGCCGCACATCGAGCTGCAAGGGAGCCTCGTCCGACAGGTCGTCGACACTTGCCTTCAAGGCGGTGGCGGCAAGCGCGCGCCCTTCGTTGTCCGTGCCGAGCTCGCGCAAGGAATGGCCATTCACCGCAACAATGACATCACCTGGATGCACACCGAGGCGCTCCGCCGTACTGTCCGGCGTCGTGCCGAGCACGCGCAAACCGTCACGCGCGTTCGCAGCACTTGTCGCATCCACGAGCAGGCCGAGATCGACTGCGCGGCGGGCAGGTACGGTGAAATCGAGGTTGAGTCGTTCCGGGTGCGAACCCAAAGCGCCGGAAGCCCCCATTCGCGTCAACATTTTTTGCACTTCCCCACGCAGGTGTTGGGTGGCGGTCGATGTGGTCATATCGGTGCTGCGCACCGCGTCGAGTACGGGGGCGGTGTCGGCGGCAAACGTGCCACCGGCAGCGCCGAGCAAGATGGAAAAAACGACAATACGCGACATTGCAATCCCCTTTCAAATGTGGGTCAGGACCAAGCCTTGCTTGCGTGCGAGGATCAAAGAATCGAGCAATTCGCTGCGGTGCTTCCATAACGCAGCGAGTTCACTCTTGCGCGCCGCACGCTCGTAGGCCAATTGCAGGCGGCGATCCAGATCGCCCAGTTCGACTTCGGCTGGTTCGGCATTCCAGGTGGGTGTTCCGCTTGTTCCCTGCTTGCTGTCGAGTGCGTGCCATTGCAGTTCGAGCGCTTCGGCGCGCGCCTGCCAATCGATTTCGGCCTCGCCCGATTGCACGAGTGATGCACGATGCGGGCTCACCACAACCACACCGACGAGCAATACAACGACGCCGACGCTGCAGGCTGTCCATCGACGCACGCGTCGATGACGAACACGCCGAAAGTGGGCCGCTTCGATACGCGCCCATAGATCCGCGGGTGGCTCTGCAGGCGCCTGTGCGATGCGTTGGCGAAGGGAGGGGGCGAGGGAGATGTTGTCGTTGTCCACGTTCATGGGTCACTTCTCCCTTTGCTTGGCGACGGTGTGCAGACGTTGCAATCCACGCGACAGGATCGACTTGGAATAACTCTCGCTCTGCCCGAACAACGTTGCGATTTCCGCATGGGTATGGCCTTCGAGTTCATGCAACACGACCACGGCGCGGGCCCGCGGCGGCAACCGACGCAACAAAGCGAGCGCGTCGAGCGTTTGCGCCGGCCCCGATTGCATTGCCGAGGCGCCGTCGAACATCGCGTCGGGGTCGACATCGACAAACCGCTTGCTTTTACGCAACTGATCGATCGCGGCATTGGCAGTGAGTCGCTTGAGCCACGCCCCGAAGGGCGCATCGCCACGATAGCTGCGCAGGGTTTCGATGAGTTTCAAGAACACCTCCTGCACCAGGTCTTCGGCCTGCGCGGAATTGCCGCTCAAACGCAAGGCGAGCCCGTAGCATGCCCGACCGAAGCGGGCATAAAGCGTCGCAAAGGCGGCCATATCGCCATGTTGTGCTCGTGCCAACAACGACGCATCGACCGCCTGCGCGAAGCCGGAAGGAGAATTCGGTTCGCCAAGCCCGGCATCGACGCTGCGGTTCATCGTCTTCAGGACGCGCGAGTGGGCGCGAGCGTCGCAGCAGAGGTCACGGAAAATGCTCGAAGCTGCATGTTCGCGCCGCGCCACGCCAACGCACCTGTCGCGCCCGCATGGGCAAGACGGACGACCTGCCATTGTTCGGGTGTGCCGGCCTCCTCATGCAGGCAACAAAGATGCGTGACGCCACCGACGGCATCAAGTGCGAAGCCGACGCGATCGAGCCCGAAGGCGATGCCGCGACCGAGCGCCTTGAGGACGGCTTCCTTGGCGCTCCACAGGTCGAGAAAAGCGTGCGGCAGGCGCTCGATGGGCAAGGCGGCGAGCGCCTCGGCCTCGGGTGCGGTGAAATAGCGGCGCGCCAGTTCGAGGTACGGGCGCGCACGCACGCCTTGTTCGATGTCCACGCCCAGGGCTTGCTGGTGGCTTAATCCGATCAGCAGAACGCTCCGGCTGTGGGAGAGGTTGAACTGCAACTCCGCGCCGACCAGATGGGGTTTGCCGAAGGCGTCGCGTTGGATGGGCACATGCCCGGCCTCGGCGCCGAGATAGAGGCCGAGCGTGCGACGCAGGAATCGCTCGGTATCGATTATTCCATCGGCGTTGGCGGCATGTGGAAAAATCCACAAATGGATTTCGTCGTCGCTCAGCAAAGGCGGCGAGGAAAAGGGAATGAAATCGGTATCGGAAAGCGAGCGCAAGCGGCCATCCATTTCAGGTTTTCAGTCGCGATCGGGCGCGCCGAGGGGAAAGAAACGGCGGTAGGGCCGCGCCTCATCGACGACACGCGCGATGGAAGGATGCTTGAGCAATCGAGCGCGATAGTCCTTGAGCGGGCCGGCGGGAATGGCGTGCACCCAATCGGAATAGAACAGGGCCGGGGCTGCCGCACAATCGGCGATGCTGAAATTGCGCCCATTGGCCCAGCCTGAGCCGATCCGTTTCTCCAGCCAGCCATAAGCTTTGTCCAACTTCGCTTTGGCTTCCACCACGCGGTGCAGGTCTTGTTCATTGCTTGCGCGCAGCGCTTCGGCAACGACATTTTGCATCGGCTCTGCCACATAGGCGTCGAACACATACGTCAGCATGCGGGAATCGAGTGCGACATCCACATCGGTAGGGATCATGGGCGGGGCATCGCCGATGCGATCCAGATACTCGATCACCGAATTGGACTGCGTCACTTCACGATCGCCATCGACCAAGGCAGGAAACTGTCCGGTCGGAGACAGCTCCCGCATGCGCGCGGCGTTTTCGGCATGGTCGGGATCCACCATACAGAACTCGAATGCCACGCCGCGTTCGTAGGCTGCAATCAGGGGCTTCCACACGAACGCGGCGAAAGGGTGGCCGTACAGTTTGATCGACATGTCGAGATTCTCGGTCGAAATGGGCGCGCAGAATCTAACGCACCCACTTCGTTTTGTTGGCTGCGGATCAGCTAGCGGATCAAGCGCGTGTCGACGAGATTTTTTACTACCGAAGGGTCGGCCAGGGTGGTGATA
Source organism: Pseudomonadota bacterium (assembly GCA_018240485.1). Taxonomy (GTDB): domain Bacteria; phylum Pseudomonadota; class Gammaproteobacteria; order Xanthomonadales; family Rhodanobacteraceae; genus Rudaea. The sequence continues at coordinate 7,494 of JAFEFR010000186.1, forward strand.
TCGCCGAGCTGGTCGGGCGCGTTCTCGGCGATCTTGCGCAGGATGCGACGCATGATCTTGCCCGATCGCGTTTTCGGCAGACCCGGTGCCCATTGCAAGTAATCGGGTGCGGCAATGGGGCCGATTTCCTTGCGCACATGGGCGATCAACTCCTTGCGCAGCGCCTCGGACTCCTGCACCCCGGACTTGAGCGTGACATACGCATAGATGGCCTGGCCCTTGATGTCGTGCGGGCAGCCGACCACGGCGGCCTCGGCCACGGCGGGGTGGGCAACGAGCGCGCTTTCCACTTCGGCCGTGCCCATGCGATGGCCGGACACGTTGATGACGTCGTCGACGCGGCCGGTGATCCAGTAATAGCCGTCGGCGTCGCGGCGTGCGCCGTCGCCGGTGAAATAATTGCCCGGATAGGTTTTGAAGTAGGTTTCGATGAAACGCGCGTGATCGCCGTAAACCGTGCGCATTTGCCCCGGCCAGGAATCGGTGAGAATCAGATTGCCCTCGGCTTCGCCTTCCAGCACAGTTCCGGTTGCATCGACGAGTGCCGGCTTCACGCCGAAAAACGGTTTCGTCGCCGAACCGGGTTTGGTCGCAATCGCGCCCGGCAGCGGCGAAATCAGCGTGCCGCCGGTTTCGGTCTGCCACCAGGTGTCGATGATCGGGCAGCGACCATCGCCTACGACGCGGTGGTACCACTCCCATGCTTCCGGATTGATCGGCTCGCCGACCGTGCCGAGAATGCGCAGCGAGGTGCGCTGCGTCGTCTTCACCGGCGCTTCGCCCTCGCGCATCAACGCGCGGATGGCGGTCGGCGCGGTGTAGAACAGCGTGACCTGGTGCTTGTCGATGACCTGCCAGAAACGCGACACGTCGGGATAGTTGGGCACGCCTTCGAACATGAGCGAGGTAGCGCCGTTGGCGAGTGGGCCATAAACGATATAGCTGTGGCCGGTGACCCAGCCCACGTCGGCCGTGCACCAATACACATCGTCTTCACGCAGATCGAACATGCACTCGTGCGTGTAGCTGACGAACACACCATAGCCACCGGTCGTGTGCAACACGCCTTTGGGCTTTCCGGTCGAACCGGAGGTGTAAAGAATGAACAGCGGATCTTCGGCGTTCATCGGCTCGGGTGGACAAACGACACTCTGCTCAGCGAGCAAGCCATCCCACCAGCGATCGCGTGGAGCCTGCATGGCCACGGAGGCGCCGGTGCGTTTCACTACCAGTACGGTTTCCACACTGCTCGTGCCCGGGCGCGTGAGGGCTTCGTCGACATTGGCTTTGAGCAGCACTTTCTTGCCACCACGCAGGCCTTCGTCGGCCGTGATGATGAGTTTGGAAGAACAATCGGCGACACGACCGGCGATCGAGTCGGGTGAAAATCCGCCGAAGATGACCGAGTGGATCGCACCGATGCGCGCGCAAGCAAGCATCGCCACGGCCGCTTCGGGAATCATCGGCAGATAGATCGATACACGATCGCCCTTCTTCACGCCAAGATTTTTCAGCAGGTTGGCCGCACGACAAACCTGTTCGTGCAACTCGCGGTAACTTACGCGTCGGGATTCGGATGGATCGTCGCCTTCCCAGAGAATCGCGGTCTTGTCGCCGCGCGTGGCGAGGTGCCGATCGAGGCAATTGGCGGACAGATTCAGCGTGCCGTCGTGATACCAGCGGATGTGCAAATCCCTGGCATCGTAGGACACGTCTTTCACGTGGGTGTAAGGCGTGATCCAGTCGAGGCGTTTGCCGATGCGGCCCCAGAATCCAGCAGGATCTTGCACGGACTCGGCGTACAACGTTTCGTAGTCCGCCGCCGTGATGCGCGCCTTGGCGGCGATAGCCTCGGGCACGGGATGGATTTTCGACATGGCTGGATCCTTTCGGGTTGCGGAGTGAAAGAGGGCTGCGTCGCACCGCGCCGGTTCGATCGAGCGCCCTACGGGCAGGTACGCGGCGACGACGTCCGATTCTACGACAGCGCGTGCCTTGCGGTAGCGCTTGTGAAGCCCTTCCGGTAGGGTAGAAAAACAAACCGCGCAACCGGCAATCTGGGAGGAGAGGCGATGGCGACGATGATGGGGGTGGCCCGCGGGCCGCTGACGGGTGGGCATATCCGCGTGATCGGCGCATCGAGTCTGGGCACCGTATTCGAGTGGTACGACTTCTATCTGTATGGCTCGCTTGCCGCGATCATCGGCAAACAGTTTTTCGGCGGCCTCAATGACACGACCCAATACCTGTTTGCCCTGCTCGCGTTCGCCGCCGGCTTTGCCGTGCGCCCGCTTGGCGCACTCGTGTTCGGCCGTCTGGGCGACAAGATCGGACGCAAGCACACTTTCCTCATCACGATCGTGATCATGGGCGCATCCACTTTCCTCGTTGGCACTCTTCCTTCGTATGCATCGATCGGCATCGCGGCACCGAGCATTCTGATTTTCCTGCGCTTTCTGCAGGGCCTGGCGCTCGGCGGCGAGTATGGCGGCGCGGCGACGTATGTGGCCGAGCATGCCCCGCACGGTCGACGTGGGTTGTACACGAGCTTCATCCAGACCACGGCAACCCTTGGCCTGTTCCTTTCCTTGCTCGTAATTTGGTTGTGTCGCAATTCGATCGGCAAGGAAGCGTATGAAACCTGGGGTTGGCGCATTCCCTTTCTCGTTTCGTTTTTCCTGTTGGTCGTGTCGGTGTGGATCCGCAGGCAGCTCAACGAATCGCCGCTGTTTCTGCAGATGAAGGCGGAAGGAAAAACCTCAAAGGCGCCGATCAGTGAAAGTTTTTTCAGCGCGAACGGCAAGATCGTCCTGCTCGCTCTGCTCGGCGCCACCGCAGGCCAGGCCGTGGTGTGGTACGGCGGCCAGTTCTATGCGTTGTTTTTTCTGCAGAAAACCCTCAGTCTCGATCCGAACCTGGCCGATCTCTACATTGCCCTTGCGCTGGTATTGGCAACCGGCGGATTCATCGTATTCGGCTGGCTGTCCGACCGGATCGGTCGCAAACCGATCGTGTTGGCGGGTTGCCTGCTCGCCGTGCTGACGTATTTCCCGGTATTCAAGGCGCTGACCCATGCCGTGAATCCCGCGCTCGAAGCGGCGGCGGCCAAGGCGCCCGTCGTGGTCATGGCCGATCCGGCGCGCTGCACGACCCAGTTCGATCCCGTCGGCAAGGCCACATTCAAGCAATCCTGCGATGTGATCAAATCGATACTGGCCAAGCGTGGCGTGCCGTATTCGAATGCCGCCTCGCCGACCGGCGGCGTGGCCAGTGTCGCCATAGGCGGTACGACGATTCCCGGTTTCGAGGGCGAAGCGCTCGACAAACAGGCATTCGCTGAACAGTCGTCGGCATTCGCCCAGCGCGTGTTCGAGACGCTCAAGACGGCGGGATATCCGGACAAAGCCGATCCCGCCGCCGTCGATGCGCCGATGACGGTGTTGCTGCTGACCTGGCTCGTGCTGCTGGTGACGATGGTCTATGGGCCGATCGCCGCGTGGCTAGTCGAAATGTTTCCGACGCGCATTCGCTATACCTCGATGAGTTTGCCCTACCACATCGGCAACGGGTGGTTCGGCGGCTTCCTGCCGTTCATCGCCTTCGCCATCGTGGCGGCGACTGGCGATATCTATTCCGGCCTGTGGTATCCGGTCGCGATCGCGGCGATGACGTGCCTCGTCGGCGCGTTGTTCCTGCCCGAAACCCGGGATACCGACATTACGCAATGATTCGCTGTTCTTGTCGTGGCGGTGGAAAGCGGTGAAAGAAAAAAGCCGGGAGCGCGAGCCCCCGGCTTTTCGTTTGCGGTGAAACCGATGACGCCGCTACGCGCGTTTTACCAGGCGGATGATCAGAAGCAAGATGATCGCACCGATCGCCGAGGTGATGATCTGGCTGATGATGCCGCTGCCGAGCGAGAAATTCAGAACATGCGCACACAGCCA
>JAFEFR010000187.1 GCA_018240485.1 Pseudomonadota bacterium
AGCGGCGCCGCCTCGTCGAGCACGAGCAGGTCGGCGCGAGCACCGGGAGCGAGCGCTGCGATCCGCGCGCCCGCCGCCTGTGCGCCACCGTGCAGCGCGGCGGAAAACACGGTTTCGCCGACACTCGCGTTCGTCGCCGACACCGCAATGTTGCGATGTCGGGTGACGAGGCGTTGGCCGTATTCGAGCCAGCGCAATTCTTCGATGGGCGAGACCGAAATATGGCTGTCGGAGCCGATACCCAGACAGCCCCCCGCCTCCAGATACGCCTTGAGCGGAAACAGCCCATCGCCGAGATTGGCCTCGGTGGTCGGGCACAGGCCCGCAACCGCGCCGGATCGAGCGAGATGGCGGACTTCCTCCTCGTTCAGATGCGTGGCATGCACAAGGCACCAGCGCGCATCGACGGCAACGTTGTCGAACAGCCATTCCACCGGTCGGGCGCGACGCAGGGCAAGACAATCCTGCACTTCGCCGATTTGTTCGGCGATGTGGATGTGGATCGGCATCGCTCGGGTGATATCGGCCGACACCACCTCGCGCAGCGCGTGCTCCGGAACGGCGCGCAGCGAATGCAAGGCCACGCCGACGCGCAGCGCGGCGTGCTCAAGGCGGCGTACCTCGCTTAGCAGGGTCAGATATTCCTCCACGTCGAAACCGAAGCGACGCTGACGCTCGGCCAAAGGGCGGCCATCGAAACCGCCTGCCATGTACAGCGTCGGCAACAAGGTCAATCCGATGCCGGCCTCACGCGCCGCGTCGATCAGCGCCAACGACATCGCCGCCGGATCGGCATAGGGCTTTCCATCGGGCTGATGGTGCAGATAATGGAATTCGCAAACCTGGGTGTAACCGGCCTTGAGCATCTCGACGTAGAGTTGCGTGGCGATCGCACGCAGGTCGTCGGGGCCGACCCGTCCGGCGAAGGCGTACATCGTTTCGCGCCAGGTCCAGAAACTGTCGGCAGCGTTGGTCTGGCGTTCGGCCAACCCCGCCATCGCGCGCTGAAACGCATGCGAGTGCAAGTTGGGCATGCCCGGCAACACGTAGCGCCCGAGGCGAACGCTCGGCGCCGCGTCGGTCGGCTCGACGAATTGCCCTTGTGCGATGCCAAGCCGCGCATCGCGGCGCCAACCCCGGGGCGTCCAAAGAAAATCGGCGTGGGCTTGCGACATGCGTATCGTTCCGTTGACATCCAGGCGCCTATGGTAGCGGCATCCACCCAACGGTACGCGCGGAACTGCGCGCCGCGTCGGTCGCGCGGTTAGAATTCCCGCTCGACTCATGCAACGGCACGACACGATGAACGACCTCTGGGACGGCCTGTTGCTCGATTGCCGCTTGGCGACGATGGCAGGCGACGGCTCCGCTTTCGGCCTCGTGGAGGAAGCCGCGCTTGGCTGGAAAGCGGGCCGCATCGTGTTCGCCGCGCCCATGTTCGCCTTGCCCGACAAGCCCAATGCACTCGCACGCGAGACGATTCCCGGACGCGGCGCATTGATCACGCCCGGTCTGATCGACTGCCATACGCACCTCGTTTTCGCCGGCGATCGCGCGACCGAATTCGATCTGCGCCTCAATGGCGCAAGCTATGCTGAGATCGCCCGCGCCGGCGGCGGCATCGTCTCGACGGTGACGAAAACCCGCGCCGCCAGCGAGGGCGACCTGTTCGCGCAATCGCTGCCCCGCGCGCAGGCGCTGCTGGCGGACGGCGTCACCACGCTCGAAATCAAATCCGGCTACGGCCTGGATCTCGACAGCGAGATAAAGATGCTGCGCGTCGCCCGCCGCATCGGCGACGCGCTCGGCATCGGCGTACGCACGACGTTCCTCGGCGCGCACGCACTGCCGCCCGAATTCGCGCAACGTCAGTCCGACTACGTCGATGAAGTCTGCATTCGCATGCTGCCGAACATTGCCCAGGCCGGCCTTGCCGATGCGGTCGATGCCTTCTGCGAGAACATCGCGTTCACGCCATCGGAAACGCGACGCGTATTCGAGACGGCGCGCGCGCACGGCCTGCCAGTCAAATTGCATGCGGATCAATTGTCCGATTCGGGCGGCGCGACGCTCGCCGCAGAATTCAACGCCCTGTCGGCCGATCATCTGGAATACGTCGACGAAGCGGGCATCGCCGCGATGGTGCGCTCCGGCACGGTCGCCGTCATGCTGCCCGGCGCTTTTTATACTTTGCGTGAAAGTACACTACCGCCGATCGAAGCATTTCGCCGCCACGGCGTCGCGCTCGCCGTCGCCAGCGACCTCAACCCCGGCACCTCGCCCCTGCTGTCGCTGCGCCACGCGATGAACATGGCCTGCACTCTGTTCCGGATGACGCCGGAAGAGTCGCTGCGCGGCACAACCGTGCATGCCGCACGCGCGTTGGGCCTGACCGATCGAGGCACGCTTGCGCCGGGGCAGCGGGCGGATTTCGTCGTGTGGAACGCCACCTGCCCCGCCGAGCTGTGCTACTGGATCGGCGGCACGCTGGCACGCGATGTGTTCGTCGATGGCCGGCGTGTTTTGGGCGCGACACAGCCCTTCGTCCGGTGATTCGCCTTTCGCGATGGAGCCCACAAAAAACCCCGCGCACGGCGGGGTTTTTGCTGTCGTGTTTCGCCAAAAATCAGGCCGCGGGCTTCTTTGCCGCCGCCTTTTTCGCCGGCGCGGCTTTCTTGGCCGCAGGCTTGGCCGCCTTGGCTACCGCACCGGCCGCTTTCTTCGGCTCGTGCGGACGCGCTTTGCCGTAGCTGCGGATCGCGATCTTGCCTTTCTTGGTCTTGCGGTCGCCTCTGCCCATCGTTGTCTCCTGTCATGAATCGAAAAAGATGGCGTAGCTTAGCAGTGCGCAGGTCGCTTGAAAAACACTTGTCGCCTTTTTCGTGAGTATGCGAGAGGGCGCCCTTGCCGCGCCCCACCCTTCGCCCAACAGGCTTCATGCGTGCTCCTGCGCCATGAATGCGCACGTTCAGCACCCAGTCTCCGCGAGAGCGCTGTAAGATTTTTCGCAGTGCATCTGTCTGTTTTTGCAACTGCGCCAGTATCGCCACATGCGCGAGCGGTGCGCATCGCGCCCGACGCAAGACCCAACTCCAAAGGCATACCCATGACTTTCTTCTATCGCCATCGCACGTTCTCAACCATCGTCCTGATCGCGATGCTGGCCCTCGCGGCGTTCCCGATCTGGCGCGGCGCTTACGCTGCGAACGGCTCGCCGGCACCGGAGATCGCGCTCGACGGTTTGCAGTGGTTCAACGTCGCCAAACCTTTGCCCATCGCCTCCTTGCGCGGGCGCGTGGTGATTCTGGATTTCTGGACCGAGGGCTGCATCAACTGCATCCACATCATTCCGATCCTGCGCGGCATCGAGCAAAAATATCCCGAGCAAGTGGTCGTCATCGGCGTGCACTCGCCGAAATTCGCCGAAGAGAAAAGCGTTGCGAGCCTGAAAGATGCCATCGTGCGCTACGAGCTGCGCCATCCGATCATCCACGATCCGGGCATGATTTTGTGGAACGCCTACGACGTGCAGGCGTGGCCGACACTGGTGATCGTCGGCGCGGATGGCAACATCCTCGGGCGCATCGCCGGTGAGCCCAATGCGCAGACTTTCACCAACGCCATCGGCGACCTCGTTGCGCGCGCCGGCAAGGCCGGCGAGCTCAAACCGGCGAAGCTGGCGCTCGCGCCCGAGCCCACGCCGCAGGGCCGTTTTTTGTTCCCCGGCAAACTCAAGGCGGTGCCGGGCGAGGCCAAACAGTGGGTGCTGGCCGACGCAGGCCACAACCAGATTGTGCTGCTCGACGATGCCGGACGCGACGTGCGCCGCTTCGGCAGCGGCGAGACCGGCTTCAGGGACGGCGCAGCGAGTGCGGCAAGTTTCAATCATCCGCAAGGATTGATCGCCGACGACACGGCGATTTTCATCGCCGACACCGGTAACCACGCCATCCGCCGCGTCGATCTCAAAACCGGCGCGGTGACGACGCTGGCCGGCATCGGCAAGCGCGGCTCGCTCTTGCCGACAACGGCGCAGCCCGGTGCAACGACTGCGCTGGCCTCGCCGTGGGATCTGGAAAAGAAAGGCACGCAGCTGTTTTTCGCCAACGCCGGTACGCATCAAATCGGCGTGCTCGATCTCGCCGATGGCAAGCTCCGGCGTTTTGCCGGCGGCGGCGACGAGGCCCTGCGCACCGGCTCGCCCGAGGAGGCCGCCTTCGCCCAGCCCAGCGGCCTGTCGCTCGCCGCGGATGGTGGCACGCTGTACGTCGCCGATGCGGAAAGTTCCGCTATTCGCGCCATCGACCTCGGCAACGATCGCACCCACACCGTCGTCGGCGCCGGGTTGTTCGACTTCGGCCGCGTCGACGGCAGCTTCGACAGGGCCCGCCTGCAACACCCGCTCGGCGTCGCCGCCGATGGCACGCGCGTGCTCGTCGCCGATACCTACAACAGCCGCGTGCGCACACTCGACCTCACGCACAAGACGGTGAGCGAATTCGATGGCGGAAAATTCACCTGCACCGATCCCGTGTGCTACCCGCTGCGCGAACCCGCCGGCATCGCCGTCGCCTCAGCAGACCGCATCCTCCTCGTCGACACGGGCAACCATCGCATCGAGGAATTCCAGCCGTCGAGCAAAACCTCGCACACGTGGGCGCGCTGAATCGGAGTAAATATGCGACGCATCCGGTTACCGGCGGGAACAAGAGGCCGTGGACGGATCGCCGAAAACGGCACTCTGTCCGAGGTTGCCCTCAATGCGAGTGCGCATGGTCGAGGTCGTCGTGCGCGTCGCGCCGACATTCTTCGTGCGCGCAGTCGCGCCGTTCGATCTGCACCGTCGCATGCGCGATCTGAAATTTTTCGCGCAAGATGGCCTGTACCTGCGCAAGGGCGACTTGGGCATCCGCTTCCTCGGTCAGGCGGGCGTGCAGGGTGGCGAGGCGACGTCCGCCGGCCAGTTGCCACACATGGACGTGATGCACATCGGCGATGCCCTCGCCCTGTTTCGCGGCAAGGGCGACATGGGCAAGGTCGATGCCCTCCGGCGTGCCTTCGAGCAGGATATGCGCCGAGCGCATGAGCAGCCGCCATGCGCTGCCCAGAATCAGCAGCGAGACGAAAATCGAGAACGCGGGATCGGCCCACAGCCAGCCGCGCCAGCGAATCAGCAGCGCCGCCGCCACGGCGCCGAGCGAGCCGAGCAGATCGCCGAGGACGTGCAGGCGTGCGCCGGCCGCGTTGAGATCGTCGTGATCGTGCCCACCGAGTACGCGCAAGACGAACACGTTGACCGCAAGGCCGGCCAGCGCAACGATCAGCATCATGCCGGACAGGATCGGCTCGGGTCGGGAAAACCTTCCAATCGCCTCGATGAGAATCCAGGCGACCAGCCCGAACTGGAACAGCGCGTTCGTGTAGCCCACCAATACTTCCAGCCGCGCATAGCCGAAGCTGCGCCGGGCATCGGCCGGACGACGCGCGAGATACGCCCCCATCCAGGCAAGCAGCAGCGCGAACGCATCGACGAACATGTGACCGGCATCGGCCAGCAGCGCAAGCGAACCGGATAGCCAGCCGCCCGTCGCTTCGACAACCAGAGTAATCGAGGTCAACACGAACGCCCACAGCAGGCGACGCTCGCTCGCTCCGGCATGATCGTGATCATGATGGTGTTCGGGTGCGTTCATTTTTTCACAATCCGCGATTCGCACGCGATGACGATTCCGGAATGGTAGGTGGCCGATGCGGCGTTACACAATCGCCCCACGCCACATGCCGCTCCGGTCGCGCACTCCGAGGCGACGGCGATATACCGCATACGCATTCAATGCGCGCCGTGCGGGGTGCGGCACACATCGAATCGATGGGCCAGGCGCAAATTGAGGATATGCGCGCATGCCACGGCGCAGCCGCCAAGCGTGACCAGCGACGCATGCACGATGGGCGCCTCGCCGCTGTCGAAAAGCCAGGCTCCCAGCCACAACAGCACGATGCCGACGCCGGCCACCACCAACGCGCTCGCCACGCGATGGCGCCGATAGCCGCGGGACAGCGAGCTCAGCGCGAGCAGGCTCGCAAACGCGATGAAGATGCGCTCGAAACGATGATCGCCGAGAAACCCCAGCCCCAGCGTCGGCAACACGGTCAGCACGAACGGAAGCGCTGCGCAATGTATCGCGCAAAGAAACGACGCGGTCGCACCGATGCGGTCGACAACGTGCGCGAGCGCATCGTGCGCCGAGGCGTTGCCGGGTTGGGAGACGAGGCGATCGATCATGGCTGGATTACAACATAACAGAATACGTCTTGATTCCGAACGTGCGCTCGGGTGCGCGAAGGAGTCGTCACGTTGACGCATGACTTTCGACAGGGGCATCTCATTCATAATATGTATATTATATCATTACATCTTCAATCACTCATCCATCCACCCGTCAGGCATCCAGGAATGAAGAAGACCCCGCTCGCACTCTCCCTCGGCCTCGTTTTCGTTGCTCTCTCGGCTCACGCAAACGTCGACGTCGCGACGTCTACCAACGCAGCAGCGGATTCTGCCTCGACCACGCTGAGTACCGTGCAGGTCAGCGCCAATCTCGACAAGGCACGCAACCAGCTCTCGCCGAACATCGGCGCGAGTCAATACGTGATCGACTCGGCGGCGATCGAGAAGCTGCCATTGGGCGAGGCCACGCCGCTCAACCAGATTCTGCTGCAGGCGCCCGGCGTCGTGCAGGATTCCTACGGCCAGTTGCATGTGCGCGGCGACCATGCCGACCTGCAATACCGCATCAACGGGACGATCATTCCCGAAAGCATCTCCGGCTTCGGCCAGACGCTCGATCCGGCGATCATCGAGCGCGTGCAGTTGCTGACCGGCGCGCTGCCGGCGCAGTACGGCTATCGCACTGCGGGCGTCGTCGACATCGTCACCGAGAGTGGCGCGCATCGTCATCACGATCACCCCAACGAAGGCGACGAAACCGATTTCGGCGGCAAGATCGGCCTGCTCGCCGGCGCCTATGGCACATTCAATCCGCAGTTGTCGATGCACGGCAGTGCAGATCGCTGGAGCGGATTCTTCACCGGCGAATATCTGCAGAACGACATCGGCATCGAAAACCCGACGCGCGCCTACACCGCGATTCACGATCGCACCCATCAGGCCAAGGGGTTTGGCTATTTGTCGTATCTGCTCAGCGACGAAGCGCGCATCAGCTTCCTGTTCGGAATCGCCAACAGTCGCTTCCAGATTCCGAACAACCCGGGCCAGTCGATGAAGTATGCGCTCGCCGGCGTCGCCAGCTTCGATTCCGCCGCACTGGACGAGCGCCAGCAGGAAATCACGCGCTTCGGGGTGCTCGCGCTGCAAGGTCGCTTCGGCGAATCCGACTACCAGATTTCGCTTGGGCAGCGCGACACGAGCGTCGGCTATCGCCCGGATCCCATTGGCGACCTGGTGTTCAACGGCGTCGCCGGCACCATCGATCGCCGCAACCGCGCCGACACCCTGCAAGCGGATTTTTCCACTCCTCTCGCAGGCGGCTCGCACACGCTGCGTTACGGCCTGTATCTCGGCATGGAACATCCGATCAGCAACAATACTTCGCAGGTGTTTCCCGCCGATGCCAATGGCAACCAAACCAGCACGACGCCCATCACCCTCATCGACAATGCGCCACGCATCACGGCGAAAACTCACGGCGTCTACCTGCAAGACCAGTGGGACATCAACGACAAACTGACTTTCAACTATGGCCTGCGCGCCGACAAGGTCGATGCTTACGTCAGCGAAGGTCAGATCAGCCCACGCCTCGGCTTCGTCTATCAGGCGAGCGACAGCACGACGCTGCATGCCGGCTACGCGCGCTATTTCACGCCGCCGCCCGCCGAACTGATTTCGTCGACCGACATCGCCCTGTTCCAGGGTACGACCAACCAACTGCCGACCGACGTCAACGCAGAAACCCGCTCGGAGCGCTCACACTATTTCGATGCCGGCATCTCGCAGAAAATCGGCGAACGCTGGACGCTCGGCCTCGATGCCTATTACCGCAAGGTGCGCAATCTGCTCGACGAGGGCCAGTTCGGCGCTGCATTGATCTTCTCGCCGTTCAACTACGCGCAGGGCCGCGTGCGCGGCGTGGAGTTCTCGGCCACGTACACGAACGGCAACCTCAGCGGCTATCTCAACGTTGCTTCGAGCCGAGCGATGGGCAAGCAAGTCGTCACCGGACAATACAACTTCGGCCAGGACGAACTCGACTACATCGCCACGCATTGGGTGCATCTCGACCACGACCAACGCCTGACCGGCTCGGGCGGCATCAGTTACGACTGGCATGGCTACACGTTCGGCGGCAATTTCCTTTATGGCTCGGGCCTGCGCGCGGAATTCGCCAACAGCGCGCACTTGCCGCAGTACTGGCAAATCAATCTTTCCGTCGCACACGATGTCGACCTGCCTGCGATCGGCCCGACCAACGTGCGCCTTGCCGTGATCAATGCCACCGACAAGGTCTATCCATTGCGCGACGGCTCCGGCATCGGCGTCGGCGCGCCGCAGTGGGGGCCGCGCGCGAGCGCCTATATCGCCGTGAGCAAGGCGTTCTGAAAATAAAGGCGCCGAATCGGCGCCTTTTTCAACCGCAACGAATCGTTTCCGGAGTCGGCCCTGGCCCCGGCCCGATGTCGACGCCGCGCAAACTCATTTTCCGACGCACGACTTGCAGACGCCGTGCACTTCGAGCGTCTGCGCGCGCGATTGAAAACCCAGCGCCTTGGCCTGTTCGACGAGCAGTCTGGCAACGCGCCCGTCGCAAACCTCGGTAGCGGATTCGCACTCGTCGCAGATCAGGAACGGCACGTGATGCTCCACGCTGGGGTGATGGCAACTCACGTAGGCATTGATCGACTGCAACTTGTGGATGAAGCCGTTGTCGATGAGAAAATCGAGCGCGCGGTAGACGGTCGGCGGCGCGGCATTGCTGCGGTCGTCCTTGAGCCGGTCGAGCAAATCGTAAGCCTTGACGGGTTTTTCCGAGCCGGCAATCAATTCGAGCACCTGCCGACGGATTTCGGTCAGGCGCAATCCGCGCATTTCGCACGCCACCGTCACTTCGTGCACGAAGGCGCGGGCGTCATGGCGGTGATGATGCGCGCTGGCGAGCTTGGCAGACATGGCGGCGCTCATCCTAGCGCAAGTGGGCTCACATGCGACACAATAAAGCCCGGTCGCCGCATTCGTTTGCGCTTGATTCCTCGGCAGGCAAAGTGAAAACGTGGCTGGCCGTGTGGCTTCGCATCGCCCGTGCCATCGTCAGGGCGAACGGTTTTTGGCAGTGATCGGACAACGCCATGCCCGAGTCGACCCCAGCTATCGCAGACGTTCCGGCCTTCGTTGGTGACGATGCCGCCTGGCCTGGCGTCTACGCCGAACTCAAAGCGCTCGCGCATGTGCGAATCCGCAACGCCAACTCGACCAGACTGATCGACACGACCGCCCTCGTACACGAGTCCTGGCTCAAACTCTCGGCGGTGAAGACGCTCAAAATCGATGAGCGTCGGCAGTTTTTCGCCTACGCCGCCAAGGCGATGCGTTCGGTGATTCTGGATATTGCCAAGAGCCGCGGTCGCCAAAAACGCGGCAGCGGAGCAACCGATGCCACACTGGATTCCTCCGCCGTCGGCGAAGAATTGCCCGCCATCGAACCGGTGCGCCTCGACGAAGCATTGCGCGAACTCGAACAGCGGCTGCCCAGGCTCGGGCGTGTGGTCGAACTTCGCTATTTCGGCGGCTTGACCGAGAGCGAGATCGCCGAAGTGCTGGGTGTGACCGAGCGCACCGTGCGCCGCGACTGGGAAAAAGCGCGCCTGCTGCTGCGCGAAATTCTGCTCGACTGACCAAAACGCAAACGCTGTCCTGATCGAGTGCCATTCGTCGTTGTCCACCGCATTGCCATCGGATTTCCGCGACCGTGACCCACGACCCCTGCCCACCCGAACTGCTGCCGACGCTCTCGCGCCTGCTCGACGAAGTGCTGGATGTGCCGCCTGCGGCGCGCGCGCAATGGATCGATTCTCTGCCTACCGAGCACGCCGAGGCGGCAATATGGTTACGCCACATGCTGCTCGAACAGGCAGCCCCGAGCGAGGATTACCTCAACGCGCCGCAGCTCGCCAGCCACGACGGCAATGAGCCTGTGCGCGAAGGCAACGTCGGGCCGTATCGGCTGTTGTCGAAAATCGGCAGCGGCGGCATGGGTGAGGTATGGCTGGCGGAGCGCTGCGACGGCGAATTCGAGCAGCGGGTTGCGATCAAATGGCTGGCGTGGCCCACACCGAACCTGCTGCAACGCTTTCGCCACGAGCGCCAGATCCTCGCGGGCCTTGAGCACGCGAACATCGCGCGCCTGATCGACGGCGGCGTTGATGCGAGCGGTGCGCCGTATCTGGTCATGGAATACGTCGAAGGCGTGCCGATTCTCGATTACGCGCGCACGCATGCGCTGGACTTGCGCGCACGCCTTGAATTATTCGCCCAGGTTTGCGATGGCGTGCAATACGCGCATCAGCATCTCATCGTGCATCGTGACCTGAAACCTTCCAACATTTTCATCAAGGCCGACGGCGTGCCGAAACTGCTCGACTTCGGCATCGCCAAAGTGCTGGCGACGAACGAGGATGCCGCCACCACGCAAACCGCGCTGCGCCTGCTTACGCCCGCCTACGCCGCACCGGAACAGTTCAGCGGCGGCACGATCACCACGGCAACCGATGTGTATGCGCTCGGCGTCGTCCTGTACGAGCTGTTGACCGATGCGCGACCACGCCGCGCGCCAGCCGATGCCTCGCAACCGACCACCGAACCGTCACCGCCCAGCGCCGTGATCGAGCACACCACGAGCCGCGCCAACACGCGCCGACGTGCGCTGCGCGGCGACCTCGACCGCATCGCACTGACCGCACTCGCCCACGACGCGCCGCGCCGCTATGCCTCCGCCGAGGCGCTCGCGCGCGACATCCGCAACTATCTCGCCGGTCGCCCCATCGCTGCACGCGGCGACAGCCTGTGGTATCGACTGCACAAGTACGCGCGCCGCCATCGCTACGCGCTTGCCGCCGCCGTCATCGCCTTTGCCGTGTGCATCGCCGCAACCCTCATCAGCCTGCAACAGGCACACGTGGCACAGGAGCAATCGCGCATCGCGCACGACGAAGCCCTGCGCGCCGATGCCGTGCGCAAATTTCTCGTCGACGTGCTCAAGCAAGCCGATCCCGACGAAAACCACGGGCAGCCCATCACTGCGCGCGCCTTGCTGGACAAAGGCGAGTGGCAAATCGAAGGTCGCCTGGATGATCGGCCCGCACTTCAAGCCGACATCACCGCATTGCTGGGCCAACTGCATCGCGACCTCGGCGACACCGCGCACGGCGAGGTTTTGTTGCAGCGCGCACTCGCCCTCAGCGCGGGCGCAAGCGTGCCGAGCGACGTACGCGGGCGCGTGCTCGTCGCCGTCGCCGCAATGGAAGCGGACTCCAAGGCCACGTTCGCAGCCTCGCTTGCGCACGCGCGCGAAGCGCTGGCCCTGCTTGCAAGCGAGCCGCAGCGCAACGCCGAGTACATCGCCCGCGCTCATCGCATCGTCGGCGAAAACTTGACGCACTTGGGCGATATCGAAGGCGCAGCCAACCTGATGCGCCAAACCGTAGTGCAGGACCAAGCGTTACTCGGCGAGCACAGCGACGCTGTAGCCGAGGAATGGATTCAACTCGGCGATGCGCAAGAGCGCCTCGAACGCTACGAGGACGATGCGCAATCCCTCGCCAAGGCGCTGGCAATCATGCAGCGCATCTACGGCGAGCACAGTTACCATGCCTCGCATGTTTTGAGCGCGATGGGCAATCTGTACTTCGCCAGCGGCGACTACAGCCGCGCTGAGGATGCGTTCGGCAAGGCGCTGGAGGTTTTGATCGCCGCGCTCGGCCCAGAACATCGCGACATTGCGACGGTGCGCAACAACCTGATTTCCGCAATCGAATACTCCGGCCGCTATGCCGATGCCCTGCCGCAGCGCCTTGCGCTGCTCGCGCAAATCGACGCGAGCAAGGATGCCAGTGCAATGAAAAAAAGCAGCCAGTATTTTTTCGCGGGAGTGGACTATCGCGAACTGGGTCGCTTCGATGAATCCGCCACCGCGCTGCGCCGGGCGTTGGCGTTGATCGAGCAATCGCAAGGCGCGCGCAGCGCGAGCAGCGTGCCCGCGCACCAGGATTTGGCCGTGACGTTGCAACTGCTCGGTCGCTACCAGGAATCCGATGCCCAATTGCGCGAGGCGCTTGCGATCAGCCTCGAACACGCATCGGACACCGCACCCCGCGCCTGTGGACTGCGCCAGAAGCTGGGTCAAAACTTGCGCCTTGAACACCACAGCACCGAAGCCGTCGAGCAGCTACATGCGTTGACCCAGGATGCGTGCCTGAACCCGGCCAAAGACACCGACACGTTCCGCCCGCAAGTGTTGGCGAATTTGAGCGAAGCGCAGCTCGACGCGGGCGACATCACCAGTGCCGACGCCACCGCTGCGACCGCACTGGCCTATGCACGCAAAGCCTACAAACCGCACTTCGTGCGCCTCGGCAGCGTGTTGTTCGCGCACGCCCGCACCCGCCTCGCACTCGGCAAGCCCGAGGAAGCCGAAGCGCTGTTGCGTGAGGCGTTGGCGGTACGCAGCCCGCCATTTACCGCCGCCGATCCGCGCGTGCTCGAAGTCAAAGTGACGCTGATCACGGCCCTCGCCGCACAAGGCAAACACGACGAAGCGCACACGCTCACGGTGGAAATCGAACCGCTGATCAAGGCATCGACGTCACCCTATGCCGCGGACCTGCGCGCGCGGCTTTCGCAACGCCACTGATCCAGCGTGCTGACGTTTTGACCGATCACAAGCGTAGCGAGCGTCGCGCTACATTTTTTTCGCAGGCAGCATCAGCGAGATCGCCCAGCCGACGGGGCCGAATGCAAGGCCAAGCAGCGTGTCGCGCAGGACGGCATGCTTCATCTTGCCGATCAGCGCGCCCACCAGCGCACTGATGACGGTGAACGCCAGCATCCACAACCAGAGCGTCGGATCGGTCAGCACCGCCATGCAGGCGTCGAGCGTACGCATTTGCTCGTCAGGGTCGCTCGATGACAGCGCTTGCGACAGCGCCGTGAGGTCGCAGACGGGCGGCAGCGCCATCGCGCGTCAGCCGCTCGCGAGCGTGATCGCGTGCTCGATGCGCTTGAGCGCGCGATCGCGACCCACGAGATACACCGTATGATCGATCGACGGCGACACCTGGGTGCCGGTCATCGCCACGCGTAGCGGCTGCGCGACCTTGCCCATTCCCTCGCCGATGGCGGCGGCGGCGTCTTGAATGGCCTTGTGGACGTTTTCGACATTCCAATCGTTCGACGCCGCGAGTTGCGCATGTACCGCGTGCAGGGCAGGCGCGGCGGTTGCGGTTTTCAAATGCTTGGCAACCGCAGCCTCGTCCCACGCGCTGATCGGCCCATACCAGACGCTGGCTTTTTCGGCCATTTCGCGCAGCGTGTGCGCGCGCTCGCGCATCGCGAGGATCACGTCGGCCGGCGCCGGGCCATTGGCAGGATCGAGCCCCTGCAAGCGCAGGTGCCACTCGAATTCGCTGGCCAATTCGCGCGGATCCTCATGCTTGATGTAATGCGCATTGAGCCACTTGAGCTTGTCCAGATCGAAGCGCGATGCGGCCTTGTTCACATCGCCCACGTCGAACAGATCGATCATCTGCGCGCGCGAAAAAATCTCCTGATCGCCATGCGACCAGCCCAGACGCACGAGGTAGTTGAGCAGCGCGTGCGGCAGAAAGCCGTCGTCGCGATACTGCATCACGCTGACCGCACCGTGGCGTTTCGACAGCTTCTGCCCGTCGGCGCCCAGAATCATCGGCAGGTGCGCGAATGCGGGCGGCGGCGCACCGAGCGCATGGTAGATGTTGATCTGGCGCGGCGTGTTGTTGACGTGATCGTCGCCGCGGATCACCTCGGTGATGCCCATGTCGATGTCGTCGACGACCACGGCGAAGTTGTAAGTGGGAAATCCGTCGGAACGAAAGATGACGAGGTCGTCCAACTCCTCGTTGCTCCACTCCACGCGGCCCTTGACCTTGTCCTCGAACACGACGCTGCCGCCGTGCGGGTTCTTGAAGCGGATGACGCGGTTGGGATCCTCGCGCAGCGGTTCGTTGCGGTCGCGGTAATAGCCGTTGTAACGCGGCTTCTGGTTCGCCGCCATCGCGGCATTGCGCATGGCTTCGAGTTCGTCCTTGGTTTCGTAGGCGTAGTACGCCTTGCCTGCGCGCACCAATTCGTCGGCAACGCGCTGGTAGCGCTCCATGCGCAAGGTCTGATAGTACGGCCCCTCATCGGCGTCGAGATCGAGCCAGTGCATGCCATCGAGAATGGCCTGTACCGCGACATCGGTCGAACGCTCGCGATCGGTGTCTTCGATGCGCAGAATGAATGCGCCGCCGCGACGCCGCGCTTCCAGCCAGCAATACAGCGCCGTGCGCGCGCCGCCGATGTGCAGAAAGCCGGTGGGACTGGGGGCAAAACGGGTGCGGACGGTCATTGCCTGAAGCGCATCGAAAAATGGGCGCAAAGAGTAACAGAAGGCGCGCTAAACTGCGCTTTTCCGCGATGGAGCACCACGATGAAACGATGGCTTCTTGCCGCAATCGCAGCGGCATTTCTCGCTGGC
The DNA here is from genome assembly GCA_018240485.1 of Pseudomonadota bacterium. Classification (GTDB taxonomy): domain Bacteria; phylum Pseudomonadota; class Gammaproteobacteria; order Xanthomonadales; family Rhodanobacteraceae; genus Rudaea. The sequence goes on from JAFEFR010000187.1 coordinate 14,784, forward strand.
TGTGCCGCGCCCGATCGCAAGCCGCAGGCACCGCTCGCCCCGGCGGCCGGCACGCACGCGCAACTCGCCCTGCTGGAGACGACCGACATCCACTCCAACGTGATGAGCTACGACTACTACAAGCTCGCCGAAGACAAGAGCCTCGGTCTCGAACGCACGGCGACGCTGATTCATGCCGCGCGCAAGGAATTCGCCAACACCCTGCTGTTCGACGCGGGCGACACGATCCAGGGCACCGTGCTCGCGGATTACCAGGCCTTGGTGAAGCCGATAGCCTGCACGCAGGAACTGGCCGTGTACAAAGCCATGGATGCACTCGACTATGCCGCCGGCACGATCGGCAACCATGAGTTCAACTACGGCCTGCCGTTTCTCAGCCAGGTCACGGGCACAGCGTTCGATGTGCCCGGCGTGCCGAGCGAGCATTGCCAAGGCCCGCGCTTTCCGCTCGTGTTGTCGAACGTGTTCGGCGCGAAAGACGGCAAGCCGTTGTTCGCGCCGTGGAAGGTTCTGACGCACACGCTCAAGACCCGAACCGCCGACGGGAAAATCGTCGAAGCGCCGATCAAGGTCGGCGTGCTGGGCTTCACGCCGACTTGGATTCTCGATTGGGACAAACGCAATCTGGACGGCAAGGTCAAGGTTCTCGGCATTGTCGAGGCAGCGCAAAAATACCTGCCTGAGGTCAAGGTCGCCGGCGCGGATATCGTTGTCGCGATCTGCCATTGCGGGCTCAACCCCGCGCCTTATTCGGAGCGGCTGGAAAACGCCGGCTGGCATCTGGCCGGCGTACCCGGCATCGATGTCGTGATGCTCGGCCACTCGCACGACATTTTCCCGAATCCGACCAACCCGAAGTCGCGTTATGCGCACATGACCGAGGTCGACAACGCGCGCGGCTTCGTGCGCGGCGTGCCGGCCGTGATGGGCAACTACTTCGGCAAAAGTCTCGGCGTGATCGACCTCGCCCTGGTCTGGGAAAATGGTCGCTGGCAGATCGACCGTACGGCGAGCAAATCCGAGGTGCGGTCGGTCAAAGGCGCCGATGGCGACTACGCTGCCGTCGACGAGCACATCGAAGAATCGGCCCGACACGAACATCTCGGCGCGATCGACTACGTGAAAACGCCGATCGGTCGCAGCGATTTCGACATGAGCACGTACTTTGTCGCCGTCGGCGATACCTCGGCGCTGGCGCTCGTCGCCGCGGCCGAGCGCGACTACGCGCAGAAATACATCAAGGAAAATTTGCCCCAATACGCCGCCCTGCCGGTGCTTGGCGCGGCCTCGCCGTTCAAGGCCGGCTTCGGCGGCCCGAACGACTACACCGATGTTCCTGCCGGCACGCTCGCGATCAACAATGCCGCCGATCTGTACCTCTATCCGAATACGCTGACGGCGGTGAAGGTGGACGGTGCCGGCGTGAAAGCGTGGCTGGAAACCTCGGCGCACTGGTTTCACCGTATCGATCCGGCAAAAAGCGCGAGTCAGGAACTCGTCAACACGAAATTCCCGACCTACAATTTCGACGTCCTGCTGGGCGATTTGACCTGGATCATCGACGTGACCCAACCGGCCGGCCAGCGCATCGTCGATCTGAAATATCGCGGCAAACCCGTGCGCGCGGATCAGGCGTTCATCGTCGTGACGAACAACTACCGCGCCAGCGGCGGCGGCGGATTTCCGGGGCTCGATGGCCGCAACATCGTGTTCTCCGCGCCCGACACCAATCGCGATGCGCTGATCGATTTCATCCGCCAGCACGGCGAGATCGCACGCACGGCATTCGGCAACCCGCGCAGCTGGCATTTCGTCAAGACAAAACCCGCCGGCCCGATCGTGTTCACCTCCGCCGCCGGCAAACTCGGTGTCGCGCACGCTGCCGGTTTGAGCGACATCACGCAGGTCAAGGACAACGGCGACGGCACGGCCGTCTATGCCATCGATCTATCGCACTGAGAAAAGCCTCACTTGACGTGGATGACGATTTTCTTCGACAGCAGCGGCGGATCGAACGGCACGTGCCGGTAGTCGGCGAAATCGAGCTGCAACGTGTGGTCGCCGGGCGTCAGATGGACGATATCGTCCGTCTGGCCCTTGCCGTAATGCTTGTGCTGGGCGTCGGCGGGAATCGGCGCGCCTGCCGACGGCAAGTCCGCCACGTCGATCAGCAGATGATGATGACCAGTACCCGCCGTCGCGTCGGTCGCCGGCGCGACCGCGATGCCTTCGACGCCGAACACGACATGCACATCTTGCCCCACCGTGGCGCCGTTGGCCGGAGAGACGATGTACACGCGGGCACCATGCGGTGCCTTGAGCGGCGCGAGATCCTCGGCCATGGCCTGGGCGACCAGCAAAATGGCACCGACAAGCACGATCGAACGCATGGCGTTTCTCCAATGACGGGGTTGCTCCGATAATACGCCGATAACCCGCGGCGAGCTTGCGCAAGGCGTTTGCGCCCACACTTGAATCCGATGCCCCTATCTTCCACTTCGATTCCCTCGACCCTGCGCCGCATCGCGCCTTATCTGCGCGAACATGGCGGACGCGTCGCCGTTTCGCTGGGCCTTCTGATCGTCGCCAAGCTCGCCACCATTGGCGTACCGCTGTCGCTGAAGGCGATCGTCGATCATCTGGATCCGCGCATCGCCATGCTGACCGTGCCGATCGCGCTGATCGCCGGCTACGGTTTGCTGCGCCTGATCGGCACCCTGTTCGGGCAATTACGCGACACTGTGTTCGAGCGCGTCGCCCAGCGCGCGATGCGCAGCTCGGGCGTGGAAGCATTCCGACACCTGCACGCGCTGTCGTTGCGTTTTCATCTCGAACGCCACACCGGCGGCGTCGGTCGCGACATCTCGCGCGGCACGCGCGGCGTCTACAACCTGTTGGGCTGGGTGGTGTTCAACATTTTGCCGACCTTGGTCGAAATCGGCCTCGTCACCGTCTTGTTGATGCGCGAACTGGATTGGCGCTACGCCGTCGTCACGTTGCTCACGATGGCCGTCTACATCATCGCCACGATCTGGATCAGCGAATGGCGTACCGCCGGCGTGCGCGCGATGAACGAGGTGGAAAGCCTGTCCAACGCCCGCGCGGTCGACAGCCTGCTCAACTACGAAACGGTCAAGTATTTCGGCAACGAGGAATTCGAGGCGCGCCGCTATGACACCGAATTGCGCCGCTACGAAGACGCCGCGGTGAAAACCGAAAGCTCGCTCGCCGTGCTCAACAGCGCACAGGCGTTGGTCATCGCCGCCGGCTTGACCGCGCTGATGGCGATGGCGGCTTCGGGCGTGGTGGCGCACACGCTCACGGTCGGCGATCTGGTGCTGGTCAACACCTTGCTGCTGCAACTCTCGATTCCGTTGAACATGCTCGGCTTCACCTACCGCCAGATCAAGCAGGGCGCGATCGACATGGAACGCATGTTCGCCCTGCTCGACGAGCATGCCGAGGTGCGCGATGCCCCCGAGGCGCCGCCGCTGCGCGTCGCTGGCGGCGAGGTGCGCTTCGAAAACGTGTCGTTCGCCTACGACCCGGAACGACAGATATTGCACGACGTGGATTTTTCCATCCCACCCGGAAAAACGCTCGCCGTGGTCGGCACCACCGGCGCGGGAAAATCGACCCTGTCACGCCTGCTGTTCCGTTTCTACGATGTTTCCGCCGGACGCATCGCCATCGATGGACAGGATATCCGCGCGGTATCGCAGCAAAGCCTGCGTGCCGCGATCGGCATCGTGCCGCAGGACACGGTGCTGTTCAACGACACGATCTACTACAACATCGCTTATGGTCGGCCCGGCGCAACGCGCGAGGAAGTCGAGGTCGCCGCGCGCGCCGCGCACATCCACGATTTCGTGATGTCGCTGCCGCAGCGCTACGACACCCAGGTCGGCGAACGCGGATTGAAATTGTCCGGCGGCGAAAAGCAGCGCGTGGCGATCGCGCGCACGGTGCTGAAGAATCCCGCGATCCTCGTGTTCGACGAAGCCACCAGCGCGCTCGACACTCGCACCGAGAAAATCATCCAGAACGAGCTGGCCGAAATCGCGCGCGCACGCACCACGCTGATCATCGCGCACCGTCTCTCCACCATCGTCGACGCCGACGAGATCATCGTGCTCGAACACGGTCGCCTCGTCGAACGCGGCGCGCACGCGAC
>JAFEFR010000188.1 GCA_018240485.1 Pseudomonadota bacterium
CTCCGAATCGGCGTCACCGCCCCGTATGGCGTCTTCGTGCATCAGGACAACAAGGATTCGACCAAATATGTGGTCGACGTGCAGCAAAGCGGCATCGGCTTGCCCGACCGCGATTACTACCTGCAGAACGACGCCAAACTCAAGCAGGTTCGCGAGGCGTACGCGAAGTTCATCGAAAAAATGTTGTCGCTGTCGGGCGACAAGGACGCCGCCGCGAATGCGAAGTCGATTCTCGCCTTTGAAACCGAACTGGCGCGCGTGCAGTGGACGAAGGTGCAGCAGCGCGACCCGATCAAGGGCTACAACAAGGAATCGTTCTCCGAACTGGCCAAGCTTGCGCCGGGCTACGACTGGAAGAGTTTCCTCGTCGACGCCGGCATCGACGGCAAGACCGACTATGTCATCGTCGGCCAGCCCAGTTATCTGACCGGCATGGACAAGCTTCTCGCGAAGACGCCGCTGGCGACGCTCAAAACCTATTTCCGTTTTCAGGTATTGCGCGACTATGCGCGTTATCTTGGCAAGGATTTCGTCGATGCCCGCTTTGCGTTCTATGGCACCGAATTGCGTGGCGTGCCGACCGACCAACCACGCTGGAAACGCGGCGTGATGATGACCGACAACCTCATCGGCGAGGCGGTAGGCAAGCTCTACGTCGCCAGGTACTTCCCGCCCGAGTCGAAAGCGCGCGTCGAGGCATTGGTCAAAAACCTGCTCGCCGCCTACAAGCAAAGCATCGACACGCTCGACTGGATGAGCCCGGAAACGAAGAAGGCGGCGCAGGAGAAGCTGGCCAAGTTCATGCCGAAGATCGGCTACCCGGATACATGGCGCGACTACGCCGCGCTCGACATCAAGCGCGACGATCTCGTCGGCAACGTCATGCGTGGCAATGCGTTCGAATACCAGCGCAACATCGATAAACTCGGCAAGCCGGTCGATCGCAGCGAATGGGGCATGACGCCGCAGACGATCAACGCCTACTACAACCCCGAGTTGAACGAGATCGTGTTTCCGGCGGCGATCCTGCAACCGCCGTTCTTCGATGCGAAGGCGGACGATGCGGTCAACTACGGCGGCATCGGCGCGGTGATCGGCCACGAAATTTCGCACGGCTTCGACGACCAGGGTGCGCAGTACGACGGCGACGGCAATCTGCGCGACTGGTGGACGAAACAAGACCACGAAAAATTCGCCGCCAAGACGCACGCCTTGGTTGCGCAATACGCCGCCTTCGAGCCGGTGCCAGGCTTTCACGTCAACGGCGAACTGACTCTGGGCGAGAACATCGCCGACAACTCCGGTCTCGCGATCGCGTACAAGGCGTACCAACTCTCGCTGGGCGGCAAGCCTGGCCCGATCATGGACGGGTTCACCGGCGATCAGCGCCTGTACATCGGTTGGGCGCAGGTATGGCAGGCCAAGCTGCGCGAAAAATTCCAGGTCGAACTGATCAAATCCGATCCGCATTCGCCGCCGGTCGACCGCGTGGCCGGTGCGCTCGCCAATCAGGCGCCGTTCTTCGAGGCTTTCGGTGTGAAGGCCGGCGACAAAATGTGGAACCCGCCGGAAAAGCGGGTGACGATCTGGTAAGACGTTTCAAGCACGGCGGGGCCCGATTCACCGGCCCCACGCGGCGTTGCGCGCTCACTGCAGCACAAGGCCGCGCAGGCGCCTCTCGCGCTCGCCGTGCGGCAGACGCGCGAGATCGCGCACGTGGCTGTAGAACACGCTCCAGTCGCGCCCGGATTGTGCGAACAGTGCGGCGAACGCCGGCATCCCGGCGTCGTAGAGACCGAACGGCAGCAGGCTTGCGTTGTTGATCGGTTTGGCGACGATCGCATCGTAACGATGGTCGTCGGGAAAATGCGCGTCGCGCCATTCGGCGTAGCGTTGGCGAAACCCGGCGATCTCGCCTTGCTTGGCCGTCGACATCGCTGCGGCGTCGATGCCGCTCGCGTAGAGGACGCGCAGGCGCTCGCGCAAGTCGAGCACGAGGCGCACGAATCCGTCGTCCGCCTGACGATGGCGTTCACGGCGCTCGATCTCGCCGCGCGCGACATGCCATTCGCGCAGGCCCTCGTCGGCGACGAAACTTGCGAACGATTCGTTGAAGGCGGTGTCGTTTTTCGCGTAGACGAGTTGATGCGCGAGCTCGTGGAAAATCGTGCCGATCAGCGCGTCGTCGTCCCAGCGCAGCATCGACGACAGAATCGGATCGGCGAACCAGCCCAAAGTCGAGTACGCGGCGACGCCGCCGACATACACGTCATCGCCGCGCGCTTCGAGTTTTTCCGCCTCGGTTTTTGCCATGACCTCGTCGAAGTAACCGCGATACGGCACGCAGCCGGCGATCGGGAAGCAGTGCAGGATCGCCGCGACCGAATAACGGGGCGCGGCGAACACGTTCCAGACGACGTAAGGCCGCTTCAGATCGACATAATCCGTGTAGCTGCGATTGTCGGGCAGGCCAAGATGGTCCGAGGCGAAACGGCGCGCTTCCTGCGTCAGGCGCAGGCGTGCGGCCAGTCTCGCATCGGTCGTCGGATCGGCGATCACGTGCGCGATCGGTTCGCGTTCCCGCACGAGTTGCGCCTGCCCCTGCGCGACGTGCGCGACATAGCGCAGGGTCGAACAGGCGCCGGCAAGCAGGCTGAGCATCGCGATGCAGGTAATCCGAACACGGAATGACAGTGTCGCCGATGGCATGGCGCCATTGTGCCGAATCGTTATGATGACAGCATCGTTTCTTGCGGAAGTCTTGAGATGGCGCCAATTTCCGACTCTGCCTATCCCCGTGACCTGATCGGCTACGGCCGCAAACCACCGCATGCGCGCTGGCCGGGCGGCGCGCGCATCGCGGTGCAGTTCGTGCTCAATCACGAAGAGGGCGCGGAGAACTGTGTGCTGCACGGCGATGCGGCCTCGGAAACGTTCTTGTCCGAGATCATCGGCGCGCAGGCGTTCCCGACGCGTCACATGAGCATGGAATCCTTGTACGAATACGGCTCACGCGCGGGCCTGTGGCGCGTGCTGCGCGCATTTGAAAACCGTAAATTGCCGTTGACCGTGTTTGCCGTGGCGAAGGCGTTGGCGCGCCACCCGGAGGCGCTGGCCGCGTATCGGGAACTCGGCCACGAGATTGCCTGTCATGGATTGCGCTGGATCAGTTATCAGTCCATCGACGAGGCGACCGAGCGCGCCCACATCGCGCAAGCGACGGCGCTGCTCGGCGAACTCGTCGGCCAGCATCCGCTGGGTTGGTATACCGGGCGCGACTCGCCCAACACGCGTCGCCTCGTCGTCGAGCAAGGCGGCTATCTCTACGATGCCGATTCCTATGCCGACGATCTGCCGTACTGGACGCAAGTCGACATCATGCGCGAGGGCAAGGCGCAGCGCGTGCCGCACCTGGTCGTGCCGTACACGCTCGACAGCAACGACATGCGTTTCGCCGCGGCACAGGGGTTTAATTCCGGCACGCAATTTTTCGATTACCTCAGGGACGCGTTCGACGTGCTGTATCGCGAAGGCGATCCGAACGACCTTGATGCGCCGAAGATGCTGTCGGTCGGCCTGCACGCGCGCCTGATCGGCCGGCCCGCACGCATCGCCGCGCTCGAACGCTTTCTCGACTACGTACTTGCTCACGACAAGGTGTGGGTGTGTCGTCGCGTCGACATCGCACGACATTGGCTCGCGACACATCCCTTTGCCGCTGGTGAAAATTGAGACGTGCGCGTGACGAAGGCGGTCGGTACTAGGCGATACCTTCGATGACGAGGATCGGATTCAGTTCGCGTTCGTCGCAATTCGCGCCGGGACCGGCGCGGTCGACGACGAGAAAATCGCCGGACTCGCCGAGCGCGAGCAGCGGATGGTGCCAGACGCCCGCGGCGTAGTTGACGCCCTGGTCGCCACGCGCGAGGAAGACGCGCACATCGTCGGTGGCGAACGTTTCTCCGCGCGCCGCGACGGCGACGAGGTATGGCCGCCGGTTCAGCGGCATGAATGCCTGGCTGCCGAGCGGATGGCGCTCGAGCATCGCGATCGTGAACGGCAGCGCGCGCGCCTGAGCGCGGAAGATGCTGACGATCACGCGCCCCGCCGCGTCGACCTCGATGTTGGCGAGATCGTGATAGCGCTCGGTCGTGCCGCCGTTGATCGGAAAATGGCGCGCGGCGTCGTTCGCCTCGATCACGTCGCCGAACGGCGCGAAGGCCTCGCGCGTCAGCGGCTCGATCTTCGCGGTGCGGGTGCTCACGCTGCGACGCGCCCCCACAGACGCAGGCGCGACACGCCGCCGTCGGGGAAGATGTTGAAGCGCACATGCGTGATCGGGCCGAGCGCGGCGATCTCGTCCGCGAAACGGTGTTCGGCGTCCATGCCGAGCTTCTGTTCGGGCAGCAGCACAGGCCAGAACATGCTCTGCGCGATCAACGATTGCTCGGTACCGCCCTCGACACGCGCGGCTTGCAGCGAACAACGATCGGGATAGTTGCCTTTGAAATGCGCCGTATCGACGTCGATCTTTTCGATGATGCCCGGCGCGCCGAGCGCGAGCAGACACCAGTCGTTGCCGGGTTCGCGCCGGCGCCGCGTTTCCCAGCCGTCGCCCATGTCGAGGCCGCGCCCGGGCAGCAGCAGGTTAGCCGCCGCGCCGAAGTGCGCGTCGTTCCAGGCCAGCGCGCGGCCGCCGTTTTCCAGCGCGGCGAGATCGTGCAGCGCTTCGGTGCCGCTGCCCGCGAACGCGCCGACGATGTGGCCGTACACGCGCAGCCGCGCAACGCCGCCATCGGGATAGATATGTACGCGCAAGTGCGAGAACACGCCGCCGTTCGCGACTTCGACGAGATGATGAGCGTTGCCCTTGAGCGTCGTCGCGCCAAGTACGGGAGTCCACGCCGCCTGCTTGAGCACTTCGGGATCATCGCTCGTCGCCAACGTGCCCTCGATGGAAATCGCCGGCGCGTAGTTGCCGGTGAAGTGGCTGGTGTCGACATCGAAGCCGGCGATTCGCCCCCGCCGGCCGAGTTTGACGATCGCCCAATCGTGTCCGCTCGTGCGCTTGCGCCGCGTCTCCCAGCCGTCCATCCACTTGCCGTTGGCGTCGTACTTGCCCGGCACGAACACGGCCGGTTGCGGGTCGAGCATGCGCGCCAGCGGGGCGAAGAATTCATCAGAGGCACAGATTGCCTTTGCGCCGATGCGCGGATTGGCGAGATTGACCGCGCGCCGCGCCCACTCGGGCAGGTCGGTGGAGGCGGCGGTGATGGGGGCGCCGGAAGCGGGGGACGACGTCATGGGGCTTTCCTTGTTCATCGAGATCGATTGTAGAAAATCCGCGGCAGCAACAGAATGCCCGATATTCCAACCAACCGCCTGATCCGAATGATGCTTGAGACCGTGAATCGTCTATCCGCCACCGAATTTGTCGCGGCGCTGGGCGGCATCTACGAACATTCGCCGTGGATTGCGGCGGCGGCGCATGCGCGCGCGCCGTTCGCCGACCTCGACAGCCTTGCTGCCGCATTGCGCGACGCGGTGACTGCGGCGTCGCGCGCGCGGCAGCTCGAACTGTTGCGCGCGCATCCCGAATTGGCCGGCAAGGAAGCGGTGGGTGGCACGTTGACCGCGCATTCGAGCGAGGAGCAAAAAGGCGCCGGCCTGATCAATCTGCGCGACGAGGAGAAAGCCGAACTTGCCGAACTCAACCGCCGCTATCGCGAGAAGTTCGGCTTTCCTTTCATTGTCGCCGTGCGTCACCACACGAAATCGAGCATCCTCGCCGAGTTGCGCCGCCGTGCGGCCAGCGACGACGAAGCGCACGAATTTGCGACGTGCCTGGATCAAGTACACGAGATCGCGCGGATGCGCCTGTGGGCTTTATTGGGTGGGTAGGACTGAAGCTCTCAGCCGTCATTCCCGCGTTCGCGGGAATGACGAGCGAGAAGGAAAAACGCGGAAAAGCAGTGAAGAAGACCGGTCTGTTCCCGATCGCGGAGATCCTGCCCGAGTTGCTCGCGCGACTCGCCGCCGGCCCGCGCCTCGTAGTCGAAGCACCGCCCGGCGCGGGCAAGACCACGCAAGTGCCGCTCGCGCTGCTCGACGCGGCGTGGCTGGCAGGACGCAAGATCGTCGTGCTCGAACCGCGCCGCATCGCCGCGCGCGCGGCGGCGGA
>JAFEFR010000189.1 GCA_018240485.1 Pseudomonadota bacterium
TGAACGCGGCCAGTTTCGGATTCGTCTTCGCGGCCTTCAGCGCGAGCGGATGCTCAGGCGCGATCGACACGAAGCTGACGCCCATCAATGTGTCGGGGCGCGTCGTGAACACGGTCAACGGTTCGCTCTCGCCGTCGACGCCGAAGCGGATTTCGAGGCCTTCCGAACGCCCGATCCAGTTGCGCTGCATGGTCTTGACCGCATCGGGCCAGCCCGGCAGCTTGTCGAGACCGTCGAGCAGCTGGTCGGCGTAGTCGGTGATCTTCAAGAACCACTGCGGAATCTCGCGCCGCTCCACCAGCGCGCCGGTGCGCCAGCCGCGGCCGTCGATGACCTGCTCGTTGGCCAGCACGGTCTGGTCGACCGGGTCCCAGTTGACGACGGAATTCTTGCGATAGGCCAAACCCTTCTTGAACAGGCGCACGAACATGCGCTGCTCGTGCACGTAGTAGTCCGGACGGCAGGTGGCGAATTCGCGCGACCAGTCGATCGCATAACCCATCGTCTGCAGCTGCGTACGCATGTGCTCGATGTTGGCGTAAGTCCACTTGGCCGGCGCGGTATTGTTCTTGATCGCCGCGTTCTCTGCGGGCAGACCGAACGCATCCCAACCCATCGGCTGCAACACGTTCTTGCCGAGCATGCGCTGGTAACGACTGATGACATCGCCGATCGTGTAGTTGCGCACATGGCCCATGTGCAACGCACCCGATGGGTACGGCAACATCGACAGACAGAAGTACTTCGGCCTGGAAGGATCTTCTTTCGCCTCAAAGGCGCGGGTTTCCAGCCAGTGTCGCTGTGCGGCGGCTTCCACCGCCTTGAAATCGTAGATTGCGTCCATCGAAAGCCCTGAGTGCGGTCGCTGGCGGCGACCTTTGGAATTGGCGCGCAGACTACCGCAGCGCAGCATGCCCCGCCAACCCCACAGCCATTGCCCCACTTCCATTGCCATCGCGTTCGATCGTGGCAATCGCATGGGTCGCATGCCGGGTTCCCTTCGCGACCGCGCGTGAGTCGCGGTACCCGCCATTGACCCGAAGGAATGGCGCATTTAGAATTCAAACGTGCGTTTCATACGTGCCATACGTGGCGGCATACCCGTCCGCTGTCGACAACGCCACTCATTACCACGCGACCGCAGAGGCCATCGGGGAATTCATGAATTCGGACGCGTTTTCCACCAAACAGCGCATCATCGATGCTGCCGAGCATTTGTTTGCCAGTCACGGGTTTGCGGGCGCCTCGCTGCGCCAGGTAACCTCCAGCGCGCAAGTCAATCTCGCGGCAGTCAACTATCACTTCGGATCGAAGGAAAATCTGATCAACGAGGTATTGCGACTGCGCCTGGACAAGCTCAACGCCGATCGACTGGAAACCCTGAAAACGGCACTCGCTGCCCCGTCTCTTCGTCTTGAAGACGTTCTCGCCGCGTGGATTCGCCCCGCACTGGCTGCGTCTGCGCAAGAAAAGGGCGGCATGGCTTTTGTGCGCATCCTCGCGCGCGCCTACGTCGAGCAAAGCGAACATCTTCGCACCTTCCTGCACCAAAACTACGGGCACGTACTGCGCGACTTCATCGCCGCTCTCGGGCGCCTGCTGCCTACGCTGGACAAGCAAGAACTGTATTGGCGTTTCGACATCATCACCGGTGCGTTGACCTTCGCGATGGCCGATTACGGCATGATCAAGCGTCGCAATCTCGGCGCCGAGCAGTATCGCGACCTCACCGCCGAGCATTTGATCAAATTCGCCGCCGCCGGCCTGCGTGCGGGGTGACTCTGCATTGGTTTTCAGCCGACATCCGACCCGGATTCGCGCTTTCGCCCCTCCTTTCAACACAATCTTCAAAAGAGAAACTCATGAGCAGTCCTACCTTCCCGATCCGTAAAGCCGCGGTGCTTGGCGCCGGCGTCATGGGCGCGCAAATCGCCGCGCACCTGGTCAATGCGAACGTCGACACCGTGTTGTTCGATCTGCCATCGAAAGACGGCGACCCGAACGGCATCGCGCTGAAGGCGATCGAAAACCTGAAGAAACTCTCACCCTCGCCGCTCGCCGACAAATCCCGCGCCGGCGCGATCGTGGCGGCGAACTACGATCAGCATCTGGAGCTGCTGCACGACTGCGATCTGATCATCGAGGCGATTGCCGAGAAACTCGACTGGAAGCGCGACCTGTACGCGAAAATCGCCCCGTACATCAGCGCTACTGCGGTGCTCGCCAGCAACACCTCGGGCTTGAGCATCAATCGTCTCGCCGATGTCCTCAGCACCCATTTGCACGAACGGTTCTGTGGCGTGCATTTCTTCAATCCGCCGCGCTACATGCATCTGGTCGAACTGATTCCCTGCGCCAGCACTGCGCCAGAAGTGCTCGTGGGGCTCGAAACCTTCCTCACCACAACCCTCGGCAAGGGTGTGGTCTACGCCAAAGACACCCCCAACTTCATCGGCAACCGCATCGGCGTGTTTTCGATTCTGTCGACGATCCATCACACCGAGCAATTCAAACTCGGTTATGACATCGTCGATGCGCTGACCGGCCCGGCAATCGGCCATCCGAAGAGCGCCACCTACCGCACCGCCGATGTGGTCGGTCTGGATACGATGAGCCATGTCATCGGCACCATGGACGGCACGCTGCCGAACGACCCGTGGCGCGACTATTACAAAACGCCGGCGGTCCTTGCAGCGCTTGTTGCCAAGGGCGCGCTTGGGCAAAAGACCGGGGCCGGCTACTTTCGCAAGGTCGGCAAGGACATCCAGGTGCTCGATCCAGCCAAGGGTGACTACGTGGCGCAAACCGGCAAGATCAGCGATGAAGTCGCCGCCATTCTGAAGATTCGCAATCCGGCCGAGCAGTTCGCCAAACTGCGCGCTTCGACCGATCCCCAGGCGCAATTCCTGTGGGCGATCCATCGCGATCTTTTCCACTACGCCGCCTATCACCTTGCCGATATCGCCGACTGCGCGCGCGACATCGATTTCGCCATGCGCTGGGGCTACGGCTGGAAACTTGGCCCGTTCGAAACCTGGCAAGCCGCCGGTTGGGCGCAGGTTGCGCAATGGATCACCGAGGACATCGCCGCCGGCAAGACGATGAGCCCTGCACCGCTACCGACATGGGCGCTCGATCCCAAGCGCACCGGCGTGCATCAAGCCGACGGCAGTTCCTACAGCGCCGCACAGGACACCTATCTGCCGCGCTCGACCGCGCCGGTTTATGCACGTCAACTGTTTCCGCAGACGACGATCGGCGCCAAGGTCGATCGTGGCACCACCGTGTTCGAAACCGACGATGCGCGCTTGTGGACGCTCGGAGCCGGCGACGTCGCCATCCTCTCGTTCAAGACCAAGATGCACACACTCGGCGCGGGTGCGATCGATGCCGTGCAGCGCGCCATCGATGAAGCCGAGAAGAATTTCAAGGGTTTGGTGATCTGGCAGGACTCCGAACCGTTCAGTGCCGGCGCCGATCTCGCCGGCGCAGGCGCCTTGCTGCAAGCAGGCAAAGTCGTCGAGTTCGATGCGTTCGTCGCCCGCTTTCAGCAAACCAGCATGCGGATCAAACATGCGCTCGTGCCGGTGGTCGCCGCGGTGCGCGGCTTGGCGCTCGGCGGCGGCTGCGAGATCCAGATGCATTGCGCGCGGACGGTGGCGACTCTGGAAAGTTACATCGGCCTCGTCGAAGCCGGCGTCGGCTTGTTGCCGGCGGGCGGTGGGCTCAAGGAGCTGGCCTTGCGCGCGAACGCGCGGGCGATCGAAGGCGACGTTTTCACTCAATTGAAAGCGACATTCCAGACCGTGGCCATGGCGAAGGTTTCCGGCTCCGCGCTCGAGGCCAAGGAGATGGGCCTGCTGCGCGCCGACGATATCGTCGTGTTTCATGCCGATGAGTTGCTCCACGTTGCTCTGAGCGAAGCCCGCTCGCTGTACGAATCGGGCTGGCGGGCGCCGCTGTACGACCGCCAGATCGCGGTTGCCGGCGACGTCGGCGCGGCGACCTTCAAGGCCTCGCTGGTCAACATGCTCGAAGGCCGCTTCATTTCCGATCACGACATGGAGGTTGCCAGCCGCATCGCCGACACCTTGTGCGGCGGCCAGATCGAACGCGGCTCGCAGGTCGACGAGCAATGGCTGCTCGACCTGGAGCGCAAGCACTTCGTCGCCCTAGCGCAGATGCCGAAAACGCAGGAGCGCATCGCTTACATGCTCAAGACCGGCAAGCCACTCAGAAACTAGGGACAAATACGTGTCGAAGGCCGAACTACCGCCATGTGTGCCGCCGTTCGTCCCCACGACGACCATCCCCCCAACTTGTTCCTGTCGCCAATTTGCTAGGAAAATAGAATGACCCGCCAAACTCAAGACGCTTATATCGTCGCCGCTCAGCGCACCCCAGTCGGCAAGGCCCCGCGTGGCGTGTTCCGCAATACGCGCCCGGACGACATGCTCGCCTTCGCGATCAACGCGACATTGTCCAAATTTCCACAAATAGACAAGTCGCGCATCGACGACGCGATCATCGGCTGCGCCATGCCCGAGGCCGAGCAAGGCATGAACGTTGCGCGCATCGCGGTGCTGCTCGCCGGCCTGCCGAATGTCGTCGCTGCGGTAACCGTCAACCGCTTCTGCTCGTCCGGTTTGCAGGCCGTAGCGATGGCCGCGGATCGCATCCGCCTCGGCGAAGCCGACCTGATGCTCGCCGGCGGCACCGAGTCGATGAGCATGGTGCCCATGATGGGCTACCACCCGGTGTTCAATCCGGGCATCTTCTCCAACGAACACATCGGTATCGCTTACGGCATGGGCATCACCGCCGAAAAAGTCGCCGAACAATGGAAGGTCACGCGCGAGGAACAGGATGCCTTCGCCGCCGCAAGCCACGCCAAGGCGCTCGCCGCGCAGGCTACAGGCGAGTTCAACGATGAGATCGCGCCCTATGTTCTTGCCGATCATTATCCGAATCTGGTCACCCGCGGCGCGATCGACGACACGCGCACGATCAAGAACGACGAGGGCCCGCGCGCGGGCACAACCGCCGATGTCCTTGCCAAACTCAAGACGGTGTTCCGCGCCAATGGCACCGTCACCGCGGGCAATTCCTCGCAGATGTCCGACGGCGCCGGCGCCGTGCTGCTCGCCAGCGAGCAAGCGATCAAGGACTACAACCTCACTCCGCTCGCCCGCTTCGTCGGGTTTTCCGTCGCGGGCGTGCCGCCCGAAGTGATGGGCATCGGCCCGAAAGCCGCGATTCCCAAAGCGCTCAAGCAGGCCGGATTGAAACA
>JAFEFR010000018.1 GCA_018240485.1 Pseudomonadota bacterium
CGCAGCGCCTGCTCTGCTGCCGCCTTGGCCAACGGGAAAACTTCGCGCGGCGCACGGTCGAGATGCGCCATGCCGCGATACGCCATGGCGATGCCGGCATACGCGCGCGGGCAGGCGGCATCCAGATCGAGGGCATGCAGAAACGATTGCACGGCGCGCTCCAGATTCGACTGACTCGGTCGCTGCGCCAGATGGTATCCCTGCAACCAGGCCCGATAGACGGCGGGATCCTCTCCGCTGCCCGCATTTCGCGTACGTTTCGGCAGCACGATGGGTTGAATCGCCAACACTCGGGTCAGCGCCCCGACGATGCGATCCTGCAGCGTGAACACGCGATCGATACGGCTGTCGATGACATCCGCCCAAAGCGTATCGCCACCGTCGACACGCAACAGTTGCACGCTCACACGCACCTGATCGTCGACGCGCTGGGTCGAGCCGGCGACGACGTAAGCTGCCCCCAGGCGCGCTCCGACCGCCAAGACATCCTCCACTGCCGTGCCGACCCGCGATTCGAGCACACGCACGCGCAGGGCAGGCGAACGAGCCAGGCGAGAGATGAGTGTCTCCGCCAACCCGAGTTCGAGCAACTCGTCACGCGGGCCTTGCGACAATGATCGGAACGGCAATACCGCAAGCGTGATCTGCGGCACGGGCAGCGCCGCACCCTGCCCCGGCCTTGCGGTCGGGCCTGAAGAGGCGCCGCCGTCAGCGGATTCGCTCAACTCTGCGACAAAACGATAGCCTTGTCCCGGAGTCGTGACGATGTAACGGCGATCATTGACGCCCGTGCCGAGCGCACGTCGCAACGCGGCTATCGCCTGCGCCAGATTGTTCTCCTCGACGACTCGCCCTGCCCAGACTACCGCCAGCAGTTCCTCACGGCTGACGATTCGGTCGCGATTGCGAATCAACAAGCATAGGGTGTCGAAAACTTTGCCAGTCAGCGCCAGCGATATCGCATCGCCGTTGCGTAATTCGCGGGTGTGCGTGTCGAGACGGAATGTCCCAAAGTACCAATAGCGCTCTCGCGCTTCGACAGCAGAACTGCCCGCGAAGAAATTCATGTTTATTCAGAGCGGTTTCATGGCGCTGACCTACCCGGCGGCGCGACGCTATCCACGGGCCGTTGCGGCACCCTGCGCAGCAACACGGCCCTCACCCCATTCGCGAAGGAGGCTATCATGAAACTGCTCATTCTGCCGCTTGCCACAAGTTTGGCGCTCGCAGCGATGCCCGCCACAGCCCGCAACAACCCCGAGAGTCAGTTGATCGGCGTATGGACCACCTCGGCAGCCGTCCAACCCTGCGGCAATAGTGGTCCGTTGCCGCCACTCACTCCAATCAACGTCCTCACCTTCCATGCCGGCGGGACGCTCACCGAGACAACGCTCTTTCCGCCTGGCGGGGTGCCCAATGTCTACGGCGTACTGGGTCTGAACACCCGCGGCGATGGCACCGGCATCTGGGGCTACGTGTCATGGCATCGCGACTACATGCTCTCGCTGCGATTCAACTGGTTCGTGGACGGCGTCTACAACGGCTATCAGGTCGTCGACCGCACGATGACACTGGATCCGACCGGCCAGCACATCTCGGGTTCCGTGCAAACCACACGGTATGGCGTCAACGGAAAAGTACTCGCTTCGCTGTGCGGCCAGGCGACCTCAGATCGCGCGCTGTAGCTGCTCGACCGGCGGGAGACGCCGACGTCGCCTCCCGCATGGTTAGCGCACCGGCAGCCAAAGCCTCAGGCACCCAAGTCTGACCGGATCACAGCGCATCCAGCACTGTCGCGAATCTCGCCGCCACGGCCTTGAAGCCCGGTGGTGTCGGATGCAATTCATTCGCCCACCATTTTTGATAACGCTGGCTGATCAGCGAATTGGACAACGTGCCGCGCAGGTCGATGTAGTGGACGCTCCCGCCGGACGCTTGCGCCAGCTTTTGCAGCATCGCGTTGAAGCGGTCGATGAGGGATTCGACCATTCCCGTCGTCACCTGCAGCTCGGTGAACTGCTTTTCGTCGAATCCCGGACGCAACCACGGGCCGGGAAAAAACGGCAAGCCGCCGAAATTGCGTCCGTCCGGCACGGCATAGTCGTAACCATGCACCAGAACGGGCAGCGCTTTGCCGGCGTAGTACTGGCTCAACGTCGCGATCGCCTCGAACATCCGCCGATACGCGCCGGCGATGCGCACGTTGATGACGCCATCGACGACTTCGTCGTTCCAACCCGCTATCGGCGATGCGCTGTGGTTGATCAGCATGCCGAACTCGCTACCGGCGATGTCGTCGCCACCGCCGGAAAGCAGCACGGCCTTTGGCATCGCGCCTTGCGCTTTCACTTTCTCGAAGCACTTCGCCAGCTTGCCGAGTTGCCCGCTGCCACCGAACGCCATCGCCTCAATGGGATCGCCCGCATGCGCGGTCGATTCGACGTCGTAGCCTGCCTCTTCAAGTTGTTCAAGCACGTCGTCATTCAAGGTGAGGCCGCCATTCAGATGAAGCTGGCCCGGATAATCGAACCACGAATCCCCTGCTGCGATGAGATAACCGCGCGTCTGTGGTGCAACGAACGCTTTCAGCGCCATGGGGCCAGCAGCCTTCGCCTTCGCTCGCAACGTCTGCGTGTGCGTCGCAATGGCCTTTGCGCGGCGCGCGCGCGAACGCTTGCGCTGGGCGATGATCTCATCCGCGATGCTTTTCCCCGATTTCGGCATTTCGGTTATCGCTTTGCGCGCCATGGCATGCCTCCAAAGAAAACGAACGAAATGATACGAAGAACGTGGCAACCAAAAATTCGCCCGCTGCGGTTCGCAAGCGGCGGATCAACGCCTGTTCGTTTTGATCGCTGCGGAATCGGCGACAAACTGCCGAATCGTCCAGAAGTCGTCCGACAAATTGCGATCTGCAAGATACGCATACGGCAGCGTGAAGTAACCTTTCTGGCCCCAATTCGTGCCCCACGAATTGCGCACCAGAAAACGTTTGGCGGCATCGTCGTAGCCAACCGCACAGACGGCGTGTCCGCCTACCAGCTTCTCGCCCTTCTTCGGCAAATCGGCCACACCGGATGCCGCCACCGCCTGCGACTCGAAGCTTTCGTACACGCTGAAACCGAACACGAACGGATAGCCATCGGCGAGACAAGCACGCATTTCGTCCGTCGTCGAAAGCCGCTGGTAGGCAGCAATGGTGTGCTGCAGCGCCTGCGCGTAGCAGGCAGCGCTGGGCCGCTGGGCGAACTGCGAAATGACGTAGGGCCACATCGATTCCTCACACACGCCCTGCTTGGCCAGCGACTTGATGCCATCGCGGATCATTGCGCCATTGTCGGAATTCACCGCGTGTTCGATGACGCGCTCGTTGTAGTAGATGAACAAACGGCTGACGTCGATGACGTTGGCCTTGGGGCGAGCCTTGCGTTCGAGATATTCGAGCGCGCCGGCAAGCGCATTGGCCGTGCAACTGCCGAGTTGACCTTGATCCTCGACCGGCGCGCAGAGTTTGCGCAGATCCATCTTGCCCGGCAGCTTGGCGGGTATCTTGTAGACCGCGCTGTAGAGTTGATCGCGCGTGTCGGGCAGGTCGGGCAGCCATCCGTAGCGGGCTTGCGTGCGCAAGGTGGTGGGCGTGGGATCTTTTCTCACGGGCAGACTCCTTCCTCGGTCAAAATCCGGCGATGTTGAATTCGTGTGGTGTCACACGCATGCGTCGCGCCGTGCGCACGAGATGGAGTACGGGTTGCCGGCTCGCACGCGAAGCCGATGACATGCCGTCAACCGTCGATTCAAAACGATGGTACGTTCCGTTACGCATCGCACGCCCTTTGTGACCTGTGCAATTTGGCGCCGGATTTCGCAGGCTGTCAACGCAAACTGCGATCGTGGTCATTCCGTATCCGCCATCGCCAACGTCATTCCCGCGTCAGGAAAATTTTCGTTGACATCGTCGTGAACGAAGCCTATCTTCCGCCCCGCCTTGGGCCTCCCCAGGCATTTTCCCAATCAGCTACCGACATCCATGGACAGCTATCCGAGTACCCGCGCAGCGTCGACCCGTCACGGAACGTGCGCTGCCAAGGTCGAACCAATCCTGCCGCCGCGTGCGAATGCGGGCCGTCTCGCGATCTAGCCGATAGCTGGTCGTGATTCACCCGTTCCGCAGCGGAATCGAGGTGAATCATGAAACTGCAATTTTTTCTCTCCCTGCTCCCGCGCGACCGCTCTGTCGGCGTGCGCGATGCCTATTGCGCCACAGCGCGCGCGCGGATTCATGCCGCCGCGAACGATGACGTCTGCGCCCGCCGCAAGCCTCGCCTTCTCTGGAAGCGCAATACGACCAACGACACACTCGAAGCGCGCTGGACGACACAGACGTGAAACCCATGCCAGCCATGCTGCATCCTTGTCGCGCACGACCTGAGCGGGCGCGTACCTTTCTCGCGGAATACTGAAATCATGAAATTGGAACTCCCTCACCTCGCCATTGCCAGCCTCTGCGTGCTCGGCATGACGAGCGCGTTCGCGCAAGCCACCGACTCCGGCGCTGAATTTTTCGTACCGCAACTGCTCGGCGCGCAGTACACCTTCATCGACCAGCACCAGGACGCGCTGCGCTCGCCTTATTCCAGCCCCTTGAGCTTGCGGGCAAACGGCGATACGGCGCGCTCGCACACATTTGGCGCGTATTTCGGCGTGCAATTGCCGTGGCACTTGCAGTTCTATCTAGACGCAGAAATGTTCAAGGGCGCCGGCGTCAGCAACGCCACCGGCATGGCCGGATTGACCAACGGCGACGTGATTCGCTCCGGCACGGTCGATCTCGGCAAGCGCCCGTACGTCGCACGCCGCGTACTGCGCTACACCTTGCCGCTGAGTGAGGAGACGACCGCCGTCGACGCCGCGCAAGATCAGTTGCCGGGGTTGGAGTACGGCAACCGCATCGAAGTGAAGGTCGGCAAGTTCGCGGCCAGCGACGATTTCGACAAAAACCGCTACGCGAACTCGACCCGTACGCAGTTCATGAACTGGGCGCTGTTCAACAACGCCGCCTGGGACTTCGCCGCCGACACGCGCGGCTATACCAACGGGGCGATGCTTGCCCTCGTGCAACCGGCGTGGACGCTACGTTATGGCATTTTTCAGATGCCGCGCGAAGCGAACGGACAGGCGCTGGAGTGGCCGCTCGCCCGCGCCCGCGGCGAACAAGTCGAACTGACCTGGCAGCCGGACAAAACCGGCTATGCCATACGCCTGCTGGCCTACCGCAACATCGCACGCATGGGCGTGTATCGCGACGCGCTCGCCGCCGCACAAGCCACGGGCGAGGCGCCCGACATCCGTGCCGACGATCGCGACGGTCGGCGCAAGTACGGCTACGCGCTGAATGCCGAACTGCCGCTCACTGACGACGGCGAAACCGGTTTGTTCGCACGCCTCGGCTGGAGCGACGGCCGCACGGAATCGTTCGCCTTCACCGAAGCCGAGCGCAGCATGAGCCTCGGCGCTCAACTGTCCGGCACGCACTGGGGGCGCAACGGCGATCGCTTCGCCATTGCCATCGTGGCGACTGGTATCGCGCACGATCACCGCGATTATCTGGCCGCCGGCGGCAGCGGATTTCTCGTCGGCGACGGTCGCCTCGACTACGCGAGAGAACGTATCGTGGAAGTATACTATTCATTAAAAGCGAACAAGTATATTTCGCTTTCCCCAGACTTCCAGTACGCATGGAACCCCGGCTACAACAAGGATCGCGGGCCGGCGAAATTTTTCGGCCTGCGCGCGCATGTCGAAATGTGA
>JAFEFR010000190.1 GCA_018240485.1 Pseudomonadota bacterium
ACGCTGCGGCGCTCGTTGACGATTTCGTGGATGCGCGTCGCGGGCACGCGCAGCGCGGCAGCCAGCGCGTGCACGCTCATTCCGAGCGGAACGAGGAAATCCTCGCGCAGGATTTCGCCGGGATGCACTGGACGCATGCGATTGACGGGAGGAGTCATGGTGGCTCAGTGATAGTCGACGATTTCCACGCGTTCAGGGCCGGCGGAAGTCCATGCAAAACAGATGCGCCATTGGCGATTGATGCGAATGCTGTATTGCCCTTTGCGGTCGTGTTTGAGTGCTTCAAGCTGATTGCCGGGCGGCGAGCGCAGGAACTCGAGCGTATGTGCTGCATCGAGTTGCGAGAGCTTGCGAATGGCCATTTCCTTGATCGAACGGAAGCGACGTGAACCGCCACCCTCGAACAAGGCCTGCGTCTCCTTGCAGTGGAAGCTCCGGATCATGCGACCAACGTATTACGAGATACGTAATACGTCAAGCGAAAAATCGTGTGTGTCGAAATGCATCGCATACAGACATTTTCAGTACGCCATGCCGCCGAACGGATCGTCGATCGACGGGCTCTGCGGCGTCAGCAACTCCGCAGCGTTGTCGGTGATGACCAGGTCGTCTTCGAGGCGCACGCCGAACTCGCCCTTGATGTAAACGCCCGGCTCGTCGCTGAAGGTCATGCCCGGCTTCAGCGTCGGCGCCGGATCCCAGCCGAACATGTTGTTCTTCACGAAGTACGGCCATTCGTGACCGTCCATGCCGATGCCGTGGCCGAGACGATGGGTGAAGCAGGTGAATCCCGGCCCGTAGCCCGCGTCCACGATCACCTTGCGCGCCGCGGCGTCCACCTCGCCGGCGACGATGCCGGGCCGCGCGGCCTTCAGGGCCGCCGATTGCGCTGCTTTCACGATGTCGAAAACCTTTTTCATCTTGTCGGTGGGTTTGCCGAGCACGAACGTGCGCGTGAGGTCGGACTGATAGCCCTCCACCGTGCAGCCGTCGTCGAGCATCAGGATGGAGCCTTCGCGCAGCGTTTGCGGCTTGGCCGAGCCATGCGGCTGCGCCGTGAATTCGTCGATGTTGAGCGAGGCTTCGCCGGGAAAACCGACCCGCGCGTAGCCGAGCTGCACCAGGTTTTCCACGTCCGCATTCGTCATGCCTGCGCGAATCGACTGCGCCACCGCGCGATAGACCATCAGGGTGGCCCTGGACGCGAGCCGCATGCATTCCAGCTCGTGCGCGTCCTTGATCATGCGGCAGCCGGCGGTGACGGGCGTGGCGCCGACCAGGGTCAGGTGCGGGTTCGCCGCGCGGATCGAGTCGGAAAAAACGAATTTCGTGTTCTCATCGATACCGAGCGTGCCCGTGGCGATGCCGCGATCGCGCAGACCTTTGCCGACCAATGCGAACGGGCTTTCGTCCTCTTGCCAGGTCAGCACGTCGGCGTTCTTGCCGAACGGCCCTGCCTCCAGCGACTCCCTTGCGCGGCCTTCCTCGAAGGCCGGCGTCACCACGAACGGCTTGGCTTTCGCCGGGATCACCAACGCCCACAGGCGCTCGCTGCCGCCCATGCGCAAATCCGCAAAGTAACGCGCCGACGTGCCGCCGGCGATGAGAATGGCGTCGATCCTGTTCGTCGCCATCAGCCGCTTCGCACGCTCGATGCGCGCCAAGCGTTCCGCGTTGGTGAACGGCCGCGCCTGCCCGGACAGCGTCGGCAATTTTTCGATCGCGGGAAAGGATTGCGTCAAAGCCACATCGGCACGCGCGGCGAAAGGTTTCGCGATCAAGGCGGTTCCCGCCGTGGTCGCAAGTCCGGTGGCAAGAAAACGGCGGCGAGTGAATGGCATGATTTTTCCCTGAAGGATGCGCGCAGCCGAAAGCTCAAGACGTCGGCGGCGTCGAAAAAGACAATCGGGTTCATCGTGTTATGTCTCATCGAATCCGTCAACCGCCATACCGGCCCGGCAAACGAACGAGGTTTCTTTCGCCGGGTTGGCGCGTGCTGAGTTTTCGCTGTGGCAATGATACGCTCGCAAAAATGACCCCCGTTCACGACACCCTGCGCCGCATTCTTACCGCCCGCGTCTACGATGTGGCGCGCGAAACCGAACTCGACTTCGCGCCGAACCTGTCCACCCGCCTCGGCAACCGTGTGTATCTCAAGCGCGAGGACAACCAGCCGGTGTTCTCGTTCAAGTTGCGCGGCGCGTACAACAAGATGGCGCAGTTGACCGCGGAGCAACGCGCCCGCGGCGTGTTCGCCGCCTCGGCCGGCAATCACGCGCAAGGCGTTGCATTGGCCGCCAAAAAACTGGGTACGCGCGCGGCGATCGTGATGCCGGTGACAACGCCGCAGGTGAAAATCGATGCCGTCCGCACGCATGGCGGCGATGCGGTCGAGATCGTGCTCACGGGCGAGTCGTACAGCGACGCCTATGCCGCCGCAGTAAAGATCGGTGCCGAACGTGGGCTGACCCTGGTGCATCCGTTCGACGATGCCGACGTGATTGCCGGGCAAGGCACGGTCGCAATGGAAATCCTGCGTCAACACCAGGGGCCGATCCACGCGATCTTCGTACCGATCGGCGGCGGCGGCCTGATCGCGGGCATCGCCGCGTACGTCAAAGCCGTGCGCCCGCAGATCAAGGTGATCGGCGTGCAGACCGAAGACTCCGACGCGATGGCGCGTTCGCTCGCCCAGGGCCGACGCGTCGAATTGAGCGAAGTCGGTTTGTTTTCCGATGGCACTGCGGTCAAGCTGGTCGGTGAGGAAACCTTCCGCTTGTGTCGCGAGCATGTGGACGAAGTGTTGCG
>JAFEFR010000191.1 GCA_018240485.1 Pseudomonadota bacterium
CGCGCGAGCGTGCGCACGCGCAGGATGTAGCGCTGGCGCTCGGTCACGCTGATCGCGCGGCGTGCGTCGAGCAGGTTGAACGTGTGGCTGGCCTTCATCACCTGCTCGTAGGCCGGCAGCGGCAGGCCGACCTCAACCAGCTTTTTCGCCTCGCCCTCGCAGGTGTCGAACCAGGCGAACAGCTTTTCGACGTTGGCATGCTCGAAGTTGTAGGTGGATTGTTCGACTTCGTTCTGATGAAACACGTCGCCGTAGGTGACCACGCCATGCGGTGCCTGCGTCCAAACCAAGTCGTAGACGTTATCAACGTTCTGCAAATACATCGCGAGGCGTTCGAGACCGTAGGTGATTTCGCCGAGTACGGGTTTGCACTCAAGGCCGCCGGCCTGCTGGAAATAGGTGAACTGGGTGACTTCCATGCCATTCAACCAGACTTCCCAACCCAGCCCCCAGGCGCCGAGCGTCGGCGACTCCCAGTTGTCCTCGACGAAGCGCAGGTCGTGTACCAGCGGGTCGACGCCAAGTTGCTTCAACGAACCGATATACAAATCCAGAATGTCGTCCGGATTCGGCTTCATCACCACTTGGTACTGGTAGTAGTGCTGCAAGCGGTTCGGATTTTCGCCGTAGCGCCCATCGGTCGGCCGACGCGAAGGCTGCACGTAGGCCGCGGCCCACGGCTCGGGGCCGAGCGCGCGCAGGAACGTGGCTGGGTGGAACGTGCCGGCGCCGACTTCGGTGTCGAGCGGCTGCAACAGCACGCAACCCTGCTCCGCCCAGTAGCGGTTCAAGGTCTGGATGATGTCTTGGAAAGTCGGCCCGGGCATTTGATGGTCTCTGATTCGCGGTCGGCGGCGGAAAGCGCGTTAGTATATCGACAGGAACGTCGCTGCGCCGCAGCAACACGGGTGAATCGGGGAAACCGCATGGCCACCGCTCCGCAACGCAATACGCCGACAACGCCCCCGCCCCCCAAGGCCGACGCGATGCTTTCACCGCATCGCAAGCTCGACCTGGAGACGGTGCTCGGCGCGCTGCTGCGCGATGGCCTGCTCGCCCAGGAAGATGCCACCAAGGTTCGCGCTGACGTGCGCTCGGCGCAGAACAAGGTGGAGCTGCATCCGCTCGCGCTGATCGCCAACCTGAAGCTGCTCAACCCGCGCGACAAAAAACCGCTGAGCCTGGAAGTGCTCACTCAATGGCTCGCCGACAAGGCCGCGCTGCCCTATCTCAAGATCGATCCG
>JAFEFR010000192.1 GCA_018240485.1 Pseudomonadota bacterium
AAGCTCGCCGCGAGCTGGTGGGACCCGGAAGGCGAGTCGCGCCCGCTGCACGACCTCAATCCCGTGCGCCTGAACTACGTGGCCGAGCGCATTGCGCTCAAGGGCGCGCGCGTGCTCGACGTCGGTTGCGGCGGCGGCCTGCTCAGCGAAGCGCTGGCCGCGGCCGGCGCGCAGGTGACCGGCATCGATCTCGCGCCGCGCGTGCTCGACGTGGCGCGTCTGCATCTGCACGAATCCAATCTGCAGGTCGACTATCGCGAAGTCAGCGTCGAAGCGCTTGCGCAGGAATCGCCCGGCGCGTTCGATGCGATTACCTGCATGGAGATGCTCGAGCATGTGCCCGATCCGGGCAGCGTGATCGCGGCCTGTGCGACGCTGCTCAAGCCGGGCGGGCGCCTGTTCCTGTCCACGCTCAACCGCACGCCGCTCGCGTTCGGCGTGGCGATCGTCGGCGCCGAGTACGCGCTGAACCTGTTGCCGCGCGGCACGCACCACTACGCGCAATTTATCCGCCCCTCGGAAATGGCCGCGGCGTTGCGCGATGCGGGGCTCGAACTCGAAGACCTGAGTGGGCTCGCCTACAATCCGTTGTCGCGGCGCGCCTGGATCGTGAAAAGTACACAAGTGAACTACTTGGCGTGCGCGCGCAAGTTTTGAAAGCCGTCATTCCCGCGGTTTTTAACAGCCGAATGGCTGGTCAAGCGGGAATCCATCTTGATCTTGTTTTTGACCCTGAAAGCAAAATGGATTCCCGCGTTCGCGGGAATGACGGCAAAAAAATGAATTCCAATTTGAAGTCCATCTCCGCGGTCTTTTTCGATCTCGACGGCACGCTGATCGATTCGGCGCCCGACCTGATCGATGCGATGCGTCGTCTGCGCGCCGAACTCGGCGAGCCGGCCATCGCGATGGACAAGGTCGGCATGGTCGTCTCCAAGGGCGGTCGCGCGATGCTGCGCGCGGGCTTTCCCGGCATCGACGAGGCGCGCATCGAAACCTTGCTGCCGCGTTATCTCGACCTGTACGCGCAGCAGATCGCGCTGCTCACGCGCACGTTCGACGGCATCGACGCCGTACTCGAAAATTTCGATGCGCGCGCATTGCCGTGGGGCATTGTCACCAACAAACCCGAGCGTCTCGCACGCCGCGTCGTCGCGGAGCTCGGCCTCGCCACGCGCAGTGTCGCGCTGATCGGCGGCGATACGCTGGCCAAACGCAAGCCCGATCCGGAGCCGCTGCTGCACGCGGCGCAACTGGCGAATGTCGATGCGAGGTGCAGCGTCTATGTCGGCGACGATGCGCGCGACATCGAGGCCGGTCGCGCTGCGGGCATGCGCACCGTCGCGGCGGCCTGGGGTTATCTCGACGGCGAGGATCCGCACGACTGGGGTGCCGATATCGTCGTCGCGCGACCGCGGGATCTGCTCGCTGCGCTTGATCTGGATTGAATCGCAAGGATGGAATCAACCATGTTGGATGCGCAGCACGGCGCCTTCGCCAGTTTCGAGCAGAAATGGCTGGCGGCGAATCCCGAGCAGGCCACCGTCGCGCTGTTTTTCGCGCCGGATGCGCGCCTGCGCGCGGCGGCATTCGGCTGTCTGATTCACGAACTCGAACAGGCCGCGTTCGGTCTGGGCGAAGCGCATGTCGCCGAGGTGAAGATCCAGTGGTGGCGGCAGGAACTGCTTGCGGCTGCGTCCGGATCGCCGCGCCATCCGGTCAGCGCGGTGCTGTTCGCCGACCCGCGAACCGCGAAGGTGGATGCAACGACCTGGACGGCGCTGGCCGACGGCGCGCTCGAAATGCGCCATGTCGGCGCCGGCTCCGATCTGGGCTCGCTGCTGAGCAGCCATGCGGTGCTGTACACGCCCGTTGCGCAGGCCGAAGCGGCGCTGTTCGACGTGTCGGCCACGACAATTCCGGCGACGGCGAAACTGTGGACGATTTCGCATCTGCTGCTCGCGCTGCGCCATCTGGCCGATGCGCCCGAACGCCTGCCCGTGCCGCTCGATCTGTTGGCGCGGCATGAATTGACGCGCGCCGCGCTCGCCGAGGTCACGCCGAAGCGCGGCGAATTGGTGCGCGAAGTTCTCGGCGGGCTTTCCGCGGTGTTGCAACGTGCGCTGGTCGAGATGCCGTGTGGCTTGCTTGCACGCCGCGTGCGCGCGCGGCTCGATCTTGCGCTGATGCAGAACGCGATGCGCGCCGGCGACCCGCTGCGGGCGGTGATGACGCCGCCCGGTGCCGCGCGCTGGAAGGCACTTTGGTGGTCGTGGCGCGAGGCACGCGCGGCGGCACGCGACTGAATCGCCGCGGTTACGGCGCGCGTTGCGTCGTCGCCGTGGCTGCGATTTCGCGGATCGCCGCGGTCACGGTGTGGCAGTGGAAGCGCCCGGTTTGGGCAGCAGCGCAGGGTCGATCGGCACGTCGAACCAGTTTGCGGCCCAGTGCACGTGCGGGCCGGTGGCGCGCCCGGTGGCGCCGGCGAGGCCGACGATGTCACCCTGTTTCACTTTCTGCCCGGGCTTCACGTCGATGCGGCTCATGTGGATCGTCGTCGTGCTCACGCCGTGGCCGTGGTCGAGCACGACGATGCCGCCGTTGAGGACCATGCCCATTTCGGCCAGCGCGACGAGGCCGGGCGCGGTAGCGCGGATCGGCGTGCCGTTCGGTACGGCGAAGTCGAGGCCGAAGTGTGGCGCCATCGGCTTGCCGTTGTCGATGCGCTGCCGACCCCACAAGCCGCTGATGCGAGCATTCTCGACCGGATCGATGAACCCATTTTCGAAATCTTCGCGCGCATCGTTGCGATGGCGCGTTTCGGCGACGCGATCACGTTCGCGTTCGATGCGCTTGAGCAGCTCGGGATTGGGCGTGACCGTGTGCTGTGGCAAGCCGTCGACCCGCTCGGTCGCGTAATTGCGTTTGCCGACGCGCAGGGCGATGTCGCCGGCCTTGCCGTTCGAGTATCGGATGTGCAGTTTCGCTTCGGTCGGCGCATCGCGCCCGAGGCCGAAAACGAACACGCCATCAGGGCCGATGAGCAGTCGGCGCCCGTTGTATTCGATCTTCGCACCCTTCGGAGCATGCCCCACGACGAGCTGGCCTTGTTGTACCGAGTCCGGGAGTTGCAGTTCGCGGTCGGAGGCGTGCGCGGCCAACGTGGCCATGCCGAGGACAACGGCCGCCAACGTTGTTTTCATCGCGCAAACTCCAACCGCTTGCCGAGCTGCGAGTCGTCGAGCTGGCCCTCGTGCCAGGCCAGATGGCCGTTGACCCAGGTGGCGGCGATGGTGGAGCGGAATGTCGTGCCCTCGAACGGCGACCAACCGCATTTCGACAGCGTTTCCGCGCGCGTCACGGTGTGCGGAAGCTGCGCATCGATCATCACAAGGTCGGCCCAATAGCCCTCGCGGATGTAGCCGCGTTCGCGTACGTCGTACAGGCGTGCCGGCGCATGCGCGAATTTTTCGACGAGCAGTTCGATGGGAAGTTGGCCGTCGAACCAGCGTTCGAGCGCGCATTGCAACACCGATTGCACGAGCGGCAATCCCGACGGGGCGTTCTCGTAGCTTTGCTGTTTTTCCTCCCAGCCATGCGGCGCATGATCGGTGGCGAGGATGTCGATGCGTCCGTCTTTGATCGCGGCGATGATCGCTGTGCGATCGGCAGGGAGTTTGATCGCCGGATTGCACTTGATCAGGTTGCCCTTGGCGGCGTAGTCTGCGTTGCTGAAATGCAGGAAATGCACGCAGGTTTCCGCAGTGATGCGCTTGCCGTCGGCGGGGCCGGGTGCGAACAGTTCGAGTTCCTCGGCGGTGGTGACGTGCAACACGTGCAGGCGCGAGCCGTGACGACGCGCGAGTTCCATCGCCAGTCGCGTCGACTTGATGCAGGCCTCGCGCGAGCGGATGAACGGATGTTCCGCGATCGGGACCGCATCGCCGCCGTACTTGTTGCGCGCCGCGGCGAGATTGGCCTCGATCGTCGGCGTGTCCTCGCAGTGCGTCGCGATCAGTGTCGGCGCGTCGCGGAAGATCGCATCGAGCGTCGCCGGGTTGTCGACCAGCATGTTGCCCGTGGAGGCGCCCATGAACACCTTGATGCCGCAGGCGGCCTTTGGGTCGAGGCGCTGGATGTCTTCGAGGTTGTCGTTGGTCGCACCGAGATAGAAGGCGTGATTGGCGAGCGATTTGGCTGCGGCGCGCGCGTACTTGTCTTCGAGTGCGGCGCGGTTGGTCGTGGTCGGCTTCGAGTTCGGCATCTCCATGAAACTGGTGACGCCGCCGGCCACTGCGGCGCGCGATTCGGTGAAGAAGTCACCCTTGTGCTCGAGTCCGGGTTCGCGGAAATGTACCTGGTCGTCGATCATGCCCGGCAGCAGCAGGCGTCCGCGCGCATCGACCACGCGTTCGTTGGCCTGCGCGACGATCTGGCTACCGACCGACTCGATGCGACCGTTGCGCACGCGCACGTCGCCAGAGAAGCGGCGACCGTCATTGACGATATCGGCATTGACGATGAGGCAATCATTCATGGGGATTTTCGGCTCCGGCGTCCGATGGCGCATGCGATTTGCACAGTGTAAACGTCTGCGGTACTTCGTCGATACCGCC
>JAFEFR010000193.1 GCA_018240485.1 Pseudomonadota bacterium
CTCGGCGTGCTGGAAAAGATGCTCAAGCAGCGGCGCGATTCGATCACCCAATTCGAGGCCGCCGGCCGCACTGATCTGGCCGACAAGGAAAAAGCCGAAGTCGTGGTCATCCAGCACTACTTGCCCGCGCAGCTCAGCGCGAGTGAAGTCGATGCGGCCATCACGGCGGCCATCACCGAATCGGGCGCCACCAGCGCCAAGGACATGGGCAAGGTCATGGGACTGGTCAAACCCAAGGTCGCCGGACGCACCGATATGGGCAAGCTCTCCGAACTCATCAAGGCCCGGCTCGCCGCGCTGGGCTGAGGGGCAGCGTAAACGCGCAAGTCACTTTTCACGGCGCGCACCATCGCTGTGAGCCTGCGAACCCCAATATCGACCACCCACACCCACATTGGAATTCGCAGGCTCACTGCGCAACATTACCCACCCCGATCCGCCGGCAAATCCTCCGAACGCACATAGCGGTGAATCGAGGAAAATCGCCAATCCGTGATGCGCACCGCGCGCCCATGCTTGACCGGATTGAAATGGACGAGGTGTCAACAAGCAAACCGAAACTGCGCCTGCGCACGCCGGCACCGCGGCAAGGTCGGGGCAAACGCACGGCGAAGAAGCGGCATGCCGATGACGCCGCCCTTGCGTCGCGCCCAAGTCGCCCCATGATGTAACGATGGATATCGCTCCCATCACCGTCGACGCCAGCGCGACCAGCGTGCGCAACGATCGCGAACGTGCGCGCTACGCCGCGCTCGGGGCGTTCGCGCTGGTCGCCGGCATCTGGATCGTGTGGCTGGCCGCGTTCGCGCTGGGTTGGAACATGGATGCGCTCGGCCTTCGTCCGCGCGATCCGCACGCGCTGCTCGGCATTCTCACCGCGCCGTTCGTGCATGCCTCGTTCGAGCATCTGATGTCGAACACGCTGCCACTCGGTTTGCTTTCGGCGTTCGCGCTGTACGCCTATCCGCGCGCGATGCGCTACGCGCTGCCGTGGATCTGGATCGTCTCGGGCTTTGGCGTATGGTTGTGGGCGCGGCCCTCGCTGCATGTCGGCATCAGCGGCGTGGTTCACGGCCTGATGTTTTTCCTGTTTTTGATCGGCCTGTTCCGTCGCGATCGTCTTGGCGTGTCGATCGCGCTGGCCGTGTTTTTTCTCTACGGCGGCATGACCCTGACGATTCTGCCGCGCGAGGAAAACGTCAGCTTCGAGTACCACTTGGCCGGTGCGATTGCCGGCGCGATCGCAGCCCTCGCGTTCTACCGGCTCGATCCACTGCCACCGCGCAAGCGCTACAGCTGGGAGGACGAGGAGGACGATGTCGTCCACGCAGAGCATCCGCACGACGCGTTCGATCGATCCCAATTCGAACCGCAGCGCCCGCAAGACGTGCCCGTGCTGTGGGACGGCCCGCCGCCACGCGATGTCGGTGGCGACAATGTCGTCGCTTTTCCTTCGCGTCGCGGGGGCAACGGGCCGACCCTGCATTGATCCCCGCGCGCCGCGCGCACGATCATGCCGAACCGTTTTCTTCGCGCAAAGCGTCGGTCAACCCCGACCAGCGTTGCGCGCTGCGCGCGATGGCGGCGACGAGAATCGCCTCGCTGGCCCACAACGACACGCGTTGTCGAGCGCGGGTGACCGCGGTGTAGATCAGTTCGCGCGCAAGAACGCGCGTATCGCGCTCGGGCAGGACAACGGCGACGTCGTCGAACTCCGAACCTTGCGCCTTGTGCACCGTCAGCGCATACGCCGGCGAGCAGCCTTCCAGGGCCAATGTCGGCAGGGCGCGCAGACTGCCGTCGGCATTGCGGAACCAGACGTCCAGCGCGGCGCCGCTTGCGCTCGGCATGGCCACGCCGATATCGCCGTTGAACACGCCGAGGCGGTAATCGTTGCGCTCGATCAACACGAGGCGCCCGCGATACCACCCACTCACCGCGGCGTCGCCGTGTCGGCGCAATTCGTGCTCGATCGCGGCATTGATCGCGACCGCACCGAATGGCCCTTCGCGCAGGGCGCAGAGCACGCGAAAACGTTCGGCGATGGCGAAGGCGGCATTCGCATCAACCGCACGCACGATCTGCGCATAACGCGGCACGATCTCGCGCACGATGCGCGCCGGCAACGCGGCGGCGGAAACCGCCGTGCGCCGGGCTTCGTCGTGCCCTTCGTCGAGCAGGCGCCGTGCCGCGTCGCCATCGCCCGCACGCAGCGCGGCAGCGAGGCGACCGATGGCGCCGTGCGCGCCGAACCGATGGTTGCCGCGCAGTTCGACGTAGGCATCGGCGAGGCGGTCGAGGCCACTCCCGCCACGCCGGCGCGAAGCCGCGGGTGTGCCAACGAATGCGTCGTCCTGCCTTGAGTTTGTCGAAGGTGAATCGCACTCCGCTTGTGCACCGTCCGCTTCCACGCCGCTGCGCGCAACGACATGCGGTTGATGAAGTATACTTTTTAGCAAATGCGCAAGCTCGGGTGAATGGCCGCTCGCGGTATCCGCCGCGTGACACAGCGCGCCGAACACGCGCCCGGCCTCGACCGCGGCGAGCTGGTCGCGATCGCCGAGCAGGATCAGTGAAGCCGTGGGTGCGAGCGCATCGCACAGACGCGCGGCAAGAGCGAGGTCGAGCATCGAAGCTTCGTCGATCACGACCAGATCGAACGGCAACGGACAATGGCGGTCGTGACGCGGGCGCCCGTCGCGCGACACGCCGAGCAGGCGATGTACGGTACTCGCCGCCGCCGGAATCGCAGCGTCGTCGCCGCCGCGCGCGCGCAGCGTTTCCGACAGGCGCGCCGCCGCCTTGCCGGTCGGCGCGGCCAGTGCGATGCGCGGAGCCGCGGCGCTCGCTTCACGCGCTTGCGCCACGACCAGCGCGAGCAAGCGCAACACCGTGGTGGTTTTGCCGCTGCCGGGGCCGCCGCTGATCAGCAGCAGGCGCGAGCGCAGCGCGAGCAAGGCGGCACGGCGCTGGTCGACGTCGCCAGACTCGCCTGCAAACGCGCGATCCAGCGCGGCGCGCAATCGTTCCGGTTCGGCGATGGAAGGATTGGGATGGGCGAGGCGCAGCGACAACGCCTGCACGACGGTACGCTCGTACATGAAATAGCGGCGCAAATAAAGGCGCTCGTGCGCATCGAACACCAGCGCAGCCGGCGTGGCGGCATCGCCAGCAACCAGCGGCGAATTCCGCAATGCGTTGCGCAGCGCGCTTATCGGGGGCAGGTCTGTCGGCACGCGCGCATCGGCGACCTGCGCGAGTTCGGTGAGGAAGCCGTGCAATTCCGCCAGCGGCAAGCAGCCGTGTCCTTGCCCCAGCGCCGCACTGGCCAGCGCCGCAGCCAGCCCCAGCGCATCGCCATCGTGCGTGCTTTGCTGTGCGATGAGTCGGCCCAGCTCGGCATCGACGGTGCGCAGCATGCCGGTGGTTTCGAGATGGTCGAGCAAGGTCTTCATGCGTCCATTGCTCCGTCGCGATGCCCGCGCGCGGCGTCGGTCGCCGGCAACGGGGCGAACATGGCGTCCATCGCTTCGATCAAATCGCGCGCCGGTTTGCGCGCGTGAATGCCGCGATCGCCATCGCCGAGGCC
>JAFEFR010000194.1 GCA_018240485.1 Pseudomonadota bacterium
CCCGCGTGGTCGCGCCGCAGTCGAGCGCGCGCGGCGAAAGGGCTACTCCGCCTTGGGCTGGAATGCCTGCGTGATCAACGCGCGATCGAAGCCGGGGCTGGTCGCGCCTTCCTCGGCGTAGCGATAAATCGCGGCCGCGTAAATGCCCTGCAATGCGGACTGGACGAGGCCGAGGAGAATCAGCGCGATGACGAGCAACGCCAGCGTGGCGACGATGGCAGCCGTCGAATGCGAGCCGATGGCGGGCACGACGAGGAGCACCCCGAACGCGATCACGAGGAAACCGATCAGACCGAACGCAATCCCGATACCGGCGTTGCCGATCAGATTTTCGCCCCAGGTTTGCTTGAGCAACTCGACGCTGCGCTTGACCGCATCGACCGGGCCAAGATCGCTGTTGACCAACACCGGCACGACCAGAAACGTCGCCAGCGACCAGGCGAGGCCGATCAGGCCGATGATCCAGCGGCCCAGAAATCCGGCACGTTCCTGCAGCGAGCGCAGAACCATGCCGACCGTGGCGGAAATGGCCGCGTAGCCGAGGATGGCCGGCAGACGCGCCGCCGCTGCCTGAAATCCATCCGCCAGCGTCGGCTCGCCACCGCGCAGGCGGATCAAGGCGGCCGCGACAAGCGCCGAGTTGAAAAAGAGGATGACGAAATACTGCACGAAATAGAACGCGAACAGCAGCACCGCATGCCCCGGCGTGAAGTGGCCGGCAGCGCGCGATGTGAAGGCGCCGGCCAGCAGCGCCGGGACGAAGAAACTGGCGGCGACAAGTATCGTGCACAGTGCCGACAGCGTCGGATAGACGAGCAACTTTTTATCGTCGCGTAACACGGCAGCACTGGCTTTGATCAAGGCCCAACTGCGCGAAAGTTTGTCAAACATCGTCTCGCCCTGCGGTGATTCGGTGGCGCATTTCTAGCATCGCGGCGATGGCGCGTAAAGGACGAATCGTCACCCGGCCAGCGACAGGTCGATTCTTGCGATCGATTCTGCGGCCGGCGCCGGGTGCGCGGCCCACAATTCGGCCAGGGTTTGGCCCGACACCGGATGCACGACATCGGCGGCGATATCGACCAGCGGTTTCAGCACGAAGGCGTGTTTGAGTTCCGCGCGCGGCAGTTCGAGATGGCCTTCGCCGCGCATGACGAGGTCGCCGTAAAGAACGATGTCGACATCGAGCGTGCGGCTGGAGAAGCGCGGCACGTCGCGGCGACGACCGTGGCGATCTTCGAGCGCATGCAGCCAATCGTTGAGCACGCCGGGGGCAAGGTCGGTGTCGATGCCGACGGCGAGATTGAGAAAATCCGGCCCCTCGAAACCGACCGCCTTGCAGCGATAGACCGGCGAGACGACGATCGCGCCGAAACGCGCGCGCAACTCGGCCACGGCGGCACGCAGGTGTTTTTCCGGTTCGACGTTGGAGCCGAGACTCAGCCAAGCGCGACTCATGCGAGCGGTCGGGCTCCGCGCTCGATGACGACGCCGACGGCTTTCGAGCCGCGCACCGCGCCGGGCTTGGCCAGTTTCAGGCGCAGCCACGGTACTTTGAATTCGGCGAGAACGATATCGGCGCAACGTTCGGCCAAGGTTTCCACCAGCTCGAAATGCGCCGCTTCGACGAAGGCGATCAAGCGTTTCGATACCGCCTTGTAGTCGAGCGTGTCCTCGATGCGATCGCTCGCGGCAGGCTTGCGGTTGTCGAACGCCATTTCCAGATCGAGCGCGACGACCTGGCGAATCTTGCGCTCCCAGTCGTAGATGCCGATGACGGTTTCGATGCGCAGGTCTTCGATGAAAACGATATCCGACATGGAGGTTCTGCCGACACCAGCGGCATTCGATCGATCGTGGGTTGCGGAATTCTATACTGCGGCGAGCGTTTCCAGATCCCAGCGTGGCGCGACTTTGATCGCCGCATCGTCGCGCAACCCCGCTTGCAGGCGCAGCGCGCCGGCGAGCGCGATCATGGCGCCGTTGTCGGTGCAGAATTCCAGCCGCGGAAAATACACGCGAAAACCTTCGCGCTCACCCGCGTCGGCCAGTTGCGCACGCAAGCGCTTGTTCGCGCCGACGCCGCCGGCAATGACCAGCCGGCGCGTGCCGGTTTGTGCCAGCGCGCGGCGGCACTTGATCGCCAGCGTCTCGACGATGGCCTCCTCGAAGCCGCGCGCGATGTCGGCTTTCGCATTCGCCTCGTCCGCGTGCGCGCGATAGGCCAGCAACACCTGCGTTTTCAATCCGGAAAAACTGAAATCCAGGCCCGGGCGATCTGTCATGGGTCGGGAAAACTTGAACCGCGCCGCCGCACCGGTCTCGGCCAATTTCGCCAGCGCCGGGCCACCCGGATATGGCAGCCCCATGAGTTTGGCGGTTTTGTCGAACGCTTCACCGGCGGCGTCATCGAGTGTGTCGCCGAGCAGGCGATAGCAACCGATGCCCGTCACCTCGATCAACATCGAATGCCCGCCGGACACCAGCAAGGCCACGAACGGCGGCTGCGGCGGATCGGCTTCGAGCATCGGCGCGAGCAGGTGCC
Organism: Pseudomonadota bacterium; assembly: GCA_018240485.1. Classification (GTDB taxonomy): domain Bacteria; phylum Pseudomonadota; class Gammaproteobacteria; order Xanthomonadales; family Rhodanobacteraceae; genus Rudaea. The sequence goes on from JAFEFR010000194.1 coordinate 2,546, forward strand.
CTTCCATGTGGTGCACGCCGATGGCCGGCACCTCCAGCGCCCACGCCAGCGACCGCGCGCAGGCCGCGCCGACCAGCAATGCGCCCACCAACCCCGGGCCGCTGGTGTATGCCACCCCGCCCAAATCACGCGTCGACATGTCGGCTTTGCGCAGGGTTTCGCGGATCAATGGCAGCAGCTTGCGCACGTGATCGCGGCTGGCCAGTTCCGGCACCACGCCGCCGTAATCGGCGTGCATTTTGACCTGGCTGTAGAGCGTGTGCGCGATCAGCCCGCGCGCCACATCGTAAACCGCGACGCCGGTTTCATCGCAGGAGGTTTCCACGCCCAGCACTGGCCCGGACATTGCGTTTTCCATCGAATTTGCGCTAGACTGCACGGCTCACCCGCCCGGAATGGGCGAATCGTCACCATCTTACCGGATTTTTGGAGTCGTCATGCCCAGCGTCAAAGTTCGCGAGAACGAGCCTTTCGAGTTCGCCCTGCGTCGTTTCAAGCGCACCTGCGAGAAAGCCGGCGTGCTGGCCGAAACGCGCAAGCGCGAGTTCTACGAAAAGCCGACTCAGGAACGCAAGCGCAAGGCCGCGGCAGCCGTGAAGCGTCACCTGCGCCGCGTGTCGCGCGA
>JAFEFR010000195.1 GCA_018240485.1 Pseudomonadota bacterium
CTCGTGCGCGAAATCCCGGGACGGACGCACAAAACGCCATTGTGATGCTGGCGTCGGCGGAACGAATCGAGTAAAACACAAGCTCTCCACCTGATGCCGCGCGCACCGGCTCGATCGCACCCATGAGCAAAACCACCGACGTGATGAAGCTCTTGCTTGTCGAAGATTCCGTCGAAGACGCCGAGCGCCTGACCAGTTTTCCACGCAATGCCGGCATTGCCGTACGCGCGACGCAGGTGCGCGATATCGACGAATTGGAAGCTCATCTGCAGGCGCAAACCCCCGACCTGATTCTCGCCGGTGCCGCCATCGGGCTTGCCGACATCGTGCAGGCCGCCAACCGCGGCGGCAAGGACATCGGCGTGATCGCGATCCAGTCCAACCTGACGGGCGACGTTCTGGACGAAGTGTTCCGTCATGGCGTTACTGCCGCAGCAACACCCCAGCATGCCGAACTGTTCGTGCGCGTGCTGCAACGCGAATTCGCCAGCCTGAACATGCGCCGCAGCGTGCGTCGCCTCGAATCGAATCTCGCCGAATCCGAACGCCGCTGCGATTCGCTGCTGGAATCCGCCCGCGACCCGATCGCCTATGTCCACGAAGGCGCCCATGTCCGCGCCAATCACGCCTGGCTGGAAACCTTCGGTTATGCCGATTTCGAGGAATTACAAGGCGTGTCGGTGCTCGATCTGATCGCGCCCGAGGCCACCGGCGAATTCAAAACCCTGCTGAAAAGTCTTGCGCGTGGCGAAAAGCCGCCAGCCAGTCTGTCGATCAAGGCGCGCAACGCGGAAGGGGCGACGTTCGACACGACGATGGAGTTTTCCTCGGCCAGCGTCGGCGGTGAGCCGTGTCAACAGATCGTGCTGCGCCAGCCGTTGGCCAACCCCGAACTGGCTCGCCAGATCGACACGCTGCGCACCAAGGATCTCGTCACCGATCTGTACAACCGCCAGCACGGACTCGCCGAACTCGACCGCATGGTCGCCGCCGCGGCGACCGGTACGCCGAACCAGATTCTGCTTTTGCTCGAAGCCGACAATTTTCGCGAGCATCTCGATGCGGTCGGCCTGGGCAATACCGATCTCCTGCTCGGCGACATGGCCAACCTGTTGCGTCGGAACCTGGAGTCCATCGAACACGTCGCCTTCCGCTTCGGCGAGCAGACTTTCGGCGTGCTGAGCCCGACCCTGTCGCTGGAAGCCGCCAGCGACCTTGCCCAGCAATTGTGCGGCGTATTCGCCGAGCACGAATTCGAAGTCGGCAAACAGAGCGTCAATCTCCTCGTTAGCATCGCCGGCGTACTGATCGGCGAAAAGAATGCCAATTCGGCTGCCGTACTGAATCAGGTCGGGACAACGTTGCGCGAGTTGCAACAACAAGGCGGCAATCAATCCTCGATTCACGACCCCGGCGTGCGCGACGCGGCGCAACTCGCCGAATCGAAGATGCTGCGCGAACGCATCGAAGCGGCGGTCGAACACAATCGCTTCACCCTCTACACGCAGCCGATCATCAGTCTGCACGGCGTGGAAGGTGAGTTCCTGGAAATCCTCGTTCGGCTCGTCGACGACAAGGGCGAAGTCCCGCCCAACACCTTCTTTCCGATCGCCGAGGAAGCCGGGCTGGTCACCGCGATCGATCGACTGATCATCGAAGGCGCAATCCATACCCTGTCCGAACGCGAAAAAGCCGGACGAAATACCACCTTCTTCATCAAGCTCACCGCGCCTTCGTTGTCCGATGCGGCACTGCTTCCGTGGTTGGCGCAACAGATCAAAGCTGCTCGCGTACGCGGCGACGCGCTGGTATTCGAGGTCCCGGAGAGCAAAGTCGTTACCCAGCTCAAAGCGGCGCGCACATTCGTCGCCGGGCTGAAGCAACTGCACTGCGGTTTCGCCTTCGAGCAATTCGGCACCGGCGTCAATTCATTTCATCTGCTCAAACACATCGACGCAGACTATCTGAAGATCGACCGTAGCTATATGCCGAACCTGCACAAGGACAAGGAGCATCAGGAGTTCATCCGCCAATTCTGCGAGCAGGCGCACAAAGCCGGCAAAATCGTCATCGCCGAATTCGTCGAAGACGCCGCAAGCATGTCGATTCTGTTCACCTGTGGCGTGAACTTCGTCCAGGGAAATTATCTCAACGAACCGGAAAAAATTCTGGCCGCCACCTAGACGCCAAATGGCGCTCACGCCCCTGGACGCGTGCGCCATGGCTCGATCTCGGCTCCCGTCTAGGCCGCTTTCTGCAGCGCGGCAATGCGCTCCGCGATCGGCGGATGGCTCATGAACAAGCGCGCGACACCGCTTTCACCGGCAATGCCGAAGGCAACGAGCGCCTTCGGCAGGCTCGCATCGTCATGCCCACCGGACAGCGTGCGCAACGCCGAAATCATGTTCGCGTTACCGCCGAGCCGGGCGCCACCCGCATCCGCGCGGAACTCGCGCCAGCGCGAGAACCACATGACGATCATCGTCGCGAGCACGCCGAGCACCATCTGCAGCACCATCGTGATGACGAAGTAACCGATGCCGTAACCGCCTTCGCGCTCGTCGCGGTTACCCGAAATAGCATTGTCGATGACGCTGCCGAGCACGCGCGCGAGGAACATGACGAAGGTGTTGACCACGCCCTGGATCAACGCCAGCGTCACCATGTCGCCATTGGCGACGTGGCTGATCTCGTGGCCGAGCACGGCCGACACCTCGTTGCGGTTCATGCTCTGCAAGAGGCCGCTCGACACCGCGACGAGCGCATGGTTCCGACTCGCGCCCGTGGCGAAGGCATTCATCTCGGGCGCGTCGTAGAC
>JAFEFR010000196.1 GCA_018240485.1 Pseudomonadota bacterium
CATCCCATCACGGCGAGGGTGAGGTTCTCGACGCCATCATATTTGACGCGCCATTCTGGCATCTTCGCACGCACGTGATCCTGCACCGATTTCGCCAGTTCCTGAAACAGCGTGCTGGTCGTGCGACCGCACCCCGGACAGGCGGTGACGAGCGGCGTGAACGCGCGCAAGCCCATCGTCTGCAGCAATTCCTGGGCAACGATCACCTCGCGCGTGCGCGACTCGCCCGGCTCCGGCGTCAGCGAAATGCGGATGGTGTCGCCGATACCTTCCTGCAGCAGCACGGCGAGCGCGGCGCTCGATGCGACGATGCCCTTCGAGCCCATGCCGGCCTCGGTCAAGCCCAGATGCAGGGCGTAGTCGCAGCGTGCGGCGAGGTCGCGATACACCGCAATCAACTCCTGCACGCCGGAGACCTTGCACGACAGGATGATGCGCTCACGCGCCATGCCGAGCGCCTCGGCGCGCGCGGCGGAATCGAGCGCCGAACAGATCAGCGCCTCGCGCGCGACGTGCGCCGCATCCCACGGCTCGGCACGCGCGTGGTTTTCGTCCATGAGCGCGGCGACCATGCTCTGATCGAGCGAGCCCCAGTTCGCCCCAATGCGTACGGGCTTCGCGTACTTCAGCGCAAATTCTATAATTGTGGAAAATTGCGCATCGCGCTTCTTGCCGAAGCCGACATTGCCGGGGTTGATGCGGTACTTGGCCAGCGCTTCGGCGCAGGCCGGCTCGGCCGCGAGCAACTGGTGACCGTTGTAGTGGAAATCGCCGATCAATGGTACGCCGACGCTCATCATGTCCAGCCGCTCGCGGATCCTCGGCACTGCCGCGGCAGCTTCGGGCGTGTTCACCGTGACGCGCACGAGCTCGGAGCCGGCACGCGCGAGTTCGGCGACCTGCTTCGTGGTCGCGGCGATGTCGGCCGTATCGGTGTTGGTCATGGATTGCACGACGACGGGCATCGCGCCGCCAACGCGGACATTGCCGACGGCGACGCCGGTCGATGGGCGCCGCGCCAGCGCGCCGACCTGGGCAAGGGGAAACCGGGAAATTTCGCTCATCGACAAACCGGACAAGAGGGACGGGAATGCGCCCGTCATGCCGCGATTTTAGCGAATCCGCGCCCATCGCGCGCAGCGCGCAGGTTCGCACCATGTCACGCGCACTCGATACGCTCCATCTCTTCGTCGGAAATCAGGATTTTCTGATACAGCCCGCTCTCGCGAACGTCAAAGCGCGCGATGCGCACTGGCCGCGACACCGGGCCATCCGGATCGGACTCTATGCGCATCACTTCCAATGCGGCCGCGTCGCGCGCGAATGGACGCGGAACCAGAATGCCCGATCGGTCGTCGCCGCGATCCTCGTTGCCGGCGACGAGGATGCCGCGCATCGGCGGGCGCGAAGCGCCATTCGCATCGAGCACGTACACCGCCATTGGAACCGGAGAAGACAACAATTCAACGCCCGCTTCCACGCCCGCACTCCCGTCGGTGCGCAGCCAACGCAAGATACCGAACCGCCATTGCGCATCCCGGGCCGCAACGGGCGCAAGCGCGATCAATTCGCCCACGCGCGCGCGCGCGTCCTCGTCCGCGCTCCAACGCAAACGAAACCCGTGCGCACTGCGATCGACCGCTTCGGCGTGCGCACGTCGCGTCGCTCCGCGCGTCGAAGTCGACTGCGCCCAACTCGCCGTCGCAACCGATGTCTCGGCCCCCAGCGGCAGCACCGAATCGAAATCCCGATCGCCTGACAAAATGAAATGCAGGCTGGTCAGGCCGACTTCGGTTTCGAATCGACTGCGATCGGCCTTGCGCTCGACCCCGCGTTCGACGCGCTCCGACCAGACGCGCCGCAAGGTTTGCGTCAGCGCTACGTCGAGCGTTGCCCGGCCCTCGCCATGGCGTGCGGGCAAAACGATCCGGCCTTCGCCCTCGCTCGTCGACAGCAGCGCATCGAAGCGCGCGAGAAGATCGGCAATGTCCAGCATCCAACAGTCATCTGTGCCGATTTGTCCGCCCCGCGGCATCACCGGCGGCGAGCGATCGCCATCGGCAAACACCATGATCGCACCCGCCGGCGCGTGCCCCTGATTCGTCGCGCACCAGGAGGCGAGCACGGGCAGTGCCGTATACATCTGCCGATTCTGTGCCTGGGTAAGCTGCCGGGGTTTGGCAAACGCGAGCAGCAGCGCCTGTGTGTACACGCTGCGCACGCTGATTTTCACCCCCTGCGTCGAACTCGCGCCAACCCGATCCGCACACCCTGCGGTGACGGCAAAGCGAAACAGATCGTGCAGCCCCTGCCACGCACCCGCAGGCGGGTCGCGGTGCATCTTCAATGCCAGCCACAATCGCGTAGCCTGATGTGTCGCAGCACGAACCAGCGATTTGGCGATCGTGCCGCGACGCATGAAGGGAACCCGACCCGATGGCAGACACAGATCGCAAACGACTTCGACATGGCCGAGCATCATCTCGTGCTCGATCGTATCCGCGAGCCGCATTTCCTCATGGCGCTCCGGCGACAACGGGTAAAACTCGCGCACTTCGTTGCGCGCATCGTCGACGAGGGGGACGCAGGCGTGTTCGAGCATGTCGAGCATGGCCAACCGCTCCGGCGGTGCGACCAGCGCGGCGTTGAAACTGCGCAGCACTTCATGCAAGCGCAACATGACGAAGCTGCGATCCGCCAGTGGCATTGCCTCCAGCCACGCACGCATCGCCTCCGCACTGGCGATGGGCGACCCCGACCGTGCCGCGGCACGCTGCGGCAACATCGCCTTGAGATTTCCCAAGTACAGCGTATTCATGCCAGCCCCCTGGTCGCTTCTGTATACATCGTTCAGGGCCGCCTCGACAATGCCGCCAGCACGAGCCGGCGCGTGATTTTTTCGCCCAAGGTCGCCGGGTGCTGCAAACCCAGGCGCGCCAAAGCCGGCCCTGCGTCAACCGCTGCGGGTGCCATAACGAAGGATCGGAGCAAAAGCAATGCCAACCCTCCTTTCTGCGCGGCCAATGCCTTGAGTGTGGTCAATGCCGGCAGGAGGCGTCGTTCATCGTCGTCGAAATCGCTGCCAAACGGAAACGCGGGAAACCGTTCGGCCATGGTCGATCGCTTCAATCCCGCCTCGATGCGTTCTTTCGTGTTGGCGCGCCAGGCCGAAGGGATCGCGAAATCGCGGTGCAATTTGCCGGCCTCTTTCGCTTGTGAAGCAAGCGTGTCCTGAAAGCGCGCATCGGCGATGGCGAGCATGGCGAGGATGCAATCTTCATCCGATTTTCCGCGCAGATCGGCAACGCCGTATTCGGTCACGAAGATGTCGCGCAGATGGCGTGGAATGGTGGTGTGGCCGTAGTTCCAAAGGAGATTGGATTCAATGTGGCCCGCGCTCTCGCGCGTGGAACGCAGGAGCAGAATCGAGCGCCCGCCCGCCAGGGCGTGCGCCATCGCAACGAAATTGTATTGCCCGCCAACGCCGCTGACGACCTGACCGTTTTCGAGCGCATCCGACGCGGCCGCACCGAGCAAGGTCGCCATCATGCAGGTGTTGAAGAAACGCGCATCGCGCCGCTGCAATGCGTCGAGCGACTCGCGCCCGCCGTAGAGTTGATTGATATCGGACACGCGCGTCATCGACAGGCCGTCGAAATCCGCACCATCGAGACCGCGCAGCCAGGCGTAAAATTCCTTCGATCCGAGATAAAAGGCGCCGCGCAGATATTTGCCGCCGCGCAGCGTGCGTCCGGCCAATGCCCGGTTCCACTGCTCGCGCGCATCGGCGCTGGCGAGATCGAGCGGCAGGTTGGTGCCGTCGGGCAGTTGCACCGCGGTAAATCCCATCTGGGTGCCGGCAGGCAACAGGCCGAAACGAATCAGGCGCGCGCATTCGCGGCGATCGATGTAGGGCCCCAGCGCACCGCGCGCGTACAACGCCTGCGCGGCGTGCGCGTGCAGGGTGTCCTGGATGCTGCCGTCTTCGAGCGCCTGCTCCAGGGCGACATCGTCGTAGACGCGACGCTTGAGAATACCCGCTCGCGCGAGATGCATGAACCCGTCCATGACCATCTCGCTGGCGCCATAAAGCCCGGTCGCAAACGCATCGCACCCGCCCATGCGCGCCGCCAGCGTCCCCGCCTCGACGGGCGCGCCGAGGGCATCCAATGCGGCGCGATAATCGGCGTTGTCGTTTTGGCGCAGCAACAGCGCATGCACGATCGCATCCGACAAGGCGCCGATGCCGATCTGCAAGGTGCCGCCATCGCGCACCAGCGTAGAAGCATGCAGGCCGATCGCGTATTCGACCGGGTCGATCGGCGCGCGCGGCAAGGCGAACAAGGCATGACGATTGGCTTGATCGAACAATAACGCATCGAAGAAGCCTGCCTCGACCTCGGCCTCGTTGCCGACAAAGGGCAGATCGGGATGCACAACGCCGACGACGTAAGGCCGCGGCGCACCGACGGCGGACATGGCGTCGAGCAAATCGGCGGTGACGTCGGGATTGCAAGCGAGGCTGTAGCGAATGCTCCCGTCGACTTCGCGTGCGGCGACGAGTTGCACGATGACGTTGATGCGCTGCTCGGCGAGATCGCGCGCCACGTGGGTGTAATTCAGGCTTGTATAGTCGCACTGCGCCGATTCGACGCCGAGCAATGCGCCGGACTGAAAATAAAATTCGTGGATGCGCACATTCGCCGGCAACGTTCCGGACTTCTGCGCGGCGACATAAAGCAAATCCGGGTAATCGGGGCCGAAATGCCGAGCGAGGAATGGATCGAGAAAACGCCGCTCCAGGTCGGACTTCGCCTGCGGTCGCGCAAGCGAAAGCGCCGTGTACAAATCCAGGTGCCGGGACGCATTTTCCGCAACCCGTCGATACAACGCATTGAGCAACACGTTCGGCTTGCCCAGCCCGAGCGGCGCGGCAACACGCAATGCGTCGCCCGCGTGCGCAAGGATGCCTTCGATGCACTCGTCTACCGACCTGAGCATTGCGGGATTTCCGTGCACCTGAAGCTCCATTGGGAATACGCCGGCAATGATCGCAGATCGCCAGCGCTGCGGCCATTGCTCGATGTCTGCAGTGCGGGCGATGCACGCAGAACAGCCCCTTCCGACACCAACGAATGGCACTTGCCAAAGCCCTGTATCGGCCACCCTGCTGATGCGTGCCCGTCTGATCGACGAAATGCATCTTGCCTTACGCCCGGCATTGCCTGGTGGGACGAAAGTCTGTTCGTTGGCCTTGATCTCCACGAACTCGACTGCGACTGCGCGTCGCCCGTAGCCGGCGAACGCGCGACGCATCTGCGCTTGCGCAAACGCGGGTAAAAGCACGCTTGCCACAGCATGCCGGGTTCTTGTGGCCAAAATAAGTGAGATTGTCCCCGGATTGCCCCGCCCCCCCATTTCGGGCAAGCTTGCGGCCTTCCGTCTGGCTACGATGTCTTCCGTGCAGCCCACTCCCTTTCCGCTTCTCGACCGCAAGTTCCCGCGCTTGGCCTTGCGCCTGCTTCCCTTGATGCTGCTGTATGCGCTGAGCGAGCCGGCGACGGCGCAATCGGCTGTGATCGGGCCGTCGTCGACGCCATTTGCGTGCCCCGCCGGCGTTCTGCGTTGCGTCGCCTCGAAAAACGAATACGGCAAGTGCAAGCGCAACGATCTGCTCGATTTCTTCGTGCCGGGCCTGCCGCCCGCAGGCGATCGATCCAAGGCGCAAACCACGTCCGACGCCAACAAGGTCACCTGGCTCGACAAAACCCACGCCCAGCTCGAAAACAACGTGCAGATGCAGCGGCTCGATGCGTTGCTGCGCGCGGATTTCCTCACCTACGACACCGAGACCACCGACTACACCGCGACCGGCCACGTGCGCTACCAGGATGCCGGCATGCTCATGGCCGCCGACAAGGCGCGCGGCACGACCACGCCGAGCGCGACTTCGCTCTACGATACGCGCTACCAGATGCTCGATCAGCGCGGCAATGGCGTCGCCCGGATCGTCGATCAGACCGACCCCGATCACTCGAAAATGACTCAGGGTACGTTTTCCACCTGCGACCCTACCGAGCGCCAGTGGGAAATGCGCGCCGACACGCTGGAGATCGACAAGGTCAAGAACGAGGGCTACGGCCACGGCGTGACCTTCGCTTACGAGGGCGTGCCGTTTTTCTGGTTTCCCTACCTGTCGTTTCCCATCGACGAAGCACGCCAATCCGGCTTCCTCATGCCCACGATCGGCTACAGCAACCGACGCGGGTTCAAGTTCGGCATTCCGTACTATTTCGACCTTGCGCCGAATTACGATCTGACCTTGAAGCCGGTCGAATACAGCAAGCGCGGTCCCATGCTCAATACCGAGTTCCGCTACTTGTCGGATTGGGACCGCACCTTGGTCGACATCGGCTACATGCCCAAGGACGACGTCACCGACGAATCCGATCGCGGCTACGTCCGACTGCAAAACTGGATGACGTTCACCTCGAACTGGGGCGCAACGGTCGACGTGCATCGCGTCTCCGACGATCGCTATCTGCGCGACTACGGCGACAGCTTCCAGTCCACCGCCATCAGTCTTTTGCCTTCGAGCGCCTACGTCAACGGTCGCGGCGATTGGTGGAACATGGCGATCGGCGCGGACGATTGGCAGGTCAGCGATCCGAGCATGGAAGCCATCTGCGCGAATGCCGCGTCGCCGAAAACCTGTGCCTATCCTTCCGTATTCAAGCCGTACACCCGGCTGCCGCGCGTGACGCTCAATCTTTTCCACAACGTCGGCGGGTTTGAGCTCGGCATGGAATCGGAATACACCGATTTCCAGCGCGGTTATTCCATCACCGGCCGCCGGCTGGATTTGTATCCGCACATTTCTTATCCGATCGAGCACCTCGGCTGGTTCATTCGCCCGAC
>JAFEFR010000197.1 GCA_018240485.1 Pseudomonadota bacterium
GGCGGTGAATAAGGCCGGTACCCGACGTTCAGAAAATTGATGTAGTTGTTTACCCCCGGCACCGTCTGCCACAGTTCGAGGTCGATGACCGTGCCCGAATAGATCGGCACGCCGGAAGCATCCGTTTGCACCACGAACCCTCCCGAGTCCACCAGCGCATGGGCCGTATCCGTGCTGCTGTAGGTGTTGATGCCGTCGAAAAACGACCAACGCAGATCCGTGCGTGCCGAAATGTCGGCAGGTCCGAAATTCGGCGGCAGCGGTGTGTCGAGCGTGAATGCCCCTCGCGCATACATGGCGGCGGTATACGTGACGCAGGGGCCCGCCGTCGGGTCACCGGGAGGCGTGCAGTTATCATAGAAGGTCGCGTAGGGGGTGCCGACATAGCTGTATGTCGCACCCGCCAAGGCCGGTGTGGCCGCCATTGCTGCGGAAAGTGCGACGATCCAGCCTGCGAAAGCGGCCATCGTTGGTTTTGTCTTGCGCATGATCAACCTCGATTTGGGGTGGGTACGATTCGGAATCGGTTCGCTCTTTTGCGACATCCTCCCCGGCCTCGTCATGGAACCGGAGGCGCAGACGGAAAAAGGGCCGCGACGAGATCATGTTTTGGGAAACGGTTTCCCGGATGGGTGGAACTCGCCCCCGAAAAGGAGCCTGCGCGTGCGTATCCACGCTTACGGGCGCCAGAATTACCCGCTATGCTTGAACGCTTTTCCCCAGTTGCGGCGCCGTCCGATTGCGTGCGCCGATTTTCGTTCGAGTTCCTCGCAAATGAGACAAATCCGTTCTTTTCTGCCGCTGATCGTGCTGATCGCGCTCGGCGTCGCGCTGTTCTTCTCCGGCGTGCTCGATCGTTTCCGACCCGACACGCTCGCCGCCGAGCAGGCGCATCTGCAGGGGCTGATCGCCATGCACCCGATTCTGTCCGCGCTCGCCCACGTCGGCGCGGTGATGCTGGCGATCGCCACGGGTTTGCCCGGCATGGTCGTGCTGATCATGGCCGGCGGCATGTTGTTCGGCGTGATCCTCGGCGCGCTGCTGAACATCGTCGGCGTGACGCTCGGTGCGCTGATTTTGTTCCTCGCCTCGCGCCGCGCGTTCGGCGACCACAGCCACGGCGAGCAGGCGCCCGGCCTCGTCTCGCGCTTGCGCGGCGGCTATCTGGCGCAGCCGATCGGCTACACGTTCTTCCTGCGTCTGGTGCCGTTCTTCCCGTTCGGCGGCGTCACCGTGGCGTTGGCCTGGCTGCGCTGCCCGCTGTGGCTGTTCGTCACCGCGACCGCGCTCGGCGGCCTTGCCATGACCGGCATCGAGACCTGGCTCGGCGCGTCGCTGGCAAAGAACATCGGCACGAACAAGGCGATCAGCACCGACCTGCTGCACGACCCGCAGGTGCTGTGGCCGATGATCGGTCTGGTGTTGCTCGCACTGGTGCCGCTGGCAATCAACAAATTGCGAACCCCGAAGACGCCCGCGCCCTGTCCGCAAACGCCGGAAAATTGAGGCGCGCCGGCGCTTCGGCTATTCTGCCGAGCCGCACCGCGTTCGACACGCGAAACCCATCAGCAAGGCCCCGTTTTGAGCCCTCCAGCGACCTTTTCCTCTCCACTTTCGTTCTGGCGCGCCGCCGTGCTGGCGATCATCATCGCCTTGGCGAACATTGCGCTATGGGCCGCGCTGAATCGGCCCGTCGTGGTGCCGGAGTTCGAAGGCAAAATCAGCGGCTTCGCCTATAACCCTTATCAGCGTTATCAAAGTCCGCACAAGGAAATATTCCCCAGCGTCGAGGATATCGACGGCGATCTGAAACTGCTCGCAACCCGCACCGATCACATTCGCACCTACTCCTCGATCGAAAACCCGGCAGTTCCGCCGATCGCGAAGAAGTACGGCCTCAAGGTATTGGCCGGCACGTATCTTGATCGCCGCTGGCAGCGCAACGAGGATGAGATCGCCGCGCTGATCCGATCCGCGCGCGAGAACGACAACATCGACCGCGTGATGGTCGGCAACGAAACCTTGCTGCGTGCGGACATGGGCGTAGACGAGTTGATCGCCTACATCGATCGGGTGCGCGCGCAAGTCAAAGTGCCGGTATCGACCGCGGAACCGTACTGGGTCTGGCTCAAGTATCCGCAACTGGCGCAGCACGTGGATTTCATCACCATCCACCTGCTGCCGTATTGGGAAAAAATTCCGCGCAAAGACGCCGTCGGTATCGGCGTGCTGAGCAACTATGTGCAATTGCAAAGCGCGTTTCCGGGCAAAAAAATCCTGATCGGCGAGGTCGGCTGGCCTTCGGCGGGCGACCGCAACACCGTCGCCCAGCCTTCGGTCGAAGACGAAGCGCAGTTCATTCGTCAATGGGTCAAGGAGGCCAACTGGCGCAAGATCGACTACTTCATCATGGAAGCCTTCGATCAGCCGTTCAAGGAGGCGGACGAAGGCCGCGTCGGCGCGTACTGGGGCGTCTACGGCGCCGATCGGCAGCCGAAGTTTTCGTTCACCGGGCGCATCGTCGAGGATCCGTCGTGGCCGAAGAAGGCGCTGCTCGCCTGCCTGCTCGCCTTGCTGCCGATGTTTTTCTTCGCCCGCCACTTCATGCGTTTCAAGGTCGTGGGCCTGTTGTTTTTCTGCGTACTGATCCAGCTCTCGGCTTCGCTGCTGGTTTGGTCGGCCACCTTGCCGCTGGCGTTCTACCTGAGCCCATTCGACTGGACGATGCTGGTCGTGCTGTTCCCGGCGCAGTTGGCGATCATTCTGATTTTGCTGATCAACGGCTTCGAGTTCACCGAAGTGCTCTGGCGCAGACGCTGGCAGCGCGGGTTCGGCTTGCTCTCGCCCAAACCCGAGGACCGGCAGCCGTTCGTGTCGATCCATCTCGCCGCGTGCAACGAGCCGCCGGAAATGGTGATCTTGACGCTCGATTCGCTCGCCGCACTCGATTACGAGAACTACGAAGTGCTGGTGATCGACAACAACACCAAGCGCGATGAAGTGTGGAAGCCGGTCGAGGAATACTGCGCCAAATTGGGGGAAAAGTTCCGCTTCTTCCATCTCAACCCGTGGCCGGGCTTCAAGGCCGGTGCGCTGAACTACGGCCTCGAAGTGACCGATCCGCGCGCCGAGGTCGTCGCCGTGGTCGACGCAGACTACGCGGTGCGCGCCGACTGGCTGAAAGCCTTGACCGGCTATTTCAACGACCCGAAGGTCGCCGTCGTGCAGTGCCCGCAAGCGCACCGCGACTGGGAACACAACGAATTCCGGCGCATGACCAACTGGGAATACGACGGCTTTTTCCGCATCGGCATGCACCATCGCAACGAGCGCAACGCGATCATCCAGCACGGCACGATGACCATGGTGCGCCGCGACCTGCTCGAATCGACCGGCAAGTGGTCGGAATGGACGATCTGCGAGGACGCCGAACTCGGCCTGCGTCTGATGCACGCCGGCTACGAGTTGAACTACGTCGACGAGGTCATGGGCCGCGGCCTCACCCCGGCCGACTTCACCGCGTACAAATCGCAGCGCTACCGCTGGGCGTTCGGCGCCATGCAGATTTTGAAAGGCCGCTGGAGCTGGATGACGCGCAAGGGCCCGCTCAGCGCCGGCCAGCGCTTCCACTTCCTCACCGGCTGGTTCTCCTGGTTCGCCGACGCGCTGCACATGGTGTTCACCGGCCTCGCGCTGTGGTGGACCGCCGGCATGCTCGGGTTACCGAAATACTTCACCTTGCCGCTCGACCTTTTCATCTATCCGATCATCGCGTTCTTCGTGTTCAAGGCCGTCGTCGGCATCTGGCTGTACCGCGTGCGCGTGCCGTGCTCATGGAAGGACACGATCATGGCCTCGATTGCGAGCATGGGTTTGTCGCACGCCATCGCGCGCGGCATTTATCTCGGCCTGTGGAAAAAGAAAGGCGAGTTCGTGCGCACGGCCAAAAGCCGGCGCCTGTCGGCGAAGCCGAATCCGTTCACCGCAGTGCGTGAAGAATTGTTCATGTTCGTCGCGATCGGCCTTGCCATTGCCGGCATGCTTGGCTTGCCGGGCTTGCTCGGTCACTGGCTCAACGGCACGGTGGAAGCACCCGGCACGCGCCACCTGACCGACTACGCCGAAGGCAAGCTGTGGATCTTCATCCTCGCAGCCCAAGCCATTCCCTATTTGTCCGCCTTGATCGGCGCCTGGATTGCGGCGCGCGCGGGGGAAAAAAGCGGTTGAACGGATGCGCCATTTTTCGAGGCTCGATGATCTCGCCACCCCGAGTGCCGTGCTATAAAACGGTCGAGACCGTGAAACGTAAGGAAACGATCGCTTGAAGCGCTGCCCCATCCATCGAATCGGCATGCTGGCCGCCCTGCTTGCCTGTGCTCAGACACAGGCCGGCACGATTACGACCCAGATCGACGGCGTCGACGACCCGCTCAAGACGGCGATCGCCGCGGCGGCTGAAATCACCCAGTACGGCAAGCAGGACATCAGCGCCGCGCAGGCGCAGCGTCTGTACAAGAATGCCGGCGAGCAGATCGTCAAGGCGCTCGAAGCTTACGGCTACTACAACGCCAGAACCGATGGCGAGCTGAAGGAAACCGCGCAAGGCTGGACCGCGATCCTCCACGTGCGCGCCGGCGAGCGCCTGCAGGTCGGCGATTTTTCCGTCGCCGTGCCGAGCCCGGCGCGCGAGGAAAAGGAAGTCGCCGCCGCGCTCGCGAATTTCACCCCGAAATCGGGCCAGCCGTTCGACAGCACCGCCTACGAGAAGAGCAAGGCCGCGGTGCAGTCCGCGCTGTTCTCGGTCGGCTATCTCGACGCCAAGCAGATTGAACACAAGGTCGAGGTCTCGCGCGACGCCAACCGCGCGGCGATCGCGCTCAAGTGGGACGTCGGCGAGCGCTACCGCTTCGGCGAGGTGATCTTCAAGGGCAGTCAGCTCAACGATGGCGTGCTCGACCGCTATATCCCGTGGCACGAGGGCGACTTCTACAGTCAAACGCAACTCTTGCGCTTGCAGCAGAAGCTCGTCGACGCCGACTATTTCGCCATCGTCGACGTGCAGCCGGACAAGGACAAGGCGAGCGGCGGCGTAATCCCGGTCAACATCACCCTCGCGCCGGCGCCGCGCAACATCTACACCGCCGGCATCTTCGTCGATTCGGACATCGGCCCCGGCATCAAGGGCAGCATCACGCGGCGCTGGGTCAACATGCGCGGACACAAGGCCAAGGTCGAAGTCGAGATCGCGCAGCGCGAGAAGATGCTGGCCGGCACCTACACGATTCCGCTGCCGGGCAACAGCAACCGCGCGTACAACTTCGGCGTCGCCTATCGCAACATCGACACCGCCACCGCGCAGTCCGACACGCTACGTCTGACCGCCAACGAGACGCGCCTGTGGCATGGCTGGAACCGCACCCTCGGCATCAACGCGCTGAGCGGCACCTACACCGTGGCCAACATCGACGGCAACTCCACTCTGGTCTATCCGGAAGTCTCGCTCGAACGCAAGCGCGCCGACGACATGAGCTTCGTGCGCGACGGTTATTCGCTCAACCTCGACGCACGCGCAAGTCCCGGCCCAAGCACGCGCTTCGTGCAGGCGCGCGCCGACGCGAAGTGGATCCGCGGCTTCGGCGAGCGCCAGCGCCTGATCGTGCGCGGTGCGCTCGGCGCGAGCGCGGTGAACGACTTCGACAAGCTGCCGCCCGAACTGCGCTTCTTCGGCGGCGGCGATCGCTCGATCCGCGGCTACGCCTACCAGACCGTCGGCCCGCCGCTGCCGGCGAACTTGTTGCCGATCGCGCTGGCGAAATGCGCGGCAGGTCGGTCCACCACCGACTGCAACAACCTCATCGTCGGCGGCAAGAGCCTTGCCGTCGCCAGTGCCGAGTACGAGTACTACTTCACGCCGAACTGGGGCATCGGCACCTTCGTCGACGCGGGCGACGCATTCAGCGCGTTCGGCGACTTCAAGACCCACATCGGCACCGGCTTCGGCCTGCGCTGGCGCTCGCCAGTCGGCATGGTGCGCGCCGACCTCGGCTTTCCGGTCAACGATCCCGAGGGCCGACACGGCGTGCAGTTGCACCTCATCATCGGGCCCGATCTATGACTCTGCGCCTGAAGAAAGGGCTGAAATGGGCCGGGCTCGCGCTCGCCGCGATCCTCGTACTTTTCGTCGCACTCGGCTTCTGGTTGCTCGCGACCGAATCGGGCGCGCGCTTCGCGGTCGAGCGCGCCAAATCCGCGCTCGCCGGCAAGTTCGCACTCGCGCAGACGAAAGGCACGCTGACCAGCCCGCTCGAACTGCACGATGTCGCCTACAAGGATCCCGCGGCGGGGCTGGACATCAAAGTCAAAACCCTGAAGCTCGACTACGCATTCTGGGGTCTGCTGCGCAAAACCGCGCAGGTGCGCAGCCTCGACATCGACGGCGTCGAGGTCGCGCTGACCACGCTGCCGCCGGCGCCGCCGCCCGCGCCCGCCGTGCAGCCGTCGATCGCGCAGTTGCTGACGCCGCCGCTCGACATCCTGCTCGACCGCCTGCACGTCGGCGCGACGAAGATCACCCAGGACGGCAAGCCCGTGTTCGCCAGCGACACGCTCGACGCCACGGCGACATGGACGCATTCCGCATTGACGCTCAAGCGCCTCGCCCTACGCGCACCCGACGGCAAGCTCGATCTTGCCGGCGCGATCACGCAGTACAAGGACGTCGTCGGCACCGGCAAGCTCGATCTCGACTGGAAAATTCCGGGCGATGAGAAGTCCGCGTCGATGCGCGCCGTCGCCACGCTCGATCTCGCCAACGACGGCAAGCAGGCGCACTTCACCCTCGCCGCGAGCCAGCCGCTGATCGCCAACGCCAGCGGTACCTTGACGGCGAACGACAAAAACCTGCCGTGGACGCTGGCGCTCGACGTGCCGGGCTTCGAAGCGAAGAAACTCACGCAGAGCGACACGCTGAAGACGCTCGCGCTGAAGCTCAGCGGCAGCGGCGACAAACACACAGGCACACTGAGCGGCAACATCGACCTCAACGACCATCGCGTGCTGCTCGATCCGCTTGCGTTCGTCAGCGACGGCAAGACGCTCACGCTCGACCCGTTGCGCCTGCGCTCGCCCGAAGCGCAAGGCGCGCTGACCGCGCAGGCGAAACTGTATCTCGACGCGAAACCGCTCGGCGGCGAAGTCACGCTCAACTGGGCGGATGTTGTGATTCCGGCGGACCTTGCCGGACAGGAGTTCGCCACGCATGGCCATCTCAGCGCGGGCGGCAACGCCGACAAATTCAACGCGCAGGGCGAATTGTCGATCGGCCCGCCGAAGCAGATTGCCGACCTCGCCTTCAAGCTCGACGGCACGCCGACAAAAATCTCGCTCGCACAACTGGAATTGAAACAGCCCAAAGGCGGCCTCAACGCCACCGGCGAC
>JAFEFR010000198.1 GCA_018240485.1 Pseudomonadota bacterium
CGCGGCCGCTTGGCCGTCGGCGTACAGCATGCGGCAGTTGTCCTGGTAGAACAGCGCATTCTCGATGCCGGCAAAGCCGGCGCCCTTGCCGCGCTTGATCACGATGACCTGCTTGGCGTTGGCGACATCGAGTATCGGCATGCCGTAGATCGGCGAGGACTTGTCGGTCTTGGCGACCGGATTGACCACGTCGTTGGCGCCGATGACGATGGCGACGTCGCAGTTCGGAAACTCGGGATTGATGTCGTCCATGTCGGCGATGAGGTCGTAGGGCACGCCGGCCTCGGCGAGCAGCACGTTCATGTGGCCCGGCATGCGCCCCGCGACCGGATGGATCGCGAATTTCACGCTCTTGCCGCGATCGATCAGATTCTTCGACAGCTCCCAGATCTTGTGCTGGGCCTGGGCCACGGCCATGCCGTAGCCGGGCACGATGATGATGTTGTCGGCCATGTACAAAAGCGATGCGGCGTCGTCGGCATCGATCGGCTTGAGCGAACCCGTGATGTCTTGCGAGCCGCCGCCGCCCGAACCGAAGTTGGAGAACAACACGTTCGCAATCGAGCGATTCATCGCCTTGGCCATGAGTCGCGTGAGCAGCGTACCCGCGGCACCGACCACGGTACCGGCGATGATCAGCGCGACATTGCCCTGCACATAGCCCTCGAACGCGACCGCCAGGCCGGTGAACGCGTTGTACAGCGAGATCACCACGGGCATGTCGGCACCGCCGATCGGCAGCGTCATCAGCACGCCGAACAGCAGCGCGAACACGAAGAACAGCACGATCGCGTGCGGATACATGTGATGCACGACGACGAAGCCGGCGACCAGCGCGAGCAGGAAACACATGCCGTTGAGGACTTTCTGGCCGCCGAAACGGAAGGTCTTGTCCATGCGCCCGTCGAGCTTGGCCCAGGCGATGATCGAGCCGGTCATCGAGATCGAGCCGATCAGCGCGCCGAGCACGGCGAGCACGCTCTGCGTCGTCGTCATCGCTTGCGTGGGCGCAGCGGAATACGCGGCGCCGATCAGCGCGCTGGCGCCGATCGCCGCGGCCGAGCCGCCGCCCATGCCGTTGTACAGCGCGACCATCTGCGGCATGTCGGTCATCGCGACCTTCTTGCCCCACACCCAGGCGATGACGGTCGACAACGCAATGCCGATGAAAATCAGCGCCGCGTTCTCGATCAGCACATGACCGGGCGCCTCGGAGTGAAAGAATGTCGCGACGACGGCGATCAGCACGCCGACGCCGGCCCACTGGATGCCGCTGCGCGCGGTCACCGGCGAGGACATGCGCTTGATGCCGAGAATCAGCAGCACCGCGGCGACGAAGTAGCTCGCCTGGATCAGCAGCGAAACGATCTTTGCCGTTTCCATCACTTGCTCTCCCCTGCCGCCGCCGGTTTCTTCGACGACTTGAACATCTCCAGCATGCGCTCGGTGACGACGTAGCCGCCGGCGGCGTTGCCCGCACCGAGGAACACGCCGATGAAGCCGATGATCTGCTGCGTCGTCGTGGTCGCCTCACCGAGCGCGATCATCGCGCCGACCAGCACGATGCCGTGGACGAAGTTCGAGCCCGACATCAACGGCGTGTGCAGGATCACCGGCACGCGCGAGATGATCTCGTGGCCGGTGAAGGCGGCGAGCATGAACAGGTACAGTGCGAGGAATCCGTCGATCATGTTGTTACTCCGAAATCGATATCCTGAAAGATCAAACGAGTCGCCACGAAGGCACGAAGATCACGAAGAAAAGCTATAGCACCAGCCGCTTCAAGCCTTCCTTGATCAAGCGACAATCGAAATTGATCAGCAACCCCGTCTTGCATCGGCTCAATTTCATGTAGGTGAGCAGTTGAGCCTCGTGCACAGGCAACAATTTTTCCACGGCTTTCAACTCCACAAGCAGGCTCTCTTCCACAATCAAGTCGACACGCAAATTGGCGCTATCCACGAGCATGCCCTTGTACGAGATCGCGACCGGTCGCTCGACATCGAAACGCAGACCGGCCAACCTCAATTCGTGCTCCAGGCATTTTCGATACACAGACTCCAGCAGACCAGGCCCCAGTGTTCGATGAACCTCGATGGCACAAGCGATCACCTGATTGGACAATGGATCAAATTCCATTGGCTCTTCTTCGTGATCTTCGTGCCTTCGTGGCAACTTTTTTGACTCTTCAAGCACCGCCTTCGACCAACTGCCTCGTCGGTTCGTGCTTGATTTCGCCCGCGTGGGTGACGCAGGTCCTCGCGATCAGTTCGTCGTCCCAGTCGAGCTTGAGATCACCCTCCTTGCCGATCGACAGTTCGAGGAAGTTGTACAGGTTCTTCGCGTACAGTTCGCTCGCGTGGATCGGCGCGGTCGCGGCGAGGTTGACCGGGCCGATGATGGTCACGCCGTTGTCGGTGACGATGGTCTTGCCCGCTTCGGTCAGCTCGCAGTTGCCGCCGGTCTCGGCGGCGATGTCGACGATGACCGAGCCGGCCTTCATGCCGCGGACCATGTCGGCGGTGATGATGCGCGGCGCCTTGCGTCCGGGCACGGCGGCGGTGGTGACGATGACGTCGACGCCCTTGATGTGCTCGGCCAGCGCGGCCTGCTGCTGAGCGCGTTCCTCGGCGGTGAGTTCGCGCGCGTAGCCGCCCGCGCCCGCGGCGCTGACGCCGAGTTCGACGTACTTCGCGCCGAGCGATTGAATCTGTTCTTTCGTCTCCGGGCGCACGTCGAAGCCTTCGACCTGCGCGCCGAGGCGGCGCGCCGTGGCAATGGCCTGCAGACCGGCGACGCCGGCACCGACGATCAGCGCCTTCGACGGCCGCACCGTGCCCGCCGCCGTGGTCAGCATCGGGAAGAATTTCGGGCTCGCCTCGGCCGCGATCAACACCGCCTTGTAGCCGGCGATGTTGGCCTGCGAGGACAGCACGTCCATCGCCTGCGCGCGCGTCGTGCGCGGCAGCAGCTCCATCGCGAAACTGGTGATCCTGGCGTCGCGCAGCGCCTTGATGCGTTCGGGCGCGAGATGCGGTTGCAAATAGCCGATGATCACGGCACCGGGTTTGAGCGCGGCGATTTCATCCAGAGTCGGCGGCTGCACGGTCAACAAAACGTCGGCTTTCGTCAGCGCGCTGCGCGCGTCGGCTGCGATCTCCACGTCCTTGAACGCCGCATCAGCAAAGCTTGCGGACTTGCCCGCGTCACGCTCGATCACGAGATTGACTTGCTTGGCTTTCAGCTTCTTCGCCACGTCCGGCGTCAACGCCACGCGGCGTTCGCCCTGCGCGGTTTCGCGTACCGCGCCGATGGTGATACTCATGCGCCAATCCCCGGAAAGTGCCGAGCATTCATCCTAGCCGAGCTTCCCGACTTATGCCATACGCGCGCGCCGCCTGCACGGCAACGGATGCTATTCTGCGGCACTCGCATTTGTCTGATCGCGACGATCACTCCTCCGCCCATGTCCCAACTCGATTTTTTGCAACGACGCCTGTCCGTGCCCTCGCGCCAACTCGGCGCACCGGCGCCTGCAGGCGAGGAACTCGAACACCTCCTCGGCGCCGCGCTGCGAGTGCCTGATCACGGCAAATTGATGTCGACGCGACTGCTGCTGATTCGCGGCCCAGCGCGCACGAAGCTTGGCGCGGCGCTGGCCGACATCCACGCACGCATCGATCCGCACACGCCCGCCGCCACGCTCGAAAAAGATCGCACGCGCTACGACCACGCGCCGCTGATCGTCTGTGTCATCGCCCGCATCGACGCGGATCACGCCAAAGTACCGGTGCAGGAACAGATTCTGTCCGCCGGCTGTGTCGCCTACAATCTGCTGCTCGGCGCGCAGGCGCTCGGCTACGGCGCGCAATGGCTGACCGGATGGGCCGCGTATGACCGCGAGGTTGCCCGGTTACTCGGCATCGCTGAGGATGAGCGCGTGATCGGCTTCGTACACATCGGCACTCCATTGAAGCCCGCGAGTGAGGGGCCGCACGCGGAGCTTGCAAATCACTTCACCGAATTGACGCTGTAGCCGCGCAACGCGGCGACCGCCACGCTTGTCACTCACCGCCAACAAGCACGCACACCCAACTGCGCCTGCCCCAGCCCATGCAAACCCTGTATCTGATCGATTCGAGCTTATATGTGTTTCGCGCCTGGCATTCCCTACCCGATGAGTTTCACGACATCGACGGCGCGCCGGTCAACGCAGTGCAAGGCTACACCCGCTTTCTGTGCGATTTCCTCGAACGCACGCGCCCGACGCATGCGCTCGCGGCCTTCGATGAATCGCTCGTCTCCTCGTTTCGCAACGCGATCTACCCGGAATACAAGGCCAATCGCGAACTGCCGCCGCCGGAATTGAAAGTGCAGTTTGACTACTGCAAGCAAGTCGCCGCGGCCCTGGGTTTTCATGTTGCGGCCGATGCGCAACTGGAGGCCGACGACTTGATCGGCAGTGCCGTCGAAATGGCGCGCAAGGCGAATTTCCGCAACGTGATCGTCTCGGCCGACAAGGATTTCGGTCAACTCATCGGCTTGCACGATGAGCAATGGGATTTCTCGAAAGACCAACGCTGGGACGCGCACGGCGTGAAGCAGCGCCTCGGCGTGCGCCCCGATCAAGTCGTCGATTACCTGGCCTTGACCGGCGATGCGGTCGACAACATCCCCGGCGTGTCCGGGGTGGGGCCAAAGACGGCGGCTACCCTGTTGGCGCATTTCGGTTCGCTCGATGCGCTGCTGACGCGCATCGAAGAAGTGCCGTACCTGCGCTTGCGCGGTGCGGGGCAGGTGTACGCACGCATCAAGGCACATCGCGAACAAGCGCTGTTGTCGCAGCGTCTGGCTGCCATCGTGCTCGACGCACCGTTGCCCGGCGGGGTGGATGCGCTGCGCTGGCGCATGCCCGACATGGCGGCATTGGATGCCTTGTTCGACCGGCTGCGTTTCGGGCCGCTCACCCGTTCACGCTGCAAGGCGTTCGCGCAGGCCCGGTGAAGCGCGCGACGCTGGCTGCGTCGCGCACCGTCGACTCAGTGTTTCGCCTCGCCCACCGCCGGTGCGGGCGTGGCGGTCGGCGCTGCCGCAGGCTGCGGAATCACGCCCTTCGGCGGCGTGGTCAGCATCTCGCGCAATTCTTCGGGCGTGTATTTGTGCGGCGCCGGCGCCGGCCCCTTCGGCCCTTGCTGGTTCCAGGCAAAAAGCAGATCGGTGCGAAAAACATGGACCGGCTCCAGCTTGTCGGCATCGGTCAACACGCCAAGGTCGCTGTACAGCGCACGTTGGCTGTTGGCGATGAAATAAAGATCGTGCCCTGCCACCGTGCCCACCGTGGGCATGCCGAAGGCTGGCTGTGCCGCTTCCAACGGTTGCGCTTGCACGATGCTGCGCCCATCGCTGCCCAGGCGCAGGCGCATCAGGCGTTTGGGCGAGATGGCGTTCTGGATCGCGATGAGCGTGCCATCGAACCAGTACAAACCGTCGATGCCGCCGAGGGTGAGTTTGTCGGTGACATACGCCACGCTGAAGGGTTTGTTCTGCGCGAGATCGATGCCAAACAGTCCGAGCGCGGTGTCGGCGAAATACAGCGTCCGCCCGTCGCCGGAAACCGCGAGACCGCGAATGCCCGTCAATGCGGGATTGGCCGTAATCATCTTCAGCTCGCCGCCATCGAGCTTGTAGATCTGCTGCATGACGCCGTCGGCGGCGTACACCTGCCCTTGGGGATCGATGGTGATGCTGGACAGGATATGGCGGCCGTCATCCACCGGCAGCATGGCCTTGCGCACGAACTTTCCGCTCGACAGCACGAATTCGTAGATGCCGGCTTTGCCGACCATGGCCGCATCGAAGTGATTGAAGTGCGCCACGCCATTGCTGATCGCATAAAGACGATCATGCTCGGCGTCGACCGCAAGGCCGAATACGGCCATCAAGCCATTGGTTTCATCGGCTTTGATGAAATCCTTCAGCCCACCCTTGCCATCGGCAAGATGGATGCCGCCATCGCGCACGCTGCCGACAAGGAACTGCTTGCGCTTTGCGTCCCAGGCGATCGACTCGAACAGGCTATCCGTCTTCGGCAGATCGAAGGCGACTTCGCCTTCGCCGAACGGCTTGTTGTTGTCGTTGAAGGTTTTGACGATGTAGTCCCACACCTTGTTGCCATGGACGTTGTCGAAGCGCGGATCCTGGCCGATGTCGTAGTAATAGCCCTGATTGATCAGGCGCAGCAGCGTGTCGTAGGCTTCGGTTTTCTTGTCCGCTCCGGCGTAGGCCATCGCCAGTTGCAAGCGCAAGTTGCCAGAATTGGGAAGCAGCTGAACGAGTCGTTCCAACGTCCAGGTGAAGCGTTCCGGATCGCCCGCCTCGGCATAAATCTGGCCCAGCCGGCTCAACGAGTTGGGATCGCGCGCCTGCATGATCTCCTCTTGCGTCAAGGCTTGCGCCTTTTTCACCATCTCGGCCTTGGCCGCCTCTTCCGGCGTCTGCGGCTTCTCCGGTTGCGCGGCGGGCGCCGCGGCAGGCGTTGGGGGCGCAGCAGACTTGTCGGCAGACGTCTCGCCGGACGGCTTGGAGCACGCTGTCAGGGCGAGTGCGATCATCACGGGGTAGAATCGGATTTTCATGGCGTCGATATCGAAAGCGGCTGCCGCATTGCGGCTTTGCCGGGAGGGGAAGTCGCCCTGAGACCGCAACTTCGAGCCGAAGTTCGGGGCGGCGAGCTGACGTGGAGGAGGAAATTTTACACCATGATGCCTACCGAAGTGCTGCACGAAGGCCGCTGGTTGCGTTTGCTGCGGCGCGGGCGCTGGGAATACGCAGAACGCACCAACCCCGGCGGGGCCGTCATCATCGTGGCGGTGACGAACGAGGATTGCCTGCTGTTCGTCGAGCAATGGCGCGAAGCGATCCAAAGCAAGACCATCGAAATGCCGGCCGGTCTGATCGGCGATCTTGCAGGCCATCGCGACGAGTCGGCCATTGTCGCCGCGCATCGCGAGCTGCTCGAAGAAACCGGCTACCGGGCGGGCCATATCGAGTACTGCATGGCGGGGCCGTCCTCCTCGGGCATGAGCAACGAAATCATCGCCTTCGTGCGCGCGAGCGAGCTGGTGCGCGAGCACGCGGGCGGCGGCGATTCCACCGAGAACATCATCGTGCACGAAATTCCGCGTGCCGAGGCGCCGCGCTGGCTCGTCGGCAAGATGCGCGAGGGCTATTCGGTCGATCCGAAACTGTTCGCCGGCCTGTACTTTCTCGAACACGGCCAGGCGTTGTTCGCCTAGCTTGCAATGCCAACCTGCGCTGCATGCGCAGAGGGCGCGTCAGTTGGACGGAACCGCTTTTGGATTGGCCTGGTACTCGATGCGCAGCGTGCCGATTTGCGGATGGGCCGCATCGCCACCCGCATACAGCACGCCATCGCTGACATTGAAAGTTGCAGCGAGATTCGGCGGAAGCTGCGCGGCTTCGACTGGAAACGAGGCAATCCCGCGCAAATGAAAATTCTTCGGAACGTAGTCGCGACCGGTCGTCGGATCCTTGACCTCGCCCGCATAGAAAATTTTCTCGGCGAACGGCATCGGAGGATTGCGATGCCCTGCGGGCACGCGGAACTTGCTCGAATCGATGGACTCCGGCGACCAGCCCTGCTCGTAACGGCAAGTCGCGCCATCGCAGTGCTCGATCCACTGATACATGGTTACCAAACGGCGCAGCAGGACGGTATTGGCGGAAATGCCGAACTGTTCGTCACGCGGCGGTTTGCGGATTTCATAGTCTTCGTTCAAGCGAATGAACCCCGC
>JAFEFR010000199.1 GCA_018240485.1 Pseudomonadota bacterium
CCCGGATCACGCGCCGATTTGAGCGTGCCGATGCGCGAAGTGCAGTTGTCCGATACGCCACTCGTGTTTGGCGCGGAAAAAAATGCCCCACTCGCCGTGTACGACACCTCGGGCCCGTACACCGATCCGAACGTGCGTATCGATCTCGTCGCCGGGCTTGCGCCGCTGCGCGCGAATTGGATTGCCGAGCGCGGCGATACGGAAACCCTGCAAGGCTTGTCGAGCGAATTCGGCCGCAAACGTGCCGCCGATCCGAAACTCGCCGGCGTGCGCTTCCCGCACACGCGCGCGCCACTGCGCGCGAAGGCCGGCGCGAACGTCTCGCAGATGCACTACGCGCGCCGCGGCATCGTCACGCCGGAGATGGAATACATCGCGATCCGCGAGAATCAGAAGCTCGAAACGCTGCGTGATGCGGACTTGCTGCGCCAACACGCGGGCCAGGGTTTCGGTGCGGCGATTCCGAAGCTGATCACGCCGGAATTCGTGCGCAGCGAAGTCGCGCGCGGCCGCGCCATCATTCCGTGCAACATCAATCATCCCGAATCCGAGCCGATGATCATCGGCCGCAATTTCCTGGTGAAGATCAACGCCAATATCGGCAACTCGGCGGTGACAAGTTCCATCGCCGAAGAAGTGGAAAAGATGGTCTGGGCGATTCGCTGGGGCGGCGACACGGTCATGGACCTGTCGACCGGCAAGCACATCCACGAGACGCGCGAGTGGATCATCCGCAACTCGCCGGTGCCGATCGGCACCGTGCCGATCTACCAAGCTCTCGAAAAAGTCGACGGCAAGGCCGAGGAACTGACCTGGGAAATTTTCCGCGACACGCTGATCGAGCAGGCCGAGCAGGGCGTCGACTATTTCACGATCCACGCCGGCGTGCGCCTGCCGTTTATCCCGCTGACGGCGAAGCGCGTCACCGGCATCGTCAGCCGCGGCGGCTCGATCATGGCCAAGTGGTGCCTGGCGCATCACAAGGAGTCGTTCCTGTACGAGCGCTTCGAGGACATCTGCGACATCATGAAGGCGTATGACGTGGCGTTCTCGCTTGGCGATGGCCTGCGCCCCGGCAGCATCGCCGACGCGAACGACGCGGCGCAGTTCGCCGAACTCGACACGCTCGGCGAACTCACGCAGATCGCCTGGAAGCACGACGTGCAGACCATGATCGAAGGCCCCGGCCATGTGCCGATGCACTTGATCAAGGAGAACATGGAGCGCCAGCTCGACAAGTGCGGCGAAGCGCCGTTCTACACGCTCGGCCCGCTGACCACCGACATCGCGCCGGGCTACGACCACATCACCAGCGCCATTGGTGCCGCGATGATCGGCTGGTACGGCACGGCGATGCTGTGCTACGTCACGCCGAAGGAACACCTGGGCCTGCCGAACAAGCAGGACGTGCGCGACGGCATTGTCACCTACAAGATCGCAGCCCACGCAGCCCAACCAGCGAAAGCTACACTCGGTCCCCAGATGCCGGACAACGCACTACCGAAGGCGCGCTTCGAGTTCC
>JAFEFR010000019.1 GCA_018240485.1 Pseudomonadota bacterium
GATCGGGCCGGCGCCGATGACGAGGATGCTTGTTATGTCGTTGCGCTTTGGCATGGGATCAGTTTCCTTTCGCAGACTGCATCGACGCCACGAAGCGATCGAACAAATAGCCGATATCGTGCGGGCCGGGACTTGCTTCCGGGTGGCCCTGGAAACAAAACGCCGGTGCGTCGGTCAGGGCGAAGCCTTGCAGCGAGCCGTCGAACAGCGAGGTGTGGGTCACGCGCGTGTTCGCGGGCAGCGTCGCCGGATCGACGGCGAAGCCGTGGTTTTGCGAGGTGACGAGCACGCGGCCATCGTCGTGATCCTTCACTGGATGGTTCGCGCCGTGATGGCCGAATTTCATCTTCAGCGTTTTCGCGCCGACGGCGAGGCCCATGATCTGATGGCCGAGGCAAATGCCGAACAAGGGAATCTTGCGCGCGATGACTTCGCGCGCGGCGGCGATGGCGTAATCGCAGGGCTCGGGATCGCCCGGGCCGTTGGACAAAAACACGCCGTCGGGCTTCAACGCCAGCGCCTCGGCGATCGGCGTCTGCGCCGGCACGACCGTGAGCGCACAACCGCGGTCGGTGAGCATGCGCAGGATGTTTTTCTTCACCCCGAAGTCATAGGCGACGACATGGAATTTCTTGGCGGGCGCTGCGAACGCCTGCCGATCGAGATCGTAGCTGCCCGCATCGAATGAATACGATTTGGGTGTAGTAACGACCTTGGCGAGATCCATGCCGCCCAGCCCGGGAAACGCACGCGCCGCGGCCAGCGCTTTTTCCGCCGATGCGTCGTCGCCGGCGAGGATGCAGCCGCTTTGCGCGCCGGTGTCGCGCAGCCGTCGTGTCAGCGCGCGCGTGTCGACATCGGCGATGGCGACGATATTCTGGCGGCGCAGATAGGCATCGAGCGATTCGGTTGAGCGCCAATTGCTGGCCAGACGCGGCAGGTCGCGAATGACGAGGCCGGCGGCCTGCACCTTGGCGGATTCTTCATCGACGGCATTGATGCCGGTGTTGCCGATGTGCGGATAGGTCAGAGTGACGATCTGGCGCGCGTAGGAGGGGTCGGTCAGGATTTCCTGATAACCCGTCATCGCGGTGTTGAACACTACCTCGCCGACGCTCTCGCCGGTGGTGCCGATGGCGGAGCCGCGAAAGATCGTGCCGTCGGCGAGGGCAAGAATGGCTGAAGTCATGCGTGAAGGTCGCCCGAGTAGTGAAAAATGCAGTCCGAAACGGCTGCTTCCTGATTTCCGCGAACGACATTGCGCGCGAAAATCCATGCCACCCCTGGATGCAGCGCTGCCCGCGAACCTGAGCGAACTCGGGGCCGGGGCGAAGGGTGGCTGGCGAGTGCGAATGATACCGGCGCGCAGGGGGCCATGTCCATCGCAACATGAGACAAATCGAGAGATTCTTCGCCTTGCCGACGCTAGAATTCCACCCCATCGATGGGAGTCACACGCATGTCAGTCATCCCTCCCCCACCCACGTCGACCCGATTGTTCGATCCGCTGCGTCTTGAGCACGCCGACACCCTGGTGTGCTCAACGCCATTTCACTTTCTCGTGGCGCACGCGCAATTGCCGGCAGAGGCTGCCGCCGACCTCGATCGCGATTTTCCGAAGTACGCGAGCGCCGGTTTCTTTCCCTACGACGCGAACGAATGCGGGCCCAGCATCAATGCCGTGATCGCTCAACTCACCGACCCCGCCGTCGCCAGCGCCGTCGGTGCGCGTTTGGAAATCGACGACCTCGGCCAATATCCGACCCTGGTCACGCTGTGCCGTTATCTCAACAAGCGACATGGCACGATTCATACCGACAGCCGCTCGAAAGTCGCCACCGCGTTGCTCTATCTCAATCCGGACTGGCCCGACACGAGCGAAGGCTGCCTGCGTTTCTTGCAGCGCATCGACGACATCGATGCGCTGATCTCGCCGGAAATCAAACCGATATTCGGCAACTTCGTCGCTTTTCGTCGTGCCGAAAATTCATTTCATGGCCATTTGCCGCATGAAGGCGAGCGCCGTGTGATCCAGGTCGCGTGGTTGACGAGCGAGGACGAAAAACTGCGCAAA
>JAFEFR010000001.1 GCA_018240485.1 Pseudomonadota bacterium
GACGCCGGTGCCGTGCGTGGACGTGGCGATCGCGCCGGCCAGGGTCTGGTAGTCGATGTCGGCCATGTTCGGCAGGGCCTGACCGACCTGCTTCAACGGCTCGCCGAGCTGCGACATCGGCGTGCCGGCCCAGATTTCCGCCTGCAGCTTCTGCGCATCGTGCGAGATGATGCCCGACAAATTGCCGAGCGAGAGCAGAGTGCCGTCGGTGGGCACCAGCGCGGAGAACGAGTGACCGGAGCCGACCGCGCGGATCGAGCTGGCTTCACGCACGGCCGCGATGAGTTGTTCCTCGTTCGCCGGCGCGAGGCGGGCGGACGGGATGCAACTTTGCGCGCCGGACCAATTGCGCCAGACCACGACGCGTTCGCGCGCCTGCGCGCGCAAAGCGCCCGGCAAGGCCGCCGCGGCGCCGATCAAACCCGCAGCCTTGAGCCATTCGCGTCGGTTCAATGTCATGATCTTTTTGCTCACTTTTTCGGCAGAGGCGCGCCGGCCATGTATTCGATCAGGGAGCGATACTGCGCCTCCGTGCAATCCATGCACGCGCCCATCGGCGGCATGCCCTTGTATCCGTTGAAGCTGTGTTCGATCAGCACCGCATCGCCCTGGGCCAGGCGTGGCGCCCACGCCGCGCGATCGCCGGTCTGCGGCGCGCCGGTGCCGGCAACGGCGTGGCAGTTCTTGCACGCCCGCGCGTAGATCGCGGCAACGGCGGCGGGCGGCGACGAAACGCTCGAAGCGCTGGGCGGCGGCAAACCGCTGCCGCAGCCAGCCAGCGCCAGCAGGGGAAAAAGACGAAGGAAGAAGCGAAGCATGCAGGCATCACACGTGGAATCGTCGCCATTCAACACGAAGCGCATCGAGTCGACTAGGCCGAACGCCGAAAAAAGTGACGGAATGGCGTCGGTTGGCCGCAAATACCCGCGTTGTGGCCGATGATGAGTCTGTCCATCACGTCGATGGAGTCGATGTCAGCGCAGCGACCGAAATCGGCGTCGAGTCAGTTGCGTGCTTTGGCCAGGGTAATGGCGGCGACACCGATGACGATGATGACTGTACCGATGATGTCGAGTCGCGACACGGCTTCACCGCCGAGCAGCACACCGACCAGTACGGCGACCGGGGGATTGACGTAGGAGTAGCTCGAAGCGAGCGTTGCACGTGCGTGGTGCAGCACGTAGATGTAGGCGCTGAAGCCGAACAGCGAGCCGAACACGATGAGGTAAGCCATTGCCGCCATTGCCGCTGTGCCCGGCATTGCCTGGAAGTGTTCGCCGCTGGCGAGCGAGACAATGACGAGCGGTACGCAGCTGGCCAGCATTTGTGCGGCGGCACTCATCATCGGCTCGGGCATGGCCTGATGCTTGCTCCAAATCGAGCCGAACGCCCAGGCGATTGGCGAGACGACGAGTGCGATCGCGCCCGCCGGCGAGCCGCGCAGTTCGCCGCCGAGGTTGAGTACCACGATGCCGACGAAACCGATGACAAGGCCGAGCCATTCCATCCGATTCGGCCATTGGCCGTAGATGCCTGCGAAGATCGCCATGAACAACGCGGCGCTGGCCACCGCGACCGCGGCGATGCCCGAGGCGACGGTTTGTTCGGCATAGCAAACGCCGCCGTTGCCGACCCCGAGCAGCAGCGTGCCGGTGACGAGGCAGTTGAGCCATTGCCGTGGGGTTGGCATTCTTTCGCCGCGCCAAAGCAGGAACGCGAACAGAAGGCCGCCGGCGATGACGAACCGGATCGCCGCCAACGCAAAGGGAGGGAACCCTTCGAGCGCGACGCGCAAACCGTAGTAGGTCGAGCCCCAGATGACATAGACGCCGATCAGGGCGAACAGTACCCGAAATTGCGGAGAGGGCGTGGCGACGAGTGAACCAGCGGGGGAGTCGTTCATCGCCGGATTCTAGCGATGCGGACCGCGCGACAACAGCGCCGCTTGTGCAGCGTCGGCGAGTGCCGCCGATGGAAAATGAGGAGGCCGTGCCCGCTCAGTGTTTGACTGTCGCGGTGCGATTCGGCAAGACGACGAATTCACCCTCGATCACGTTCGGTTGCTGCGGCGGCACCGGGCGCGCCGTCTGCGTGTGCAGGAACGCGCGAGCGAGCGCCACGATGGCGCCGATCACGGCGAAGGCGACCAAGGCCAGAAATCCCAAGGCGAGCACGCCAACCAACAACACCACGCCGAGCGCGCCGATCAATACGCGAGCCAAGGGGTGACGGGGGCGGTTGAACCAGCGCCAGTAAAACATGTGCAGGACGCTCCATGGCAGAATGAGCTACTTGGGCATCCCCCCGATACCGTTTGTCAGGGCAATTAGATACCGATGGCTGTTACGAAAACGTTATGCCATGTCGATGATATCCCGAACGATGGCGCAATCGAAGTCGGCCTGATCGACGAACGTGACGGGCTTCGCGATTCGCTGATGGTAACCCGTCACGGTGACGAGGTGCGCGCTTACCGCAACGTTTGCCCGCACGCCGGTCGGCGGCTGGATTGGGCGCCGAATCAATTCCTCATCGAAGACGGTCAAGTGATTTGCGCGGCACACGGGGCGATGTTTCATCTCGCCACCGGCGAATGCGTGTCGGGGCCGTGTCGCGGCACGCACCTGGCCGCCGTGGCGGTCAAAATCGAAGCCGGACAGGTTTTTTTAACCGATGAAGCCATAGATTGATGCGCGGCAAGCGGTCACTCATCGATACATGGAGCTTTGGACAAAGGGGCGGCATGACGATCTCTTCACGACGCTTTCGCCAGCTTGTTTTGACGAGTGTTGCATTGAATTTGATCGGCGCCGTCGCGGACAAATTCCTTGCCGCACGGATTCCCGATGTCCTGCGCGAAGCGCACGAAAAACAGGTGGCGCAGGCGATGGCCCAGTTTCCAACGTGGGCCGTCGTGCTGTACGCGATTTTTGGCGTGGCCAGTCTGGTTGCCCTGGTCGGGCTGTACCGGTTCAAGTCGTGGGCGCGAACGTGGAGTCTTGTGCTGCCGATCCTTGGGTTGGGGGTGGTGATCTGCACACCGTCGCCTTACGACTACGATTTGTCATCGGTAGTGGGCGGGACTCTGCGTGAATTGGCAAGCATGCTCGATGGAGCGATTCTGGCGATCGCGTATTTCGTGCCATCGATCGGCGCGCGTTTCGACGCGGCTGGGCGGCGGAGTGCGTGAGCGAACGCTGGCTGACGCCCATGCCTTGAAAGAAGGTTCCCGCGCTCAGCGGAAAGCGAGATTTACCGCGACCAGCATCGTCACGAGCATCACGGCCGTCAACGGCAGGCCGACACGCAGGAAGTCTCGCGCGCGATAGCCGCCGGGGCCGGCGATCAGGGTGAGTACCGGATTGGCGCTGGCGATGAGAAAGCTGTTTGAGGTCGAGATGGCGACGATCAGCGCATAGACGGCCGGATTGCCGTTGGAGGCGAGCGCGATGTTGATCGCCATCGGCACCATCATCACCGTGGCGCCAACGTTGGAAACGATCTGGGCGAAGAACAACGTGAGGATCGCGATCACCGCCTGCAACGCCCATGGTGGCCAGCCGTGCAGGTATACGAGCGTCTCCTGCGCGAGCCAGGCGGCGGCGCCGGTGGAATCCATCGCCCAGCCGAGCGGAATCAGGCAGGCGAGCAGGAAGATCGTCTTCCAATTGATCGCCTCGTAAGCCTCTTCCATTTTCAGCACGCCGGACAACAGCATGCCAACTGCGCCGGTCAGCATCGCGATCGACAATTTCAGGTCGGTGAACAGACCCAGGCCCATGGCCAGCGCGAAAAATGCGACGGCGTGCCAGATCTTGCTCGGCCGCGCTTCTTCTTTGGGATAGTCGGTCACGACGACGAAATCGTGATCCTCGGCGGCGACGGCCAGATCGCGCCACAACCCGTGCAACACCAGCGTGTCGCCCGCACGTAGCGCGATGCCGCGCACGTCTTCGCGAAAAATGACCTCGCCGCGATTGACCGCGAGCACACTGATGCCGTAGCGCTTGCGCAGGCGCAGATTGCCGACCGTCTGCTTGACGAAAGTGGAGTTGGGCGGCACAACCGCCTCGGCGATGCCCGCGCGAGTGGGGTTGAACATGTCACGGAACCAGCGCAGGCGAGGTTGCGCGAGCAGCAGGTTGAGGTTGGCGAAGTCGTCGATGTCGGCGCGCTTGCCGAGCGCGCCGAGCACGGTGCCGACCCAGATCATCGTATCGGCCGGCGGCGCGAGGCGCACCTCGTCGCCGTTCTTGATCGCGAGAATCAGCGGCGCGCCGCGCAGGGCTTCGGTTTCGAGCACGCTCATGCCGACCAGCGGGCTTTCTGCGGTCACGGTCAATTCGAATACTTCGCCGGAAATGCCGTAGGTTTCGGCGAAATAGGTTTCGGTGCGGCCCGGCGTCACGCCTTGGCTTTCCTCATCCGCCGGCAGCAGCCGGCGCGTCAACAGGGCGAAATAGGCGAGACCGGCGAGGAGCAGCGGAATGCCGACCGGCGCGATCGAAAACAGCGAGAACGGCGCGATCGTCTGCGCCCCTTGAGGCAGGTTGCGATTCGCGCTGGCGATCAAATCGTTGAGCATGATCAGCGGCGAATTCGAGACCATGGTCATGTTCGTTCCGCAGAGGATGCAGAACGCCATCGGCAACAACAATCGCGACAGCGGCACGCCGGTGCGCGAACTGATGCGACTGACCACCGGCAAGAACAATGCGGCGAGCGCCTGACTTTGCAGGATCGAGGAAAGCCCGCCGACCATCGCGTTGATGGCGAAACTCAAACGCCATTCGGCGCCGCGCGCCAGACGCAGAATGAACGAGGCCGCCTTGTTGAGCACGCCGGTGCGATCGAGGCCTGCACCCATGATCATCACGCCGAGCAACGAGATCACGGCATTGCCGGCGAAGCCGTCGAACAACTGCTCGACCGGCACCAGGCGCGTGATGCCGATCACGACGATGACGAGCAGGGCGATCAGATCCCCGCGTATCCATTCGAGTACGAGCATGAGCACGGTGAAGGCCAGAAGGCCAAACACGAGCATCATGTCGTGAGTGAGGAGGAGTCCTTGGTTCATCGCATCGGGCGCTGCGCTCGTTCTTCCTTTGCTCGTCATTCCCGCGCAGGCGGGAATCCAGTTCTTTCTTCGGCTCGTCATTCCAGCGAAGGCTGGAATCCACATTCCAGCGAAAGCTGGAATCCAGCCTTTGTTTTGGCTTCTGATTCTTTTAACCCGCGTCCGTTCGGCTTTCCGCTCGCTTCCCGCGAGCGGGTCACTTTCTCTTGCTTGTGCAAGAGAAAGTAACCAAAGAGAACACACCCCGGATGCCGCGCTCGCCGCTTCGCTGCGAGTCCGCGAGGTCATGCCGGGGTTCGTTGAACGCCCGTCCCTGCGCGTGCAACGAACTCGCGCGCGTCGTGCGCGCGACCCTGCGGGCTTTTCCGTCATGCCCTCGCCGCGGCAAACGGGGACCCGAAATCAAAAGCAAAAAATCAAAATCAAAAGCGTCGTGCTTTGTGTCGCCGTTTGTATTTCAGATTCGTTCGTAGATGAAATCCCATACGCCGTGGCCCAGGCGCAAACCGCGTTTCTCGAAATGTGTTTCGATGCGCCAGTCGGGGCGCGGTACGCCTTGGCCTTTGCCAGCGACGTTGCGCCAGTCGGGCGCGGCGTCGAGTACTTCGAGCATATGCGTTGCATAGTCGGCCCAGTCGGTGGCCAAATGCAAGCGCCCGCCGCGCGCGACGCGGCTTGCGAGCAAGGCCGCGAAATCGGGTTGGATCAAGCGGCGTTTCTGCTGGCGTTTCTTCGGCCACGGGTCGGGGAAATAGATGCGCGCTTCGGCCAGCGATTCCGGCGCGATCGCATTGCGCAGAATCTCGATCGCGTCATGGTTGTAGAGACGCACGTTGGC
>JAFEFR010000200.1 GCA_018240485.1 Pseudomonadota bacterium
CTGGCCGCGCACCATGCCAAGGCGCCCGGCGGCGTCACCGTCGAGAAGGCCATCGCCAACTACATCAAGGCGATCGACAAGGGTTTGCAAAAGGTGATGTCCAAGATGGGCATCAGCACGTACATGTCCTACACCGGCGCGCAGATTTTCGAAGCCGTCGGCCTCAGTCGCGAATTGGTCAGCGCGTATTTCACCGGTACGCCAAGCAATGTCGAGGGTATTGGTTTGTTCGAAGTTGCCGAAGAAGCGCTGCGCCAACACGCCGCAGCCTACGGCGGCGATCCGGTTTTGAGCGATGCGTTGGCCGACGGCGGCGACTACGCCTGGCGCGTGCGCGGCGAAGAGCACTTGTGGACGCCCGACGCCATCGCCAAATTGCAACACGCCACGCGCGCCAACAACGCCAGCACTTATGCCGAATACGCGGCGTTGATCAACGATCAGAGCCGCCGTCACATGACCCTGCGCGGACTGTTCGAGTTTCGCATCGACCCGCGGACTGCCATTGCACTCGACGACGTCGAACCGGCAAAGGAAATCGTCAAGCGCTTCGCCACCGGCGCCATGTCGCTCGGCTCGATTTCCACCGAGGCGCACACCACGCTTGCTGTGGCGATGAACCGCATCGGCGGCAAGAGCAACACCGGCGAGGGCGGCGAAGATCCCGCGCGCTATCGCAACGAACTCAAGGGCATTGCGATCAAGGACGGCGACACCCTCGCCGGCATCATCGGCAAGGATCGCATCGAGCGCGATCTCACCCTCAAGGCCGGCGATTCGCTGCGCTCACGCATCAAGCAAGTCGCCTCGGCGCGGTTCGGCGTCACGGCGGCCTATCTCATCTCCGCCGATCAGATTCAGATCAAGATATCGCAAGGCGCGAAGCCCGGCGAAGGTGGCCAGTTGCCCGGGCACAAAGTTTCCGAGTACATCGCCGAACTGCGCTACTCGGTGCCGGGCGTGGGTCTGATCTCGCCGCCGCCGCACCACGATATTTATTCCATCGAGGATTTGGCGCAACTCATCCACGATTTGAAAAACTGCAATCCGCAGGCATCGATTTCGGTGAAGTTGGTATCCGAAGTCGGTGTCGGGACCGTTGCCGCGGGCGTTGCGAAGTGCAAGGCCGATCACGTCGTGATCGC
>JAFEFR010000201.1 GCA_018240485.1 Pseudomonadota bacterium
ATTCGCGAATATCCCGCGCTCGTGCGTCGCCCCGTCGTCGTGCGCGATGGCCCGGTCAGCCGTGGCTGTACCGAGAAGGCGTGAACGCAGCGTTTCGCCGCATGAGCGCAATACTCGACCTCACCATCGACCTCATGCGGCGCCCCTCGGTCACGCCGGACGACCAGGGTTGTCAGGCGTTGCTCGCCGGGCGTCTTGCGCGGGCGGGCTTCGCCATCGAGCATTTGCGTTACGGCGCGGTGGACAATCTTTGGGCGACGCATGGCCACGAGGGGCCGGTGCTGGCGTTTCTCGGCCATACCGACGTGGTGCCGCCGGGGCCGCTGGAACAGTGGACGAGTCCGCCGTTCGAGCCAACCGTGCGCGATGGCCAGCTCTACGGCCGCGGTGCGGCCGACATGAAAAGCGGCGTGGCCGCGATGACGCTCGCACTCGAAGCGTTCGTGCGCGAGCGCCCGACGCACAAGGGTACGATTGCGCTGCTGGTCACCAGCGACGAGGAAGGCCCGACCAATGTAGACGGCGTGCGTCGCGTGGTGGAAGAATTCCGCCGCCGCGGTCAACGCATCGACTGGTGCGTGGTCGGCGAACCATCATCCGCAACGACCTTCGGCGACGTGATGCGCGTAGGGCGGCGCGGTTCGCTGTCCGCGCATTTGACCGTGCGTGGCGTGCAAGGCCATGTCGCCTATCCGGACAAGGTGAAGAATCCGATTCACCTCGCCGCGTCCGCGCTGGCCGACCTCGCGGCGACGAAATGGGATGCGGGCAACGACGAGTTTCCGCCGACGTCGATGCAAATCTCGAACATTCATGCGGGCACCGGGGCGCTCAATGTCGTGCCGGGTTCACTCAAAGTCGATTTCAATTTTCGGTTCTGCACCGAGAGCAGCGCAGGCGCATTGCGCGAACGGACCGAAGCGCTGCTGCATCGACATGGCCTCGATTTCGAGATCGCCTGGGAGTTGTCGGGCGAACCGTTCCTCACCCGCGACGGCGCGTTGCGGCGCGCGGCGCGCACCGCGATCGAAGAAATTTGCGCCATCGTGCCGGTAGCGAATACCGGCGGGGGTACCTCGGATGGGCGTTTCATCGCGCCGCTCGGTGCCGAGGTGGTCGAACTCGGCCCGATCAATGCGTCGATCCACAAGATCGATGAGCATGTGGCGCTGGACGATCTGGAAAAACTCCCGGCGTTGTACCGGCGCATCGCCGAACGGTTATTGCCGTAGCGTCAGCCGGTATTTCGTCTCGCCCGGCAGGAACGGCGTGGGTTTGCCTTGCGCCCAGTCTTCGTGGCCGGCGCCGTAGAACGGCGACAGCGGGTTGCCGCTTTGGCCACCGGGCATGTGGAAGTAACCGTTCTCCTCATGCCCGGGTTGCACGCCGAAGCGCTCGCTCGCGCCGAAGGCCGCGCCTTGCACGCGCGGCATGTTGGCATCGCCGGGCAAGCGCTCGCTGGGCATGTCGATGAACTTGCCAAGCAGCGGTACCGCCGCACTGAGCGGATGATCGATATGCGTCGCCGTCACTTCGCCCCAGGTGCGTGCGGCAAGGCCGCCGGGGCGCGCGGCAAATTTGGCGGCAACGCGCTGCGCGCATTGGCGCAGCAAGTCGTCCCAGTCGGCGTAGCCGGGCGGCAGCAGATACGGCGGGCGCGCAGCGAGGATCGCTTCGACCTGGTGTTCGCCCTGAAGATGCGCGGGGAACGCGAAGCCAGAGAATTTCGCGCGCACGGCAGCGGCAAAGCCATCGAGTACGGTATCGACGACTTCGATGCGGAACGCACGCGCGAGGCGATAGCCGACGGAATCCGGGTCGGCGCGTTCGTTCCAGTCTTCCGTATACTTTTTCATGTCGGCGAGTTCGGGCGCGTCGGCGTGCGCAAGCGTGTCGCGCAGTCGTTCGTGCCACGGTTTGAGGAACAAGGCGCGATCGTCGAGCTGGATGGCGAGAAAATCCGCCGGCGCCAGTTGCGACTTCGCGAGCAAGTCGTCGCGGATCTGCTGCTGGCGCGCGCCGAGATCGAAGCCGCCGTCGCCCACGCGGGCGTAGTCGGGCGAGGCAAGATCGAGCGTGCGCGAATTGGCCGTCCACAGCCGCGCATTCGACGGGTTTTTCACATGCGGATATTCGGCGGGATCGAGCCAGCCATTCCAGCCATTGCCGGCCACGCTCCAGTCGCAGGGCAGTTGGGCATCGCAGTTTCCCCGGCGCGGAATACGCCCGGCGATGGTCCAGCCGATGTCGCCATGTCGGTCGCCGACGACGAAGTTTTGCGCGGGCATGCCGGCGCTGTTGGCGATGACGAAGCCCTCGTCGACCGTTTCCGCCGTATCGAGTTTGAGCAGGTCGATATTGATGCCGCCCGCTTGCAGCGCCGTCCACGCCAGGGCGAGCGGGGTGCCGTCGACGTCGTCGGCAAGGATCGGGCCCCACTGTGTGTCGCGTACACTCAGGTGTTCATCGGCGGCGCCGTGAACCGCGATGACTTCATCGTGGGTCGCGATGGGTTGCGCACCATCGGCGGTGAGGTAGCGGTTTTTGTCGCCGGGATCGGCAACGACGCGCACCCAATCGAGCCAGTCGCCATAGCTGTTGGTGAATGCCCAGGCGATGTGCCGATTGCTGCCGGCGACCAACGCAGGGATGCCGGGCAACGTGACGCCGATCAAATCGACGTTTTCCCCGGCATGGCGCGGGTTGGGGTACTGCAAACGCGCGCGAAACCAGATATTCGGCACGCGCAGCCCCAGGTGCATGTCGTTGGCGACCATCGCCGCGCCGGTGGCGGTGAGCGATCCGCCGACGGCAAAGTTGTTGCTGCCGACGACATCCGTATCGGTTCCCGAACGCAAAGCGGAAAGAATGCGGGGCGCGGCTGCGTCGGTGCCGATCGACAGCGCGGCGAGGGCGGATGAAAAATCCGGTGCAGACGCTGTCGTGGGCAGCGGCTCGATGGATTCGCGAGCGGTATCGCGCATGGCCGAGCGAAGCAGTTTCGCATCCACTTTGCGCAGATCGATATCGCTCTGCGGCGGCAGTGCCGGCAGTGGTGGCGACGCACCCGTCAGTGGCGCGTCCCACGGGCCGGCACCGTCGTGCAGAAAATGGAACACGCTGTCGGGCAAGGCCGCTTTCATTTTCGCCAGCGCCAGTTCGCGTGCGTTGGTCGAGTCGTTGAGGTCGAAGAACATCGCATCGAGCACGAGAATGCAGTCGGCCTCGCTCCACGGCTTCGGCGTCGTGCCGAGCAGCCAGTATTCCCACGGTCGCGATGTGAGCGCGGCGAGGCCGTCGTTGACTCCGTCGCGATAGGCGAGCACATCGGCATGTTGCTCTGCGGGCAGGGTGGCCAGCAATTGCTCGGCACGCGCGCGCATGCGAAATGCACGACGCTGCTTGTCCATTTTCAATGTTGCCTTGCCGACGATCTCCGACAACTCGCCCGCTGCGGCGCGGCGCATCAAGTCCATCGCGAAAAAACGCTCTTGCCCATGCACGTAGCCGAGCGCGTAGGACACGCTGACCCGATCCGGGCCATGGATTGTCGTCGTGCCGACGGCATCGCGCTCAATGCTTGCACTGAAGCGCGCGGTGGCGACGTGGCCGTCGAGTTGCGGCAGGCTTGCGCGCACCATCAGCCAGACGCCGATAACGATGAAGACCAGCAAGACGATCAGGGTGAGAAGCAGGCGACGCAGGATTCGAAGCAGCATGGGCGGGATCGTGCTGGGGAAAAGCGCGATGGTACGGCAAACTCACGTTGAGCGGATACGACGCAATTACCCCGTCGTCTCGATCCGCTCCACACGCTGGAAGCCGCGCGGCAGACTGGCGCCGCGCTGGGCGCGGTTGCCATTGTATTCGACGAGGTCGGCCCACTTGAGGATCAGTTTGCGCTGGCCGGCGTAGACGGTGACTTCGCCCGAGCCTTCGCTGACGACGGCGATGCCGGCGACGCGCTCCCCTTCGCCGAGCTTCGCTTTCGGAATTTCGATGAGTTTGTTGCCCTTGCCGCCGTTGTCGAGCTCGGGCAGTTCGGCGACCGAGAACATGAGGAAGTGGCCGAGGTTGGTCGCCACCGCGATGCGGTCGCGTGCGGGATCGCTCACGTACGCCGGCGCGAGCACATGCGCCTCTTCATCGAGGTTGATGATCTGCTTGCCGGCTTTCTTGTTCGCGAGCAGCGCCTCGAACTTGGTGACGAAGCCATAGCCGAAATCGGAGGCGAGCACGAGCCGCGTCGCCGCCTCGGCCATCGCCACCGCATCGAAGCGTGCGCCGGCGGCGGGCGTGAAGCGGCCGGTCAGCGGCTCGCCGTTACCTCGCGCAGAGGGAAGAGTATGGGCTGGAGTCGAATAGCTCCTTCCGTTCGAGTCGATAAACGCGACCTGCTGCGTGGTCTTGCCCTTCGCCGCCTGCTGGAAGCCATCGC
>JAFEFR010000202.1 GCA_018240485.1 Pseudomonadota bacterium
CCATTGCCGGCCATGAACATCTTCAGCGATTCATCGAACAAGCGTGCCGGCGGCGCTTGCAACAGCAGTTCACCGAGCGCATCGAACGGGGCGCGCGCTTCGGGGGCAATCGCGAATTCGAGCTTGGCGGCGAGGCGGACCGCGCGCAGCATGCGTACCGGATCTTCACGATAGCGTTGCACCGGATCGCCAATCAACCGCAATTCGCGCCGCAGCAGATCTTCGTAGCCGCCGACGTAATCGCGCACGGAGAAATCGGCGATGTCGTAGTAGAGCGCGTTGACGGTGAAGTCGCGGCGCACCGCATCTTCCTCGATCGTGCCGTAGACGTTGTCGCGCACGATGCGTCCGTCGACGACGTGGCGATCGCCACTGCCGTCATCGCTGGATCCCCGAAACGTGGCCACCTCGACGATTTCGTTGCCGAACACGACATGCGCGAGGCGAAAGCGCCGCCCGATCAGACGGCAATTGCGAAACAGACGCTTGACGTCTTCCGGCGTGGCATTCGTGGCGACGTCGAAATCCTTGGGTCGCCCGCCAAGCAGCAAGTCGCGCACCGCACCGCCGACGAGGAAGGCAGAAAACCCCGCTTCGTTGAGCCGATAGAGCACGCGCAACGCGCCCGCGGAAATGTTCTTGCGTGAAATCGTGTGCTGCTCGCGCGGAATGATGCGCAAGCTCACGGGTACGGAGGCGCCTGCAGCAGAAGTGGAAGTATCGATCATTCGTTGTTGTTATTCGTCGAACGGGCAGCCGATGCCGCTTTGTTGCGACCGACCAAACCGCTATACTAGCGCGCTTGCGGCATATACCCAATCCGCTCCCATCGTCTAGAGGCCTAGGACGGGGCCCTCTCAAGGCCTAAACAGGGGTTCGAATCCCCTTGGGAGCGCCACTTCTGCCTCGCAACCAACCGCAGCCATCCGTGCGGTTTGCCGGGTACCTTCGTTCCGTCGAATCCAGCCAATCATGCCCTTCGTCGTCACCGAAAACTGCATCAAGTGCAAGTACACCGACTGCGTGGAAGTGTGTCCGGTGGACTGCTTCCATGAAGGTCCGAATTTTCTCGTGATCGATCCGGAAGAATGCATCGACTGCACTTTGTGCGAGCCGGAGTGTCCGGCCAATGCAATCTATCCGGAGGACGACGTGCCTGCGGGCCAGGAGCATTTCATCGCACTCAACGCCGAACTGGCAAAATCGTGGCCCGTGCTCACCGTTCGCAAGGACGCACCCGCCGACGCCAAGGAATGGGACGGCAAACCGGACAAACTCCCGCTGCTGGAGCGTTGACAGTTCGGCCGCCCGGACGTTGGTCTACGCAAATCGCTTGCGTACCGATGCGAAACCGGTACGCAGCCAATATCTGATTTTTCAGGACAAACGCTCGCGCAGCGTGGCAAGCAACTGCTGGGCA
Organism: Pseudomonadota bacterium; assembly: GCA_018240485.1. GTDB lineage: Bacteria > Pseudomonadota > Gammaproteobacteria > Xanthomonadales > Rhodanobacteraceae > Rudaea. The sequence continues at coordinate 1,421 of JAFEFR010000202.1, forward strand.
GCCGTTTCAGCCGCTTTGTCGCCCGGCGTGGACACGACCTCGACGCGCGAACCACCGGCCTCCTCGCTCACATTCACGCGCAGCGATGCCTTCACGTTTTGTGCCTTGGCCTTGTCGCCCCCAAACGGATGCAGGACGCGCGAGTACCAATGGTGCGCTTGCGCCGCAGGTTGCACGACGACGGCACCGTCGAAATCGTAGGCGTAGCTGTGCGCCGCATCATCTTTGCTGGCGACCTTGCCCAACTGCGCACGTTCAAGCGCCAGCCCGACGCGTTGGTAGGTGTTTTCGACCGAGTCGGCAACGTGCAAATCGGAGGCGCCGCCAGCAACGCTCGGTGGTGTGACGCCAGCGCTGTTGGAAACGTTTTCCGGCGAGGCGGACGGTGCGCCCGGTACCACGAGGCTGCGCGTTGTCGACTGCGAATCCAGATCCGGCGGCACTTCCAGCGGACGACTCTCCTGCGTGCCCTTGTAATAGTCGACGCGATCACGATGAAACCAGCTGCAACCACTCAACAGCGCGGCGGCAACGATCAGCGTCGGAGCGGAAACACGGAGGAAAAAATGGCGCTTCACGGTTGCTTCCTGAAAAGGGAAAGGAGAAGTTTAAGCCGCGCTGCTGTGCGGCGGCTGAATCGACGCGGCCAGTCGCACGACGTCGTCGAGCACACGGGCTGCCTGTGCGTGATAGGCGCAGGAAAATGCCGTCAGCGGCAGACGCAATTCGCCGGTACCCAGTCCGAGTCGGGCGAGCGCCCATTTGACCGGAATGGGATTCGGCTCGGTGCCCAGGAAATCGAACAGGGGCAGCAAGGCTTCATGCAAGGCCTGCGCGCCCGCGCGATCGCCCGTGCGCGCCGCGTCGCACAAGGCGCGCAATGGGCCCGGCGCGACATTGTTGGCTACCGAAACCACCCCCCCCGCACCGGCCAGCATCGCCGACATCGCGGTCGGATCGTCGCCACTGAGAAAGACGAAACCCGGACCTTTCAATTGCGCAAGGGCACGGACGCGCTCGGCATCGCCGATCGCCTCCTTGATCCCGACGATACTGTCGTGCGTGGCCAGTTTGGCCGTGGTTTCCGGTTGCAAATCGCATCCGGTACGACCGGGGACGTTGTAGAGAACGACAGGCAAGCCGCCGTGATCGGCTACTTCGACGAAGTGCCGCAACAGCCCTTCCTGCGTAGGGCGGACGTAATACGGGGCGACCACCAGTGCCGCGTCGGCGCCGAGCCCTTGCGCACGCCGGGTCAGTTCGATGGTCTTGCGGGTGTTTGCCGTCCCGGTACCGGCCAGTATCGTTGCCCGCCCGCCTGCCCGCGCGACCGCGCGGCGCAGCAGCTGATCGTACTCGGCCTGATCGAGTGCATGCGCTTCACCGGTGGAACCTGCAACGACCAGCCCTTGAGTGCCGCCTTCGATCTGGAAATCGATCAACTTGGCAAACGCATCGAAATCGACCGCGCCTCCGCGAAACGGCGTTGCGAGGGCGCAGATGCTGCCAACGATATTCTTCAAGACAGGCTCGATGCGTAACCAAACTCGGAGGTCGGGCGATGTTACTTGCGGGTATGGGGCATGGCAAGTATTCTCCTCTGCGATGGCGAAAGGGCTGCACGTTCCGGCCTCGCCTCGAAAGGGCGGTCATCGGCGACCGCTCGTTGACCCAGGCGATCACGGATGGTCGCGAGAACATTCGGACTGCATTGCTTTGACCGACCCCGCGCTACGTCCCGCCGCCAACGAAAACCATCTGTTGATCAGCGCGTTTGCCGAGCAAGCCAAGTCGCCGTTGGTTGCCATCGCCAAGCGCATCGCGGATTGCAATTGCGGGCTCGCCGAGTCGCGCGTGGCGATGCTCGGGCAAGAAGTGGCCGTGCTCGTTCTCGCCCAAGGTTCATGGGATGCCATCGCCAAACTCGAATCGGCCCTGTCCCGGCTTGAGCGCGACGATCGCTTGCGCCTGAGTTTCTCGCGCACGGGAGCGAAACCGACGCAGACAAATCTTTTGCCCTATGTCGTCGAAGTCGTCGCCGCCGAAAAACCGGGCATCCTTTTTCAGATCGCCGAGTTTTTCCAACGTCATCAGATCAGCATCGAGCAATTGCAGTCTTCGCGCTATCGCGCCATGCAGACCGGCGCCGACATGTTTTCTGCCCAGGTCACGATCGGTATCCCCGCCGACACGCATATCGCGGGGCTGCGCGACGATTTTCTGGAATTCTGCGATGGCCTCAATCTCGATGCGATCATGGATCCGATGAAATTTTGACGAGGCCACGATGAAACCCGGCGACAAAATTCCCGATCTGCGCGGCGCCATCGACGATGACACCGGGATTCGTCTGCGCGACTTCAAGGGCAAATTCGTGGTCGTCTACTTTTATCCAAAGGATTCAACGCCTGGCTGCACGCTGGAAGCGCAAGATTTCCGCGACCAGCAGAAGGATTTCGCCAAGCACAACGCCGTCGTGCTCGGCGTATCGCGCGACTCGTTGACATCCCATGCGCGATTCAAGTCCAAGCAAGCGATCGACTTCGACCTCGTTTCCGATCCGGACGAAATCTGGTGCAATGCCTTCGACGTGATTCACGAAAAGGTGCTCTACGGCAAGCGCCACCTCGGCATCGTGCGCTCGACGTTTTTGATCGGCCCCGACGGCAAGCTCGAACGCGAGTGGCGCGGCGTCAAGGTCAAGGGCCACGCCGACGCCGTTCTCTCAGCGCTGCGCGAACTTGCTGCATGAAAACCTCTTTTTTCGACTGCACCACAGGAACCCATCCCGCATGACCCGAGGAAAACGCATCTACGCGCTCGACACCAACGTGCTGATGCACGATCCGACTGCTCTGTTCCGCTTCGAAGAACACGACGTGTTTCTGCCAATGACGGTGCTCGAAGAACTTGATGCGGCCAAGAAAGGCGTATCCGAAGTTTCGCGCAACGTGCGCCAGGTCAGTCGTTTTCTCAATGAATTGATCGAGCAATCGGGTGGCAAACCGATCGAGCAAGGCCTCGAATTGCGCTTGCCGAAATCGCTTCAACTCAAACGCGGAGCGCAAGCAGGCCGCCTTTACTTCCAGACGCAGAACTTCACGCCAATCAATGGCGCTGCGGCGAAGAAGAAGGGCATGCCGGACAACCTGATTCTCGCTTCGATCGTCGATCTGCGCGAGCGGCGCCCCGACACGCCCATCGTGCTGGTGTCGAAAGACATCAATCTGCGCATCAAGGCCTCGATCTACGGCATCGTCGCCGAAGACTACGAGAATGATCGCGCGCTCGATGATTTCAGCCTGCTTTACGCGGGCCACACCGAGCTCCCGGCGAACTTCTGGGAAAAACACCCCGAGGTACGCTCATGGTCCGAGCGTGGACACGCGCTCTACGAAATCAAACTGAAGAAAGACGAAAACTGGGTTGCCCAGGAATTCGTCTATCTGCCCGGCGAGGACGAAATCGAACTGCGCGTCACCGCTGTCGCCAACGGCAAGGCGACGCTCCAGATCATCGATGATTACCGTGGTTCGCATGCCGTCTGGGGCGTCCATGCGCGCAATCGCGAACAAAATTTCGCGCTCAATGCACTGATGGATCCGGACATCGATTTCGTCACTCTGCTCGGCACGGCAGGCACCGGCAAAACCCTGCTCGCGCTCGCAGCCGGCCTCGCCCAGACGATGGATCAGCAGCGCTATCGCGAAATCATCATGACCCGCGCGACGGTCTCGGTCGGCGAAGACATCGGCTTTCTGCCGGGCACCGAAGAAGAAAAAATGACGCCCTGGATGGGCGCGCTGACCGACAACCTCGAAGTGCTCGCCACCCCGCAGGAAGGCGGCGCCTGGGGCCGCGCCGCCACGAACGACTTGCTTGCATCGCGAATCAAGATCCGCGCTATGAATTTCATGCGCGGCCGCACGTTTCTGAGCCGCTACCTGATCATCGATGAAGCGCAAAACCTGACTTCGAAGCAGATGAAAACCCTGATCACGCGCGCCGGCCCGGGCACGAAGATCGTGTGCCTGGGCAACGTCGAGCAGATCGACACGCCCTATCTGACCGAAACGACGTCGGGCCTGACCTATGCGGTCGATCGCTTCAAGGGTTGGCAGCATTCCGCGCACATCACCCTACGCCGCGGCGAGCGCTCGCGATTGGCGGACTACGCCTCCGAAATGTTGTAGTGCGTGCTGAAGTCGAACAAAAAAACGGCCGCATCGCGCGGCCGTTTTCGCGTCGTCATTGACACCCGGTGGGTGGAGGTCCAAGTCGCGCAAGGCTCATCGTGCCGCTCAAGCCCTGATTCACGCCCGCGGTGAAATTGTAGGTAAGGCTCATCGTGGTGCAGCTCGTGAACACGACGTTCGCCGTACCAACGTTCGTTATCGTCGGCTTGACGCCAACCCCCATGAACACACCACCTGAACCCGAATAGATATTGGCCGCATAGGTGTTACCTTGTCCGACTTGCGAGGATTGAAGGGCAAACCAGCTCTGACTCGCGCCACCACCGATCTGCTGGCCATTCGGCGCGTAGGTGAACCAACCGCCGTACAGACTGGGCCCCGCCGACTGCGTCGGATCAATGGTCAACACCAACCCTTGTCCGCTCGTGTTCGGGTTGTACCAACTGCCAGAATATTGCGCGCCGCCAGCGACGGGGCCGCTATCACCCGCTGGCGTGCAGGTCGCATTGCCGGTCAGACGCGTCAGGCCAAAGAAACCCGTGCGGCCACTACCATCGCTGAAGGAATAGCGCAGCACACCGTGCAAGCAATCGACGAATTTCAGTGTTGCCTGCCCCACGGCCACCGCCGACACTGGTGGAGCCGTATTGAAATTGCCCCCTGTTCCCGTATAAATCGTCAACGTGGCGACGGGATTGGTGCTTGTCACTGCACCCTGCAACCAATACCACCGCTGCCCACCCGCTGCGGTCACATCGTAGGTGAACCAGCCGGCATTCAAGGTGCCATTGCCTGGACCATTCGTATCCGGCAGCGAATCGACGTAAAAACCCAAACCGCTCGCGCTCGGGTTATACCAGGCGCCGTTGAGTCCGCGCTGATTGAGGTTCACGGACAAGCCTGCAGAACTCGTTACCGCACCGTAATTTGGTGAGGAACCAACACTTATCGCCCCACTGGCAACATTCGTGGCCAGATCCAGAACCGTGACTGAATTCGAGCCGGAGTTGTTGACGTAGGCGAAAGTGCCATTCGAGTCCACTGAAATACCCAACGAGCCGACTCCCGAAAGAGTCTGCGCGATCATTTTGTTGGTCGTTGCATCGACCACGGAGACAGTGCCGCCGACATAGTTGGCAACATAGACGCGGCTGCC
>JAFEFR010000203.1 GCA_018240485.1 Pseudomonadota bacterium
CGCACGTTGTATATCCTTGCCGTTACCGCAGCGCCCATGGACGTTGCTTCCGCCTACCGAAGGACTCGCATCATGTCGAACTCGAACATCAAACCGCTTTCTCTCGCCATCGGCACCGGCCTTGTCGGCGCATTCGCCTTCGCGCACATCGCGCAAGCCGGCCCCGTATTCCAGTTGACCACGCTGGCGGCGGGCTATGCGCAAACTGCCGGCGATCACGAAGGCAAATGTGGCGAAGGAAAATGCGGCGAAGGCAAGTGCGGCACCGTCAACAACGTGAAATGCCACGACCTGAACGACAAGGCCGCGCAAGACAAGTGCATCGCCGACGCGCAAGCTGCCAAGGGCAAGGAAGGCGCTTGCTCGAAAGACATGCACAAGGGCAAGCAAGGTACTGCGAATGCCGACAAGAAAGGCAAGGAAGGCGCCTGCTCGTCCGACATGAAAAAAGGCAAAGAAGGCGGCTGCGGCAGTCACCGCTGATTCGCAATGCCCCACCCCGCCGTGCTGCGCGGCGCCGGCCTCGGTTTGCGGCGGCCCTTGCTCGGGCCGCTGCAGGACTGGCTCCAGGCTCGCGACCGCATCGATGCCCCCCACGCGGGGTCCATCGATTTTTTTGAAATCGCACCGGAAAACTGGATCCACGTCGGCGGCAAACTCGGCAAGACCTTGCGTACGTTCACCGAGCGTTTCCCGTTCGCCTGCCACGGTCTGTCGCTGTCGCTCGGCGGCCATGAGCCGCTCGACGAAACTCTGCTGCAACAAATCCGTCGCCTGCTCGACGAACACGGCATCGCCTTTTACAGCGAGCACTTGTCGTATTGTTCCGACGACGGTCACCTCTACGACTTGCTGCCGATTCCGTACACCGAAGCCGCAGTGCGCCACGTCGCGGCACGCATCCGTTGCGCGCAAGACAGCCTCGGGTGCCGCATCGCCATCGAAAACGTGTCGTGCTACGCCACGCCCGGCCGCGAGATGAGCGAAGCCGAGTTCACCTGCGCCGTGCTGCAGGCCGCCGATTGCGACTTGCTGCTGGACGTCAACAACGTCTACGTCAACAGCGTCAACCATCGCTACGACGCGAAAGCATTCATCGATGCAATGCCGCACGAGCGCATCGCCTGCCTGCACATCGCCGGGCATTTCAACGAAGCGCCCGGCCTGCTCGTCGACAGCCACGCGGCGCCCGTGATCGATCCCGTATGGGATCTGCTCGATCATGCCTACACGCGATGCGGCGCAAAGCCAACTTTGCTCGAACGCGATTTCCGCATCCCACCACTGACCGAGTTACTCGGTGAACTCGATCGTATTCGTGCGATTCAACAGGCGCACCTCGCAAAAGGCGGCGCGATCGACGCGCCTGCGGCAACAACCATTCACACTTTTCGCTCGCAAAGGCCGCCGCATGACTGCGCCGTCTGATCTCGCTGCCGTGCGGGCCTTGCAACACCGTTTCGCCGCTCATTTGCGCGCCCCCGAACGTGCCTCCGCGCCAATCGACATCGACGATGCGCGCATGCGGGTCTATCGCGACCTCGTTTTTTCCAACATGGAAAATTTCATCTCCGCGAATTTTCCGATCGCTCGCAGCCTGTACGACGACGACGAATGGGCAAGTCTCACGCGCGAATTCCTGCGCGAGCACCGCTGCCGCACCCCGCTGTTTCCCCAGTTCGGCCGCGAATTTCTGGCGTGGCTGGAAACCCGACAAGAACAGGGGCGCGACGATCCGCCATTCCTGCTCGAACTGGCCCACTACGAATGGGCGGAACTGGCATTGTCGCTCGACGAGGCCGACCTCGCCTCCATACCGCACGATCCGCAGGGCGACCCGCTGCACGGCATTCCGATAGTATCGCCGCTGGCTTGCGTGCTGGCGTACCGTTTCCCCGTGCACCGCATCGCGCCGGATTTTCGCCCGACGCACGCGCCGACCGAACCGACGTTGCTCCTGCTCGTTCGCGGGCGCGACGATATCGTGCGCTTCCATGACGTCGACACGCTCAGCGCATTGCTGATCGAGCGCTTGCAGCAAAACGACGATGCCAGCGGTCGCGACTGTCTCACACGCGTGCTCGAAGCCTGCGAGCCCGATCGTACCGGAAACCTTCGCCTCGCCGGCGAAGCCATGCTGCACGAATTGAAAAAACGCGAAGTCGTTCTCGGCACGCGGGTGTAGCCACGTTGTAATCGATCGCATCGAATTCCACCCCGGTCGCGGCGCAAGAAACATTGACACCCGCGCCCGGCGGCGGTATCTTGCGCGGCCCTTGCAGGCGAGCGCTTGCACGACACCTTGCCCAGGTGGCGGAATTGGTAGACGCACTAGTTTCAGGTACTAGCGGGTAAAACCGTGAAGGTTCGAGTCCTTTCCTGGGCACCATCCCTTTTTCCGGGGCAATTCAGCGCAAACCGGAAGAAACGAAAAAGCCCGCATTCGTGCGGGCTTTTTGTTGCATTCGTCGCGCGCATTTTGCCGCCGCGGTATCGTGTGACATCGAGACCCTAAAACGCATTGATGCCCGTCACCTCGCGACCGACGACGAGTTGGTGCACGGTCTCGGTACCTTCGTAGGTGATGACTGATTCGAGATTGAGTGCGTGACGGATCGGGCCATGTTCGGTGGTGATGCCGGCGCCACCGAGGATGTCGCGGCACTCGCGTGCGATGTCGATCGCCATGCGACAGTTGTTCCACTTCGCCAGACTGACTTGGGTGGGCTGCATTTTTCCCGCATCTTTCAATCGACCCAATTGCAACGACAGCAGTTGCGCCAGCGTGATCCGTCGCGCCATGTCGGCCAGCTTGATCTGCACGGCTTGCGTCGCCGCGATCGGGCGCTCGAACAGCACGCGCTGCTTGGCGTACTCGGTGGTTTCGGTGAAGCAGGCAATGGCCGCGCCGATCGGCCCCCAGGTAATGCCATAGCGCGCCTGCGTCAGGCACCCGAGCGGGCCTTTCAGGCCTTTCACGTTCGGCAAGCGGTTTGCGTCGGGCACCCGCACATTGTCGAAAAACAGGCCGCTCGTCACCGAGGCGCGCAGGCTCATCTTCTTGTGTACTTCTTGCGCCGCGAAACCTTTCGTGGTCGTGGGCACGATAAAGCCCTGAATGCCGTCGTCGGTCTGCGCCCAAACGATGGCGATCTGGGCGAGATTGCCGTTGGTGATCCACATCTTGGCGCCGTTGATGACCCAGTCGCCGCCGTCTTTCTTCGCATGCGTTTTCATGTTGGCCGGATCGGAGCCGCCGTGCGGTTCGGTCAGGCCGAAGCAGCCAATCACCTTGCCCTGCGCCATCTGCGGCAGCCACTGCTTCTTCTGCTCTTCACTGCCGTAGGCGAAAATCGGATACATGCACAGCGAGGACTGCACCGAAGCGAAACTGCGCAAACCCGAATCGCCACGCTCCAATTCCTGACAAATCAAGCCGTAGCTGACCCCATTCATGCCGGCGCAGCCGTATTCGGTCGGCAACGTGGCGCCGAGCAGGCCGAGTTCCGCCATCTCGGCAATCAGTTCGGTCGGAAAGCGCGCTTTGTCGAAGCAGTCGCCGATGATCGGCAGCACGCGTTCGTCGGTGAAGCGTGCGACGGTGTCCTGCACCATGCGCTCTTCTTCGCTGAGCAGCGAGCGGACATCGTAGAGGTCGACGGAATTGAGGGCGGCGGCGGGCATGGCGAGACTCCGGAAAATTCTGCGGCAAGTAATCTGCTATTTTATCGACCCGACATTGGCCGAGTCACCAGCCAGAAATACTGCGGCATGAAGGTACCAATTCTCACCTACCATTCGAACAACATCTCCGGCAACGACTACGCCACGAACAATCACGTCGCACTTGCCGAAGATCTGCGCGTCATCGCCGGGAGCGGCTTTCGCATCGTCCAGCTTGCGCAAGTCGTCGACGCGCTGCTTGGCGCCACGCCACCGGCCAGCGTCGAGCACGCCATTGCCCTTACCTTCGACGACGGATCGTACTTCGACTGGTACGACATGGCGCACCCGAGTTGCGGCATCCAGCGCGGCTTCGCCGGCATCTTGCGCGATTTCGCGATGGCAAGCGGGCAAGCGGCGCATGCCACCAGTTTCGTCATCGTCTCACCCGATGCGCGCGCCGAACTCGACGTGACCTGCATGGTCGGGCGCGACTGGTGGCGCGACGACTGGTGGCGCGAAGCAGCACTCGAAGGCCTCGTCGCGATCGAAAATCACAGTTGGGATCATAACCACGCCACACTGTCGCGCACCGTGCAGCACGCTCAGGACACGGGCACGTTCAAGTCGATCGATACGTTCGCCGATGCCGATGCGGAGATCCGCGCGGCAGCCGACTGGCTGGATGCGCATCTTTCTCCCTGGCGCAGCACGCTGTTTGCCTATCCCTACGGCGAATGGAACGACTATCTGGTTCACGATTATCTGCCGCGCCATCGATCCGAACATCGACTGCGCGCCGCCTTTACCGGCGATCCGCACCCCGTCGAGACGAGCAGCGATCGCTGGCGACTGCCGCGTTACGTTTGCGGCCATCACTGGAAAACACCGGGCGACCTGGAACGCTTGTTGCGCGAACTGCACGCCGGATGTTCGCCACTACGGCGATTTTGATTTTTCCAGCACGATGAGGTCGACGTTGGCCTCGGCGCCGCCGATGCGCAGATGCCAGTTCGCCTTGGCCGAGGTGCACGTCGCGCAGCGGTAAATCTGCCAACTGCGCTCGTCGTAGAGCAACCGCGCGGGTTCGCCATTGGCTTCGACGGCAACGACCGTCATCCCCATGGCTATAGGCATGCGATTGGTCAAAACGACGACGTCGTCCGGGTTGGTTTCGAATGCGTAGTCGTGTTGCGAGGAAGCCGCCAGTTCTGCATCGATACTAACTTGCATGCGGGCCAGGGCCGTGCGCTGCGCGCCTTGCGCCGGGGCGATGACACGCACCTTCGAGTACAGGGCGAGCCCGCCGATACGGTGCTCGGGCTCGATGCCGACGAGATCGACCAGGCGCTGGGGAATGCCGGCAAGATGTACCCCGGCACGCATGCCGCCGAAACGCAAATCGGGCCAATAACCGCAGGCATTGCGCGCACTCGTCGCCAATGAGCGCTCGATCGCGGTGGCCAGTCGCGCGTGCAAGGTCGCAGGCTCGCACAACAGCGCTCCCAGTGTGTCGATCGAATGCGCCGCCAGCGGCGATACCGCGACTTCGGCGTACGTTTCGCCCCATTCCACGATATCGTGAAACGGATTCGCTTCCGGCGTCGTGCGACCGACATGTGCGGTTCGCAAAAAATACTCAAACGGCGCAAGCGACAAAAAGGTAAACGGCAATAGCGCGACCAGCGTCGCCGTGCGCACCGCGGCCTTCGATGCAGCAAGCCCGCCGTACCAACCGGTCGCGACAAGAAAAGCCAGCGGCACCAGGCACGACGGCACCATCCAGATCGTGGTCCAGCCGCGCACGAAGGCGATGAATGCAATTTGCGCAAAAAGCAATATCGCCGCAACGACGAACCCTTGACGCAAGCGGCGCATGCGCAGCGCCGAGACGATGCCTGCACACGCCAGCGCCAGGCACGCGCAATAGGCCCACCAGGCCCATTTGACGGCCGCCAGTTTCCACGACGTCAGCAACAGCAACCCCATCCACGCGCCGCCGACGATCAAGGCCATACCCAACTTCGGCAGGCGTTGCCCAAGATGGTTGCCGATGTCGTTGATCGTGTAATCGGACAGCGTGCGTTGCCACATCGCACTTGCCGGCATCGGGTCGAGAAACGGCGGCAAGAGGCTCAGCAACACCAGCAAGCCGGCCATGCCAAGCCAACCCAATGCCGCCATCGAACGGTGACGCCAGAGTATCGCCACCCCCGCAAAAGCGAGATAGGGCAGCGTCGTGGGATGGGCATGCAGGCAAGCCGCGGCGGCGAGACCGAACCACAGCGCATTGCCGACGCCGAGCCGCGTGCACATGCGCCATGTCGCCATAGCGAGCAGCAAAACCGTCGTCTCGACGAGTGCGGGATGGCTTGGAAACGCAAATGCCGCCGTCGACCAGCCGGCAACGGCCATGCTCACGGCAAACGCAAACCCGAATCGCGCATCGAGCCAGCGCGTACCGATACGCCAGGCGAGAAAATATTTCATCGCGGCGAGAATCTGGATCAACAGCGCGGCCGCCGCCAAGCGTCCGGTCAATGCAATCGGCAAGGACAGCAGGTAGTACCACCACGGTCCCAATTCAGCGACCTGATTGATCGGCGGGCCGGCCAGCGGGAAGGCTTCGGCATGCGCGATCCGCGTCGCCCAGTACATGTCGCGCCAAAAATCGGTGATGCCGGCACAATGCCAGCCGGCATCGAGGTGCAGCACGAGCATCAGACAACAGAACAAGCCGGCGGCGACATTCCACCGGCGCAGATTCACTGCGGAAACGGTGGCCTCGGAAACATTGATGAAAGAAGCGAGCATCGGAATGGCGCGAACACGATGGCGCATCCTAACCGATACGCTCCCGGCTTTACCGTCGATACGCGATGCGCATTCCACCCACTGCGCGTCATTCAAACCATGATCACCGCGATACGCCATCGCGCGCATGCTCGCGAACAATTGGGATTTGTTGTCAAGTCCGTTACTCTTGGTCTTTCACAAGCCGGATTCCTTCTCCATGCTTCGTTCCGCCCTGCCTACCCTGCCCGAATCCTTGCGCGGATTCCTCACCATCACCGAAATCGACGATGCCGAATTCCTCGTCGGCGAGTTGTTCCAACGCAAGTTCAAGCAACCCGTACCGGATTTCCCTCGTCATATCGTCGCGCTGTATCGCGATATTGGCGGCGCCCAACACGTGATCGGCTATTCGCACATGCGGCCGTTCGGCGACATCTACCTGTCCGGCGGCTCATGCAGCAACGGCGATGCGATCAAACGCATGCAAGCGCACGAACGCGATGCACTCTATGCCGCCGGGGGAACCTGGTTTCTGATTCTCAAGTACGCATTCGAACGCTACGCCGACTGTTGCGATGCCTTTTTCGGCTACACAGGCGATGCGCGCGCACGCGAGGTTGCCGTCGCCGCTGGTTGGATTCCCACCGAGCACGAGAACCTCTACGTCAACTGGCACAAGCCGCTGCCGGATTCCTTCCGCCGAGCGCTGCTTGCCAAGGCGCACGCAATCGGCGCGTTCTGATCGCGGCCGCTCGCCACCGCATTCGCTCGCTCCGACTTACTCCCATTCAATCGTCGCCGGCGGCTTGCCGGAAATGTCGTACACCACGCGTGAAACGCCGCGCAGTTCATTGATGATGCGGTTCGACACCGTGCCGAGAAAATCGTAGGGCAGATGCGCCCAGTGTGCGGTCATGAAATCGACGGTCTCGACCGCGCGCAAGGCAATCACCCACTCGTAGGCGCGTGCATCGCCCACCACGCCGACCGATTTCACTGGCAGAAACACGGCAAACGCCTGCGAGGTTTTGTCGTACAAATCGGCGCGGCGCAATTCGTCGATGAAAATCGCATCGGCGCGCGCCAGCAGTTCGGCATATTCCGGTTTCACTTCGCCCAAAATGCGCACCCCAAGCCCCGGCCCGGGAAAAGGGTGCCGATAGACCATCGCACGCGGCAGGCCAAGTTCGACGCCGAGGCGACGCACCTCGTCCTTGAACAACTCGCGCAGCGGCTCGACCAACCCGAGCTTCATCTCCTCCGGCAAGCCACCGACGTTGTGATGGCTCTTGATGACATGCGCCTTGCCGGTTTTGCTGCCGGCCGATTCGATCACGTCGGGGTAGATGGTGCCCTGCGCAAGCCAGCGTGCGCGGGTCAGCTTCTTCGCTTGTTCGTCGAAAATTTCGACGAACAAGCGACCGATGATCTTGCGCTTGGCTTCAGGATCGGTCACGCCGCTCAGTGCGGTGAAATAGCGCTCGGCCGCATTCACGCGAATCACCTTGACGCCAAGCCCGCCGTGCTCGGCATCGGCGGCGAACATCGCCATGACCTGATCGCCCTCCTGCCAGCGCAACAGCCCCGTGTCGACGAACACGCAAGTCAACTTTTTGCCGATCGCACGATGCAGCAACGCTGCGACGACCGAAGAATCCACGCCGCCCGACAATCCCAGAATCACTTCATCGTCGCCGACTTGCGCGCGCACACGGGCGATTTGGTCGTCGATGATGTTCGCCGCCGTCCACAACGTTGCGCAGCCGCAGATGTCGACAACGAAACGCCGCAGCAACGCCTGACCCTCCTTCGTGTGCGTGACCTCGGGGTGGAATTGCACGCCATACCAGCGCTTCGCTTCGTTTGCCATGGCCGCGACCGGAATGCGCTCGGTCGTGGCTGTGATCGCAAAACCCGGCGGCACTTTCGCGACATGGTCGCCGTGACTCATCCAGACATCGAGCTTTTTCGCGCCGGCGTGATCGCTCAAGCCATCGAGCAACGCGTCTTTCCCGATCACATCGACTTGCGCATGCCCGAACTCGCGCGCATCGGCCGCCTCGGTCGTGCCGCCCAGTTGCGCGGCCAACGTCTGCATGCCGTAGCAGATGCCAAGGATCGGCAACCCGACATCGAACACTTGCTGCGGCGCCTTCGGCGCGCCGGCCAGCGTGGTCGATTCGGGGCCGCCGGAAAGGATGATGCCCTTGGCGCCGAATGCCGCTATGTCGGCGGGGTCGTGATCCCAGGCCCATATCTCGCAGTACACACCGATCTCGCGGATGCGCCGCGCGATCAGCTGCGTGTACTGCGCGCCGAAATCGAGGATGAGGATTTTGTCGGTGTGGATATTCTGCATGCTTCGCTCGCGAAGCCGCCGGGAGAGGACGGCGGCGGTTCGGTTTCCATCGGCCTCTCGCGCTGCGGATGCCGTCCGCATTCGGCGCTCCGCGCCGCCTTCCGTCGATGCGAGAAGGAAATTCAATCCATCCGATAGTTCGGTGCTTCTTTCGTGATCGTCACATCGTGCACATGCGACTCGCGCACGCCGGCACTGGTGATGCGCACGAATTGCGGCTTGGCGCGCATTTCATCGATCGTCGGGCAGCCCACGTAGCCCATCGCCGCGCGCAAACCGCCGGACAACTGGTGCAGGATATTGCGCAGTGGACCGCGATACGGCACGCGGCCTTCGATGCCTTCCGGCACGAGTTTTTCGGGGTCGGAATCGTCCTGAAAATAGCGGTCCTTCGAGCCTTTCTCCATCGCGCCGAGCGATCCCATTCCACGATAGCTTTTGTAGCTACGTCCTTGATAAAGCTCGACTTCTCCCGGCGCTTCTTCGGTGCCGGCGAACATCCCGCCGATCATCACGCAGTTCGCACCGGCCGTCAGCGCCTTGGCGATATCGCCCGAGTAACGGATGCCGCCATCGGCGATGAGGCAGACACCGCTGTCGCGAATCGCTTCGGCGACCATGTTCACGGCCGAAATCTGCGGCACGCCGACGCCGGCGACGATGCGCGTGGTGCAGATCGAGCCCGGGCCGACGCCGACCTTGACCGCATCCGCTCCCGCATCGACCAGCGCCCTGGCCGCATCGCCGGTGACGATGTTGCCGCCGATCACCTGCATCTGCGGGAAGTTCTTCTTGATCCAACGCACGCGATCGAGCACGCCCTGCGAATGGCCGTGCGCGCTGTCAACGACGACGACATCGACGCCGGCATCGACCAATGCGCCGACGCGCTCTTCGGTATCCCCGCCGGCGCCGAGCGCGGCGCCCACGCGCAGGCGCTCGTGGCGATCCTTGGCCGCGTTCGGGTTGTCGTGGGCTTTTTGAATATCCTTGACCGTGATCAGGCCGCGCAACTCGAACTCGCCGTTGACGACGAGGACTTTTTCGATGCGGTGTTTGTGCAGCAGGCGCAGCACCTCGTCTTCGTTTGCGCCCTCATTGACGGTGACGAGTCGATCCTGTTTGGTCATGATGTTCTTGACCGGATCGTCGTGCTGTTTTTCGAAGCGCAGGTCGCGGCTGGTGACGATGCCGACGAGCTTGCCGCCGTCGACCACCGGCACGCCGGAAATATTGTGCGCACGCACCAGCTTGAGCACGTCGCGAATCGATGTCGCGGGCGTCACCGTGATCGGGTCGCGGATCACGCCGGCCTCGAATTTTTTCACCAGTCGCACTTCCGCCGCCTGGCGCTCGATCGACATGTTCCGGTGAATGATGCCGATGCCGCCGCACTGCGCCATCGTGATGGCAAGGCGCGCTTCGGTCACGGTATCCATCGCTGCCGACACGATCGGCATATTGAGTTGAATGTCCCGGGTCAGGCGCGTGGTGAGGGTAACGTCGCGCGGCAGTACATTCGAGTAAGCGGGAACGAGCAAGACGTCGTCGAAGGTCAGAGCTTCGGTGAGAATGCGCATCGGTGCGGGAGGAGTCCAAGGCGATGAACGCGCTATTATACGGGCTCACCCACGGCGCCGCATGCGATTTCTCGCTGACGGCGTCCCTCGCTTTCTTCACGCATTCCCCGATGCCCCGATTCCCCTCGCTTCGCTTCACCCCGCCGCGCAACGCACGCCGCAACGGCATCGTCGGAGCGGCGTTCCTCGTCATGCTCCTGTTCGTCGTGGCCGGCCTGCGTGCGGTGGCGTTGTACGGTATCGCCCATGGCCTTGCCGATTGCCCCCGTTGCATGGCCGCAACGGCGATCCAGCAAGACGCGGATATTTTCGCCCTGCTGCTGGCATTCATCGGGTTGTCTTTCCTGACCGCGCGCTACTGGTTGCAATTGCCCTGGCTGCTGCTCAGCGCCATATTGCTGATCGCCTATGCGCTCGATGCGATTCTGCTGAAGACGCTGGTGCAGCACCTCTACTGGCTGGACATCGTCAAATTCGGCAAGGAAGTCGATGCCATCGGTCGTTTCGGCACCCTCCTGCTCACCTCGTCCGCCGGCAAATGGATGGCAGCGGGAGCGATCGTCGGCATTCTCATTCTGCTGCTCGCCTTGCAGCCACGTCCGCGCCGGCCACGTCTTGCCCTCGCCTGCTTCGTCATCGCCGGCTTCCTGCACGTGCTCGGGCTGTGGAGTCCGATGACGATGAACTACATCAACTACCCCTTGTTGCAAAATTTCATCGCCGCCAATCTTGCCGACAGTGTGGATCGCCATTACAGCGCGGCCTACATCGACACCCTGCGCAAGGAATACACGCCGCCCGCGCCGATCTGCGAAACCGGCAGCAACCTGCATCCGAACATCATCGTCATCGCCGTCGAGTCGCTGTCGATGTACCACAGCCGGCTGTTTGGCGGCGCTCACGACGACACGCCCCATCTCGACGCGATTGCGCGCGCCAACACGTATTTCCCCGACTTCATCGCCAATGGCTTCACCACCGACGGCGGCTTGATTGCCATGATCACCGGCAAGCCACCGATCCCCACCCTCGGCCGTTACCAGAGCGCCGAAGCGTTCGTCGGCTTCGAGGATCCCGCCGGCGCCTTGCCCGACATCGTGCATGCGCATGGCTACAGCACGCATTTTTTCACCACGGGCGACTTGGGCTTTCTCGACAAATCGGACTGGCTCAAAGGCTTGCATTTCGACACCTGGGAAGGCGCCGAACAACCGTTCTACAACGGCTGGAAGCGCCGTCACTTCAACGCCGCCGAGGACAAGGCGCTGTATCAGCGTTTTCTGCAATGGCTCGACGCCAGACAGAACGACTCCGCACCGTGGCTCGCTTTCATGCTGACCGTATCGACGCACCCTCCGTTCATCGATCCGGAAAACGAGAATCTCGACGAAGCTGGCGCATTCCGCTACGCCGACAAGCAAATCGGCATGCTCTACGACGAACTCGCCAAGCGCGATTTCTTTCGAAATGGTGTGCTCATGATCTCCGGCGACCATCGCAGCATGACGCCGTTGTCCGCACCGGAACTCGCGCGCTTCGGCGACAGCGCGCTGGCACGCACGCCATTCGTCATCGCCACGCAATTGCCGATCGCCAAAGGTGCCATCGCTGCCAAATTCCAGCAAGCCGACATCCCGCCCTCGATCGATGCGATGCTCGGCGAACGCGCCTGCCATCGCGCCGATCAGGGCACATTTCTGAGCCAGACGCCGCAGCCCGCGCACTACATTGCCCATGCGCGCGGCGACCGGCGCAACCAGATCGATATTTATTTCGGCGGCCAGCAGGCCGAACTCGTTCTTGCCGGCGACCAGTCACGCTGGCTCGGCCCGAAACCGACCGATTGGCGGCAGATCATGGATGGCATCGCTCTCGATCGCATCGGGCGCGGGACGGCCAAGGAGGACTATCTCGATCTCATGATCGACACGTTCGCACCGAAACACTCGGAGCCGTCGCCACCCGCCGCACAAACGCACTGACTCCCGCCCATTCCCGAATGGCGGGAAACGTTCTTGGCACCGATGCGACTCAACGATGCCGCTGGCGCAATGTTTCGATCACATCGCCGAGACCCACTCCGCGCGCGCGCAGCAGCACGAGCAGGTGGAAGATTAGGTCGGCCGCCTCGCCGCGCAATGCCGCCTCGTCCTGCGCGACCGCCGCCAGCGCGGTCTCCACGCCCTCCTCGCCCACCTTCTGCGCGATACGGCGAATACCGCCCTCGAACAGCTTGGTGGTATAGCTTCCGGCGGGCCGTTCGCGTTCGCGCTGCACGATGAGCGCATCGAGTTCGGCGAGGAACGTCAGCGGCGGCTCCGAGCCGTCGCCGAAGCAACTTTGCGTACCCCGGTGGCAGGTCGGACCGACCGGCTCGGCCTGGATCAGCAGCGTGTCGTCGTCGCAATCCACACGCAGCGATTTCAGCAGCAGAAAGTGCCCCGACGTCTCGCCCTTGGTCCACAGGCGCTGCTTGCTGCGGCTGTAGAAGGTGACCTTGCCGCTCTGC
>JAFEFR010000204.1 GCA_018240485.1 Pseudomonadota bacterium
CCATGCACCGTGGTGATGAAATGCGGTCGCATCGCCTGCGACATGCCGCGCAACGCCTGCCAGCCGATCCACGCCGGCAGGCGCGAACGCGCATGCACGATGTCGGGGCGGAGCCCGGCGAGCAAACGTCGCAACGTCCAGACATGGCGCAGCGTCGCCAGCGACTTGCGTCCGATATCGAGTGCGATGTGCTCGCTGCCCTCGGCGACGAATTTATCGACCAGGCGTCCACCGGCCGAGATCGCGATGGAACGATGCCCGGCGGCGGCAAGCGCGGCGCCAATCTCCAAGGTCGAACGTTCGACGCCGCCCGCGTTGAGCGCGGGCAGCAGTTGCACGACGGTGAGCTTGCGCGCGGACATCGTGCGCGTGGAAACCCGGGCTCAACCCTTGAGCGTGTAGACAGCGCCGCAGTAGGGGCACTTCGCGCTGCCCGTGGCCTCAACCGGCAGGTACACCTTCGGATGCGAGTTCCACAGCGACATGCCCGGCATCGGGCAGGACAGCGGCAGCTCGGCGGCGGTGACCTCGTAGCGATTCTCGGCATTGGCGGGAATCGCTTTCGCCGCGGCGGGACTCAGCGAAACAGCGGCGGCGGCGGTCATTTGCGATCTTCCGTACGGGCAGCCGCGAAGCGGCGGGGAAGACGATTTTAGCAAGGTTCGCGCCCAGCGCGCAGAAGCGTGAGACGGTTCACATGTCGCCATGGTGCGGGGCCGCATTCCGGCGACGGAAAGAATGGGTATCATGGGACGGTTGCCATCACTCACGGGAAAGCGGCATGGACATCAACAAACTGATCGCGCGCGTCAAAAATATCCTCCTGACACCGAAAACCGAATGGCCGGTCATCTCGGCCGAGCAGGACACGGTGCAGGGCATCTTCACCAATTACATCATGATCCTCGCCGCGATACCGGCCGTCGTGCAGTTGCTCAAGCTGAGCATCATCGGCGTGTCGATCCCGATCATCGGCGGCACCTATCGCCTCGGCTTCGGCATGGGCATCACCCAGATGGTGGTGGCTTACGTCATCGCCCTGGCCGTCTGCTATCTGATGATGCTGATCATCGACGCGCTCGCACCGACTTTCGGCGGCGAGAAAAATCAGGTTCAGGCGTTGAAATCGATCGCCTATGCGAATACCGCAGGTTGGATCGCCAGCGTGCTCGGCCTGGTCGGCATGCTCGGTTCGCTCGCGGCGCTGGCGGCGGCAATCTACGGCATCTACCTGCTCTACATCGGCCTGCCCAGCACGATGAAATGTCCGCAGGAGAAAGCCGGCGGCTATGCGGCAGCGACGATCATCATCGGTTTCGTACTCTCGCTCATTCTCGGCGTGGTGCTCGCCAGCGTCACCGGCCTCAGCGGCGCGATGAGCGGTGCGATCAGCGGCGGCATGCAAAATTCGTCGTCCTACACGCCCGACAAGAACAGCGCACTCGGCGCCATCGCCGCCATCGGTCAACAGGCCGAATCGGCGAGCAAAAAGATGGACGCCGCGCAGAAATCCGGCGACCCCAAGGCGCAGGCCGAGGCCGCCGGACAGATGCTCGGCGCGGTGCTCGGCGGCGGTGCGCAGGTCGAGGCGCTGGCACCCGATGCGCTCAAGCCTTTCGTGCCCGATACGCTGGCCGGCCTTTCACGCACCAATTTTTCCGTGCAGAAGCAAGCGCCGCTTGGCATGCAGGTATCGATTGCCGAAGCACGTTACGGCTCGGGCGATGGCCCGAGCTATGAGCTGACCGTCACCGATTCGGGCAGCGCCAAGGGCTTCATGGCGCTGGCCGGCTTCGGCGCGATGGAAAACGAACAGCAGAGCGATCACGGCTACGAAAAGACCTATCACCAGAACGGTCGCCTCGTCCACGAGCAATGGAACAACTCCGGCGATGGCGAATACACCATCGTGCTTGGCGAGCGTTTCATCGTGGCGGTGAAGGGCTCGCATGTCGCTAACATCGATGCGATCAAGTCCGCGCTCGGAAGCATCAATCTCGCCGGCCTGGAAGCGCTCAAGGCGCAAGGCGTCAAAAACGGCTGAGGGCGGTTCGCTACATCGACCGCCGCGCAGTGCGGTATCGAAAACCGCCTCCCGCTGCGCAATACAACCGCGTTTTTCGGCACCGGTCGAGTTGCACGCATTCCCCGAGGGAGCGCACATTGCCCGCGACCCGGACGAATGCTCCGCAAGATCGCGAATCGATGCACCGCGTCGCGACGGCCGCGACTGTCGGGACAGTGAACCGCAGCACCCGTACAATCGCGCGGTGAACCCGAAATCGCCCCAACCTCCGGGACGCGCCACCGGCACCCTCGTCGTCACCGATGGTGCGGCCGGCAACGAACGTCAGGCCTTGTCGCTTGCGCTCGCCTTGCGCGTTTCGCCACACATTCTGCGCGTCGCGCTGCGCGCGCCATGGCGATGGCTTGGGCCGGGCTTCGTGCGCGTCGCTCGCTTGTCGATCCCGCATCGGCAATGGCGCGGCATTTCTGCACCATGGCCCGCACTCGCCATCGGTTGCGGACGTCACGCCGCCGTGCTCACGCGCGCGCTGCGCGAGGCCAGCGGCGGCGCCACGTACACGGTGCAGATTCTCGATCCGCGCATCGACCCGAAGCATTTCGACCTCGTCGTCACCCCGCGCCACGACGGCTTGCAAGGCGACAACGTCATCCAAACCATGGGCTCGCTCAATCCGGTGGACGATGCCTGGCTCGCCACGGCAAAAGTGGACTTTTCCACATTGCAACAATTGCCACAGCCGCGCACGGCCCTGCTGGTCGGCGGCATGCGTCATGGCTTGAATATGGATGATGCCTGGTTCGACGCCCTGCTCACGCGCATCGAGCACTGGCACGAACGCGACGGCGGCTCGCTGCTGATCACCACGTCACGCCGCACGCCACCAGCGTGGCGCGAACGCCTGCG
>JAFEFR010000205.1 GCA_018240485.1 Pseudomonadota bacterium
CCCGATGCTGCTGTGCTTCGCGGCGAATTCGTTTCGGCATCCGTCGACGACGCCGCGATCCGCGCAACGATCACGGCACGGCATGCCCGCTACGGCGAGGTATTCTGTCCGCACACGGCAACGGCGGTGCATCTGCTGGAGCAACTGCGCAGCGAGAGCTATGCTCGTGCCGAGGAGGACTGGGCCGTGGTATCCACCGCTCATCCGGCCAAATTCGACAGCATCGTCGAACCCTTGATCGATGCCGCAGTACCGGTGCCGCCGAGTCTGGCCGCACTGCTCGATCGCCCCGCGCATGCCGTCCCGCTCGCCAACGATTACGCGGCACTGCGCGCGACCTTGCTCGACGATCGCACACTCGGCGAAAGCTAACGTACGAAAACCAGCGACAGTTCGGGCCAGTACGTCACGATCAAGACGCACAGCAACAACAGTGCGTAGAACGGCAAACACGCGCGGATGATGCTCGTCGCCGGTTTGTCGAAGCGCGCGGCGGCGATGAAAATGTTCATGCCCGCCGGCGGCAAGAAAATGCCGATTTGCAGATTGGCGAGGAAGATGATGCCGAGATGCACCGGGTCGACGCCGTAGTGGATGGCAATCGGCAACACCAGCGGCACGAGGATGATGATCGCGGGAAAGCCTTCGAGCAGCATGCCGAACACGAGCAGGAAAGCATTGAGCGCCAGGAGGAAGCCCAGCTTGCTCGCAATGCCCGCCTGCAACCAGGCGAACAAGCGCTCGGGCACATCCGCATCGATCAGCCAGTTGGTCAAGGCAAGTGAGAAACCCAGCACGATGAGAATCGCACCGACCAACAGCATCGCCTCGCGAATCACGCGCGGCAGTTCCACCAGCCGGATTTCACGCCGTATCAACACGGTGACGATCAGCACATACAACGCCGTCGCCGCTGCGGCCTCGGACGGAGCCAGCTTGCCGGAGAACACGCCGGCAAGCACCAGCACCGGCAGCGGCAATTCCCAGCCGGCATCCTTGATCGCCGCCCAGGTCTCGCCCTTCGGCGGCTTGGGCGAGCGCGGCAGACCGCGTGCCTGCCAGGCGCTGTATCCCCCCAACACCAGCACCATCAACAACGTCGGCAACAGCCCGGCCTTGAACAAGGCATCGATCGCCACCGGCGGTGTCGTGTGGAACTGCTGTGCAACGACGCCGTACAAAATCAGCGGCATCGACGGCACCAACAACAAGCCAAGGCTGCCCGATGCCGTCAACAATCCGAGCGAAAACCGTTCGTCGTAGTGCGCTTGACGCAATGCCGGATACAACACCGCACCGAGTGCGACCAAGGTCACGCCGGTCGCGCCGGTGAAGGCGGTAAAAAATGCGCAGGCACAGATGGACACGATCGCAAGGCCGCCCGGCAACCAGCCGACCAGCGCATTGGAAAGGCGCACGAGGCGGCGTGGCGCCTGGCTTTCGGCGAGCAGATAGCCCGCCAGGGTGAACAACGGAATCGCGATCAACGCCGGCATCTCGGCGAGACGGTAGAACTCGATGGCGACCGCCGTCCCCGGTTGCCCCGACGCAGCAAAACCGAGCACGGCGATGACCGCGAGGACCACGAACAAAGGTGCGCCAAGCGCAGCGAGCAGAGCGAGTAAACCCGCGACCACCCAGATCACGACGATGGCCCGGCGGGCGGTGCGCTCACGTGCGCGCGCGCATCGTGCAGCAATTCCGGCGCAGCCAAGCCCGGTATGTGGGTCGGGCGCGCGAAGGCGCGCAACGCAAATCGCACCGCCATCAAGCCGAAGCCGATCGGCAGAATGATTTCGAGCAGCCAATTCGGCACGCCGAATTCCGACTTGGCGCCGCCATCGAGATCGACCGACACCAATCCCCATCCATACCACGCCAGAGCGACGCAAACGCCGGCTGCGAACAACAGCGTCAGGGCGCGCACGACACGCTGGATGCGCATTGGCAAAAAGCGTTGCAACACGTCGATGGCGATGTGTTTGTCGTCGCGCACGGCCGCAAGCGCGCCGAGCATCGCCGTCCACACGACCAACGTCCGCAGAAAGGGATCGACCCAGGCGAATCCACCGCCCAACACATTGCGCATGGCGATCTGCGTGCCCGCGAGTACCACCAGAATCAGCACGAGAACGGCGAGAAAGCCATTCTCGATGCGGTGCAGCCAGCGAACCCAGTCCGTCACTTGCGCACTTCGTCGAGCGTCTTGGTCACGACCGTCGAAAGCGCCGGCGAAACGCCGTCCGCACCGGACAGGCTCTTGCGCGCCTCCAGACCGATCGACTCCCATGCCTTGCGCTGCTCCGCAGCTTGTGCCGTGATCGCAACGCCTTGTCCTTGCAGGGTTGCGCGCGCTTGCAGGTTGTCCGCGCGTGCGCCTTTTTCGATGCGCACGAACGCAGCACCGACTTCCTCGTCGATGGTTTTGCGATCGTCTTCGCTCAGCGCATCGAACGCTTTCTTGTCGATCGCCAAATAGCCCATCACGTACATCAGTGGAAGATCGAGCATGTGCTTGACCTTGGTATGCCATTGGAAAGCAATCGCCCCCGCCGTCGTGCTCGCGGCGGCATCGATCAAACCGGTTTGCAGACTGGTGTAGACGTCCGCGATCGGCAGCGGAATCGGCGTGACGTCGGCCGCCTTGAACGCAGCTTCGGCGACGCGATCGCCTTGCGGCACCCACACCTTCGCCGCCTTCAGCGTGGCGGCGTCGTGAACGTCGTTGACGCTGAACAGGTAGGCGAAGCCACCCCCTGCGATGCCCGGCACGGCGAAACCGGCTTTCTCGAAACTTGCCCGCAGCAGCGGATCGACTTTTGCGCGTACGGCGTCGATTTCACTCTCGCTGCGGAACTGGAATGGCTGGCTGTACACCGTCGCATCGGGCGTGATCGCAGCGGCCTCGCCACCGGTGAAGGCCGCACCTTGCAACTGACCGATCTTGATCTTGCGCAACACCGTGGCGCTATCGCCCATCACGCCGCCGGGGTAGAACTTCAGTTCGACGCGATCTGCCGTCTTGGTTTTGATCGCGCTCGCCGCCGCGCGCATCTCGGTCATCCACGTCGTGCCGTCGGGCGCGATCGTGGCAATCTTGATCGTCGCGGCATGGGTCGCCACACTTGCGATGAGCAGGAACGGTGCCAGCCAAAAAGAACGTTTCATGCAAACCTCACTCGAAAACGAAAATCATGCAGCGCTTAGAAAAAATCCTTGCCCGAGGCGAGCAGCGCTTTTGCTTTCTGCTTGGCCAAGGTGTTGATCAAGGTCAATCCGGGCGCATCCGTGTTGGCGGCGAGCACCTCGTTGAGCAGCTTGTCGTGCAGGGACTGATCGAACACGAGGCGTGCGTAAAATTGTGCGTACAACACGCGCACCATCTGGTTTTTGCCCCCGGACAACTCAAGCGCGCGCTCGAACCACTTGCGACCTTCTTCCGGCTTGCCGCCGAGTGAGGCCGGACGAATCGAGTCGACCACGCCAAGATACAACGCGGCGCCGCCACCATCGAAATGCGGATCGATGGCATCACAGCGCTCAAGCAAGGCCTGCAATTTCGGCAAATCGGCAATCGCGTTCCAGTCGCCGGTATGGGTCTGGATGCGGCCTGCCCACGCGGCGGCGAAACCGTACAAAGTGGCGATATCCTTCGCATCCGCGCGCTTGAGTGCATCCGCGAATTTTTCGTAGGGCGAGTCGAGCGTGTCGCACAAGGGTTTCTCGCGCAGGCACAAGGCGCGGCGCGCGTAACCATACGCGCGATGCGACAAGGTCTGTGCGCGCACAGCATCCTCGACGAAGGAGCCGGCATACGCACCGTAGAGCTTGGCGCCGGCGAGCAAGGTATCCGCATCGGTCGGATTCGCCGTGATGCGACTGTCGATCAAAAGCAAATACCCGGGCAGTCCATCGCGCACAAGCGTGGGGTCGTCTTGATCGAGTACGGCCATCGTCAGCGAGTCGCTGAATTGCGTCGTCGCGTGGCGCACGACGCTACCGCAAGCCGCCGTCAGGCAGGCAGCGAGCAGCAACAGAAAGCGAAGGCGTGGCAAGAGAGTGAGCATGCAAAATAAAAGTAGGAAGCGTCGGGGATTTTAACCCACGCATCCCGCGCGACGCCCAGACACGGTCACCGAAGTTGGCGCCGATTCAGTTGCCTGCGGCATCCGCCGCAAGCGCCGATTCAAGCGTGTTCTGCATCAGCGTGGCCACGGTCATGGGCCCAACCCCGCCGGGCACGGGTGTGATCCACGATGCGCGTTCGACCGCCACATCGAACTCGACATCGCCCACCAGACGCCCATCCGCCAGCCGGTTGATGCCGACATCGATAACCACTGCGCCGGGTTTGATCCACGCCCCCTTGACCAACCCAGGTCGCCCGACTGCCACGGCAACGATATCTGCCGATGCCACCACGGCCGGCAAGTCGCGGGTAAATTTGTGGCAGGTCGTCGTGGTGCAGCCTGCCAGCAGCAATTCCAGCGCCAGCGGGCGACCAACGTGATTGGAGACGCCGACGACGACCGCATTCTGCCCGCGCACCGGGCGATCGGTATTGGCGAGCAGGGTCATCACGCCCTTGGACGTACACGGTCGCAAGCCGCGCTGGCGCAGAGTGAGTCGACCGATGTTTTCCGGATGAAAGCCATCGACGTCCTTGCGCGGATCGATGCGATTGACGATGGCGTTCGCGTCGATGTGGGCCGGCAGCGGCAATTGCACGAGAATGCCGTGAATTCGCGGATCGGCATTCAATTCGTCGATCAGGCGCAACAGTTCGGCCTGCGTCGTCGACGCCGGCCAATCGAAATCGCGCGAATGAAAGCCGGCGTGTTTGCAGGCACGACGCTTGTTACGCACATACACGCTCGATGCCGCATCCTCGCCCACGAGGACGACGGCGATGCCGGGAACGACAAGTCCCTGCGCGCTGCGTCGACTCACCTGAGCGCGAAGATCGTCGAGCATCTGGTCGGCGATACGCTTGCCGTCGAGAATTTTTGCGCTCATCGTGCCGCCGCGGGTTTGCGATTGTAGGCGGAAACGTACAGTTCGCCCACGGCAAGATCGACGAACGAATAGGGCTGCAACTCCGGCGTGTAATCGACTCGCTCGTGTGTGCGCAAAGCAACCCGCCACGGCTCGAAGTCGAGAGCGCGTAATTCTTTTTCGAACGCGCCGACGGTGATCGGGTTGAGCTCGGTGAAGAATTGCCAGTATTGCTCCGGCGTCGCATCGCCGCCCGCACGATCCATGCGCTCGACCTCGCCCTTCATCACTTGCTCGCGCAGCCACTCGCGCGAACGCTTGAGGTGCACGTAAGGCTCCGCCTTGGAGAAACGGAATTCGTTGAGGTGATTGCCGATGTCCGAATAATACAAACCCGGATGTACCATGAGCAGGCCGCCGGGGCGCAATACACGACGAATCTCGGAGAACGCCTTGGCGTAGCCACCGGCAATGTGTTCGAGCGAGCCCCACGAGACGACGACATCGAAGGTGTCGTCCGCAAAGGGAATGTCGTTCGCGCTCGCGTCCAGAAAACGCAGGCACGACGGTATGCAGTCGACCGGCAACTGCGCATGACGCAGCACCTCTGGCAGACGCGCAAAACCGCCGAACGGATCGATCCCGACGATCTCTGCAGGCCGTTTGCGCAGCGCGATGCCGAGATCGGTGATGCCATCGCCGCAGCCCACGTCGAGAATCCGCCCCTTGAGCAACGGCGAGTTGCCAAGAAGGTAATCGGCGGTGGTCGACGCGGCGTGATCGAAATGCTTGTAGAACCAGTCGCCCCCGTTCTGCCACGGCAATCGGGCGACGTCGATCGCGCCATCGCGGCTGCGCAATTGCCAGGACAGCGACGGCCCGTTGCCGACGCCATCGGTCACATCCAGGCGCAGGGCGGCATCGGCGATCCGCGTCTCGGCATCGTCGATCTTTGCCCACAATGCGACTTGCACCCGGTAGTTCCCCGAAGGCAGATCGAGTGCCGGCGCCATGGCGTAAGCGGCATATTTCCCGCGCGGCAGCCACCATGCGTGCCACCCTTGCGCACGCATTTGCGAGTGCCCCACCTGGGTACCGTCGGCGGTGAAAATATCGATCGAAACGTCGATGTCGAACGCAATCGGCGCGTGAACATCGAATGCCACGGACAGCTGAAACGGCGTTTCCGCTCCGAAATTCGAATGGGACAGTTCAATGGCGAGCGAGGAAATGTCCGGCACGCGCAGGCTCGGCGACAAGGGGCGCGTAGTGTAAACGGCAATCCCCCCCATTTCGAGCCTGCCGCCCCCTGCGTCCGATGAAACTGTCTCGATATAGGGATCGCCTTGTGCAACGCCCCCCGCAATCGACATTTATCCTTGTATCATTGGGAGACACACTATTGCATGCAATGCCATGAATACCCTGGAATTCGAAGCGGCCTCGTTTCGTCGATTGCTCCGGCATCTCAACCAGAGACGAACCGATGTTCAGAACATCGATTTGATGACGCTCGCCGGCTTCTGCCGCAATTGCCTCGCCGACTGGTATCGTGAAGCGGCGGCAGAACAAGGTGTGGAATTAAGCCGTGATGCCGCTCGCGAGCGCATCTACGGCGAGCCTTTCGAGCAATGGAAAGCCCGGCATCAAACCCCCGCCACTGCCGAACAGCTCGCTGCCTTCGAGCGCGCCCAACGCGAGACCCATTGATCATGCACGATTTCGATTCGCGCCTGCTTCCGACCGAACGCGAAAGCCACGGCATCTGTATCCGCAAGTATCAGCCGAGCGATGCGGCGGGGCTCGTCGAGGCCGCGCAGGAATCCATCCAAACCGTCGGCGCTTGGCTCGATTGGTGCACGCCTTCCTACGGCAATGCGCAGGCCGAAGCCTGGATCGCCCATGCCGTCGAAAACTGGGACAAGGGCGACGGTTTTGCCTTCGCCGTCATCGACGCGACGTGTGGCGACTATCTCGGCGGTGTGGGTCTGAATCAGATCGATCACGCCAACCGCAGCGCAAACCTCGGCTACTGGATCCGCCAGTCGTATCAGGCGCGCGGAGTCGGTGCGCAAGCAGCGCGACTTGCCGTGGGTTACGTTTTCGAGCAGCTCGGCCTCACCCGCATCGAGATCGCCTGCGCCGCCGCGAACCGCCCCAGTCGCCGCATCGCCGAAAAAACCGGCGCACGCTACGAAGGCCTGGTCAGCGGTCGCATCCAGTTGCACGGTCGACCTGTCGATGCGGCAATCTACTCGATCACCGCCCCTTCCGCACGACGCAGTACCGGCTGATCCGTACCGGATTTTCCCAACGTTCGCGGTCAGTGTTTCACGCAGTGGCGCAAATTCGCGCGATATCGCGATACCCCTCGAACACCGCCCCTTCGCCACAGCCGGGGCAGTGCGAATCTCGCGCCAGACGCAGTTCGCGAAAGGTGGCCGCGAGCGCATCGTAGCAAAGCAGACGGCCAATCAACGGCGTGCCGATGCCGAGCACGAGCTTGAGCGCCTCGGTCGCCTGCAACAAACCCACCGTACCCGGCAACACGCCTAGCACGCCCGCCTCGGCGCAGTTCGGCGCATCGGCGGCAGCGGGCGGTTCGGGAAACAGGCAGCGGTAGCACGGCGATGCCGCATCGCGCGCATCGAACACGGCGATCTGCCCGGTAAAGCGATGCACGGCGCCATAAACCAGCGGGATGCGCAGGCGTCGGCATGCCGCACTGAGCAGATAACGCGTGGCGAAATTATCCGCGCCATCGAGCACCACATCGTGTCCGCCGATCAATGCTTCGACGTTGTCGGCAACCATGCGCGCGCGATGCGTGGTCAGCGTCACGCCTGGATTGAGCGCCTCGATGGCGACCCGTGCAGACTCGATTTTAGCCATGCCGACACGCGCATCGGTATGCAATATCTGACGTTGCAAGTTGGATTTTTCGACCACGTCGTCATCGATCAAGGTCATCTGGCCGACACCCGCCGCGGCCAGATAGAACGCGGCCGGCGAACCCAGCCCCCCGGCACCGACGATAGCGATACGCGCGTTGCCCAGCTTGCGCTGTCCCGCGACACCGACTTCGGGCAGAAGCAGGTGACGCGAGTAACGCTCCAGCGCGTCGGCGCCCAGGCCCTCTGGCGCCAGAGGCAAGCCTTGTACGTTCCAGCGCAGGAAGCCGCCCGCAACCGATGCAAGGCAGGTGTAGCCGAGCTCGCGCAGGGTTTGCGCGGCGACCAACGAGCGCTTGCCACTGGCGCAGATCGTGAGAATGGCTTGATCGCGCCGGGTTGCGAATTCGCCGATGCGCGTCGCCACCTGAGCCAGAGGCAATCCGATCGCATCCGCCGGCATGCCGGCGGCCCGTTCGTCGTCCTCGCGCACGTCGATCAGCAGTGCGCCATGCGCCTGCCGCTTGCGCGCAGCGTGCGGATCGATTTCCTCGACAAGGCTGGGGTTCATGCCGGCAGTATGCGCATTGGCGCGGCGCGTTCAAGCCCAATCCGACAAAGGCACGGCCTCGACCACCGTTCCGGCGGGATATTCCCCTTCCGCCTCGGGCAGCACGATCAAGACGTCGCTCTCGGCGACGCCGCGCAACTGCCCGGAGCCTTGCTTCGGCAACGGCGTCGCCAGCAACGTGCCGGTTTCATCGCAAAGCAACCGCGCACGCAGAAACTCGACCCGCTCATGCGTTTTGTCGATGCGGCGTGCAAGCCTTGCCCACAGCGGCTTGCGCGGCAGGCGCCGCGTCATCGCATCGAGCGCGGGCCGCACGAACGCAAGAAACGTTGCCACACCGGACGCCGGATTACCCGGCAGGCCGAACATCAGCGCGCGATCGATGTTGGCGCACAGCAACGGCATGCCGGGTTTTATCCGCGCTTTCCAGAAATGGATACGCCCGATTTCCGTGAGCAAGTTCGGCAGAAAATCCGCCTCCCCCGCCGATACGCCGCCACTGCTGACGATCAGATCGGCCTCGGCGCTCGC
>JAFEFR010000206.1 GCA_018240485.1 Pseudomonadota bacterium
AACGCGATGCTGTCCTTGAGCACGGCGCTGGTCGCCGCGTGCTGGCGGCGCGTCGCCATCGAGCGCATAAATACGCGCTTCGAGCGCAGCGAGTTCATGCGGATGCGATCGCCGAGCAGAGCGCCGCCCGAGCGTCGTCGCGTCGGATCGACCGCGAGCACGGCGATGCGCATCTGCGGGAACGCGTGCAGGAAACGCAGCACGAGCTCGTCGACCGCGCTCGACTTGCCCGCGCCGCCCGTGCCGGTAATGCCGATGACTGGCGTCTTGCCGCCGGCGAGCTGCCATTCCTTGCGCAGACGCGCAAGTTCGGCTTCTTCGTGGTGACCTTCCTCGATCGCGGTCAGCGCGTGGCCAACGGCGATTTCATCGTCGATGTTCACCTTGGCCTGCGCCACGGCAGGTTTCCGGCTTTCGGCGCCGTGGCGCGAATCCGCGGCCTGACGCGCGCGCGCGACGACGTCCTCGATCATCTGCACGAGCCCGAGATGCATGCCGTCGTTCGGATGGTAGATGCGCTCGACACCATAAGCTTCGAGTTCGGCGATTTCCTCGGGCGTGATCGTGCCACCGCCGCCGCCAAACACGCGAATATGTGCCGCGCCTTTCTCGCGCAGCATGTCGACCATGTACTTGAAATATTCGACGTGGCCGCCTTGATACGAACTCAGCGCGATTGCATCGGCATCTTCCTGCAGCGCGGCTCGTACCACGTCCTCGACGCTGCGATTGTGGCCGAGGTGGATGACTTCCGCGCCTTGCGCCTGGATCAGGCGACGCATGATGTTGATCGCGGCGTCATGCCCGTCGAACAGGCTCGCCGCCGTGACGAACCGCAGCGGCAGGGAGTCCGCCGCCGTAATGCGAGCGGGAATGGATGGGGCGGTCGTGCTCATGGCGGCTCCGTAGCGCGGCAATTCGCCATTGTAGCGCCCGGCTGCCGCGTTTGCGGTTCGCGCACGGCGACTCGCGCCAAAGCGCGGCATTCCATTTATGCGAAATCACAGACGAAAAAAAAGCAGACGGCCATCGCCGTCTGCCTCGTAGCATCGCGATGAATCAGGCGCGCGCGAAACCGCGCCGCCACAGCAGGCCCACGGCGAACAGAATGCCAAGGCCGAGCAGCGACAATGATCCCACGGAAAAAGCAGGCGCCGGCACTGCTTGCGGAACCTGCAAGGTTGCCGCACCACCAAGCACGATGGCGTTGCCGTTTTGCGTGTTCAGCCACGTAATCGCGGCCGGGCTCAAGGTAATGGCAGGCGAGGTGCCCTGATCGGCCGTGGTGTAGCTGCGCGTGCCATAGACCACACCGGTGCCGAGATCGTTGAATTGGGCCAAGCCTGCCGTAGCGCCGGTGAACGTTGCCGCCGGGCTGGTCACATCGTACAGCGTGTACACCAGCGGGCCGGTGATGGTGTAGACACCCTGCTGCGGCGGCGTGGGATTCGGCACCAAGATGGACAGGGTGGCGGAGGTAATCGTCAAAGTCACGCCCGCCGGCATCTGAAATGCAAACCAGTTGCGAGTCTCCAGGCCATTGCCACTGCAACTGTCTGTACCGCAAGTACCGGCAATGTAGTTGCGGTTCACAGCCGAGCCGTTGTTACTGCCCGAAGAATCAACCCAGCCTGCATTGGTGGCCTGCAGCGTCACCGGCCCGGTAGTCGTTGTCAGCTGCAACTGTGCCGGGGTCGGCGAACCCGAATAGGCGAATACCGCCGAACTCTGCGCCGCTTGCGCTGCACCTGCGAACACCAGCAGCCCAGCCACGAATAGCCTCGATACCCAAGTACTCACGTTCATAGTCACTCCTCCAAGGAATTTCCACTTCATTGCACGTTGTCGCTGCACACCACCGATTTCACGCGATGTACGCAGCGAGATATCTCACGGTACGCCGCCTACGCGGCACTGCTTCATTCCCACGTGCCGCCGCGCTGCCACCCCTGCGGCGCATCATCGGAGAAACCGTTGCCGCACGCAAGCAATACCATGGCTCACGCAATGGCGCAGCGCAGCATTTTGACGGGAATGGCGCTGGGCAGCAGCACCGACTCGGCGCGCGAGACGCTGGGGCTTACAGGCGCAGGATGAAATCGTCAGAATCCCGCCACGCCGGAAAGCGAGTGCGGTGCGTGGCGAGTGCCGCCGGATCAAGCACCACGGTAACGATTTGCTCCTGTGCGCCGAGTTCGATGAGGGGTGTTCCCACGTAATCGATCGCCGCGCTATCGCCGGCATAGTGCAGATCATTGCCATCGATGCCGACGCGGTTGACGCCGACGACATACGCCAGGTTTTCGATGGCGCGCGCGCGCAACAGCGTGCGCCAAGGTTCGCGGCGTGCGCTCGGCCAATTGGCGACGACAATCAACAGGTCGTAGTCGAAGCGCTGCGCTTGTTCATCGTAGCGATTGCGCAGCCAAACCGGAAATCGTAGGTCGTAGCACACCTGCGGACAGATGCGCCATCCGTTCAACTCGACGACAAGGCGCGACTCGCCGCCCGCATAGCGCTCGTGCTCCCCGGCCATGCGAAACAGATGGCGCTTGTCGTACGCCTCGAACGTGCCATCGGCGCGCATCCAAATCAGGCGATTGACGCAACGCTCGCCCTCGCGAATGACCATGCTGCCGGTGACGACGCAGCCCACCTCCTGCGCCAGTGCTTGCAACCACGCCACGCTTTCGCCCTGCATCGACTCGGCTTGGTGCAGGGTCGCGTTGGTGAAGCCGCTGGTGAAGGTTTCCGGCAGGACGATGAGATCGCTCTGGCCTTTGAGCGAGCGCACGAGCGCCCCGTAATACGCGCGATTGGCAGCGGCATCGTGCCAGCGCGTGGCGCCCTGGACGAGCGAAACTCTCAGAGCTTGCATAGCCGCTCCGCCGCCGCACTCAGCGTTTCCTCGTTCTTGGCGAAGCAGAAACGCACCAGGCGTGTTTCGGGTGGCGTTTCATAAAATGCGGACACGGGAATCGCGGCGACACCGGCATGGTGGATCAGCCATTCGCAGAAATTCAGGTCGTCCTTGTCGCTGATCGCGGAATAATCGACAACCTGGAAGTACGCGCCGCGCACCGGCAGCAACTGGAATTTCGATGCGCCGATCAATTCGCGGAATCGGTCGCGCTTGGCCTGATAGAAGGCGGGTAGATCCAGATAATGCTGTGGATCGGTTTCGAGGATTTCCGCAAACGCCCACTGCGCCGGATTGAACGTGCAGAAGGTCAGGTATTGATGCACCTTGCGAAACTCTGCACTGAGCAGCGGCGGCGCGATGCAGTAACCGATTTTCCAACCCGTGCAATGATAGGTTTTGCCGAACGAGGACACCACAAAACTGCGCGCAGCGAGTTCGGCGCGGCGCAGCACGCTCTGATGCAACGCGCCGTCGAACACGATGTGCTCGTAGACTTCATCGGAGAGAACGAAAATGTTCGTGCCGCGCACGATCTCCGTGAGCGCATCGAGATCGGCGGCCGTCAACACCGCACCGGTCGGATTGTGCGGCGAGTTGATCAGAATCAAACGCGTTTTCGGTGTGATCGCATCCTTGACCCGTTGCCAGTCGACCGAGAAGTCCGGCAAGCGCAGCGGCACATGTACGGCGCGGCCGCCAGCAAGCTCGATCGCCGGCTCGTAACTGTCGTAGCAGGGATCGAGCACGACGACCTCGTCGCCCGCATGCACGACCGCGGCGATGGCGGCGAACAATGCTTCGGTCGCACCGCTGGTCACCGTGACCTCGGTATCGGCATTGACCTTCGCGCCGTACAGTTTTTCGGTTTTCAGCGCAATCTGCGCGCGCAAGGCGGGAATACCCGCCATCGGCGCATACTGGTTTTTGTGCTCGTTCATCGCCCGTGCAAGCGCATCGCGCAGGGCTTGCGGGCCTTCGAAATCGGGGAATCCCTGCCCCAGATTCACCGCCTTGTGCTGCACGGCGAGCTGCGACATGACGGTGAAGATGGTGGTGCCGACCTTGGGAAGTTTGCTTTCGATTTGCATGTTTTTCTCGGGCGCAGGGTGCGATCGGAGTGCGCTTGCGCCCCCTCTCCAACCCCTTGTTGCCGCTCTATTTGATCAGTTTTATCTCGCGCAGACGTTGCTGCAGATACTCGTGCGACGTGATCGAAGTGTCGTAGCGACTCGGGTTGTCGGGCGTGATCGTCTGCGGCAGCGGATCGAGCACCACGTCGGGGTTGGGATGCAGGAAGAACGGCACCGAGTAGCGCGGCTGACGTGCCTTGTCGCCCGGCGGGTTGACCACGCGATGCGTGGTCGACGGATACACGTGATTGGTCAGGCGCTGCAGCATGTCGCCGATATTGACGACGATGGTGTCGCCCTGGGTCGTGATCGGCAACCAGTCGCCGTTCTTCTGTTTCAGTTGCAGGCCTTCGGCGCTCGCACCGACCAGCAAGGTGATGAAATTGATGTCCTCGTGCGCGCCCGCGCGGACGTTCGGAATTTCGTCCTGCACGATCGGCGGATAGTGGATCGGGCGCAGGATGGAATTGCCGAATTGGGTTTTGTCGTCGAAATAATTTTCCGGCAAGTCGATGTGCAGTGCGAGCGCACGCAGCACGCGCGTGCCGAGCTGGTCGAGTGCGGTGTAGAGGCCGTAACCGTACTCCCGGAAGCCAGTCACTTCGCTCGGCCACAGGTTCGGCGGCATGTAGTCGGCAAACTTCGAGCCCGCCGGCAGTTCGCGACCGACATGCCAGAATTCCTTGAGATCGAAATGTTTCGAATCCTTCGCCGTCTCGATGCCGAATGGCGTGTACCCACGCGCGCCGCCGGTACCGGGGACGTGGTACTTCATCTTCGCTTCCGTCGGCAGTGCAAAAAAACGCTGGAATACGTCGTAGGAGCGATCGATCAATTCCTGCGCGATGCCATGTCCGGAGATGCCACAAAAGCCATACTCGCGATAGGCGGCGCCAATCTCGGCGACGAAGGCGCGGCGGTCGCTGTCGTAGCGACGGATATCGAGGGTGGGAACGCGATTGCTCATGAAAACACCTTGCTTGATTCAGCTGGCTTGAAGAACGCCGCCCGTATCGGTCGTGGACTGGCATGGATCGTCGGCGCGGCTGGTCTGTTGTACCACTTCGGCCAAGGTTTGCGCCAATCGCTGCACTTCGTCGACATCATCGCCTTCGACGGTCACGCGCACGAGCGGCTCCGTGCCCGATGGCCTCAGGATCACGCGACCGCGACCGCGCAACGTGTTTTCCACTTCGCGCAACGCTCGTTGAACGTCCTGGTGCGCGACCAACGCCGCGCCGCCGGTGGCGCGCACATTGAGCATGACTTGCGGAAAGCGGCTCACCTCGGCACGAACGTCCGCCAACGTCATGCGCAAGCGTTGCAGGGCGTCGAGCACGAACAAGGCATTGAGCATGCCGTCGCCCGTGCTACTGCGATCCAGGCACAAGACGTGACCGGATGCCTCACCGCCCAACACGCCGCCTTGTTCGCGCAGCATCTGCAAAACGAAGCGATCGCCGACACTGGCGCGCAGAAACCGAATTCCCAACTTCTGCAGCGCAAGTTCGACGCCATAGTTGGTCATCAACGTGCCGACGACGGGCCCGCGCAATCGCCCCGACGCCAGCATGTCCTTGGCCATCAGGTAGACGATGTCGTCGCCGTCGATCACCCCGCCCTGTGCGTCGATCATCTGCACCCGATCGCCATCGCCGTCGAAGGCGATGCCGAGATTCGCACGATGCTCCAAAACGGTTTGCTTGAGCGCCTCCAGATGCGTCGCGCCACAACCCGCATTGATGTTGAGCCCATCCGGCGCCACGCCGATGGCGTCGACCTCGGCGCCCAGATCGGCGAACAGACGCGGCGCAAGATGATAGGTAGCGCCGTGCGCGCAATCGAGCACGATGCGCCGGTCGCGCAGATCCAGCCCCGACGCCGCGCCCTTGCAGTAGTGCAGATAGCGCAAGGCGGCATCGTCGATGCGTACGGCCTTGCCGAGTTTCTCCGAAGGCGCCGTGCGCAGCGACAGACCCAACGCCTGCTCGATTTCGCTTTCGAGGGCATCGGAGAGTTTTTCTCCTGCCGCATCGAAAAATTTGATGCCGTTGTCGTAAAAGGGATTGTGTGATGCGCTGATCACCACGCCCGCATCCGCATCGAGTTCGCGCACGAACCAGGCAACCGCCGGAGTCGGCATTGGCCCTAGCAGACGCACGTCCGTCCCCGCAGAAACCAGGCCAGCTTCGAGCGCGGACTCGAACATGTAGCCGGAGACGCGAGTGTCCTTGCCGATGACGACGCGCGGACGATGCCGGTTTTCCGCGCGATGCGCCCCCAGCACATGCCCCAGCGCTTGCCCCAGACGCAGCATGAACTCCGCCGTGATCGGTTCTTCGCCGACACGACCGCGGATGCCATCGGTTCCGAAATACGTTTTGCTCATGCCGCTGCGATCACATCGTGTTGGTCGGTTTTTCCGACCCTTGAAGCTCCGCCAGTATCGCCTCGATCTTGACGCGCACCGACTCGCTCTCCGGCGAGTCGTTGAATTGCACGCCGATACCGGCGACCCGATTGCCCTGCGCGCCCGGCGGCGTGATCCAGACGATCTTGCCGGCGATCGGCATGCGCTCGGCTTCGCTCATCAGCGAAAGCAAAATGAAAACGTCGTCGCCGAGGCCGTAGCGCTTCGCGGTCGGCACAAAAATACCGCCACCGCGCACGAAAGGCATGTAGGCGTTGTACAACGCATTCTTGTCTTTGACCGTGAGCGACAAGATGCCTTGCAGCGGCACGTTGCCGACGGGACCTGCACCCATTACCCATGCCCTCCCTGAACGTTACGGCTCGCGGCCCCTGCCCAATCGCGGAGCAGATCAAGCATGGCCAACTCTGGCCGGATCGGCCCGCGCAAGAGATCGCGCGTGCGATTGGCGAAATCGAACCAAGTGGCAAGCTTGGACAATTCGACCGCTCGGGTCAAGGCAAGCGGGCCTGCTGCGGGCGAGACGTCACGGCCGCCCCGCATCAGCGCACGACTCTGCTGCCGCACGAGTGCGGCGGCGAAACTCAGGCGCAGACCCGGTTGTTCGCGCCCCCAGCGCTGCGCGACATCGAACGCGTTGGCGATTCCCGCATTCACTTCGCGCAGGTCTTTGGCCACCTCCGCGCGCAATGTCATGCCCCCGCCGCGCAGCCACTCCAGCGCGAGTCCGGGATTGCCATCGCTCGCATCGAGCGCATCCGCCGCCGCGCGCGCATCGACGCCCTGCGCGGCGAGCCAATCCATGGCGAGTTCGATTTTGGGAACGCGAAATTCGATCCGCTGGCAACGACTGCGTATCGTCGCCGAAAGGCGCGCCGGCTCCGAGGTCACAAGCACCAGATAACGGCCCGGCCCGGGCTCTTCGAGCGTTTTCAGCAAGGCGTTGGCCGCGGCGACGTTGAGTTTATCCGCGGGATCGATGATCGCAACCTGCGCTTTTTCGTACTGCGGCGCGAGGACCAGCCAGGCCGAGAGTTCGCGAATCTGATCGACCACGATGTCGCCGAACATTTTTTTCGGGCTCGCCTGCTCATTCAACGCGAAGCCGACGAAGCGCGTATCGGGATGGTTGGAGTGCCCCCACGGATGGGCAAGACTGCCATCGGGCCGCGTCTCTGCCGGCTCGCGCTGGGTACGCACCGCATACAAACGGCACGATCGACACGCGCCGCAAGCGAAATCGCCGGGGCGCTCGCAAAGTTGGAGTGCGGCGAAGGCTTCGGCGAACTCGCGCTTGCCCAATCCCGATGGCCCCGCAAGCAATAGCGCATGCGGCAGCGCATTGCGTTTTCGCCGCTCGCCGAGTTGGGCCCAGGCAGGCATGTTCCACGCCGCCAGCGTCATGTCCGAACCTCGCCGCTTCGTGCCTGCGCGAAGGCATCGACCGCATCGCGTACGCTGGCAAGCACAGCATCGAGCGAGCGAGCCGCGTCGATCACGCGGAAGCGTTCGGGTTGCGCCGCGGCGCGTGCGCGATAGGCGGCACGCACGCGTTCGAAGAAATCCTGTGTTTCCAGTTCGATCCGATCGGCCGGACCGCGTCCGCGCGCGCGATC
The DNA here is from genome assembly GCA_018240485.1 of Pseudomonadota bacterium. GTDB lineage: Bacteria > Pseudomonadota > Gammaproteobacteria > Xanthomonadales > Rhodanobacteraceae > Rudaea. Next base: position 8,101 of record JAFEFR010000206.1, read on the forward strand.
CAGGCCGATGTCGACCGGCAAGTCGAGCAGCAGCGTCAGATCCGGTTGCAGACCCAATGCCGCCCAATGCTCAAGCTCGGCAATGCGCTCGACCGGTTGCGCGCGCCCGCCTCCCTGATAGGCGTAACTCGCATCGGTGAAACGATCGCTGAGCACCCAGCGCCCGGCCGCCAGCGCCGGCGCGATCGTCTCACGCACATGCTGCGCGCGCGCGGCGAACATCAGCAGCAATTCGGTTTCCGCGGCGATGCCGCCATGCAATCCCGGATCGAGCAGCACACGCCGGATCGCCTCGCCCGCCGGCGTGCCGCCCGGCTCGCGCGTGACGACGACATCGTGGCCCAGCGCAACGAGCCGGGTGTGCACGGCATCGAGCACGGTACTCTTGCCCGCCCCTTCACCGCCTTCGAGCGTGATGAATTTCCCTCGCCTTGCGCTCATTGTTTGTGCAATTGCCGATTCAATTGGTATTGGGCCACCGCCCGATTGTGCGCGTCGAGCGTGGCAGAAAAGGCATGACTGCCGTCGCCGCGGGCAACGAAATACAACGCATCGGTGTCGGCAGGATGCAGCACCGCCTCGATCGCCGCCTTGCCGGGCATGGCGATCGGGGTCGGCGGCAGCCCGCTGCGCGTATAGGTATTGAAGGGCGTATCGGTATCGAGATCGCGGCGATGGATATTGCCGGCATAGGCGGCCCCCATGCCATAGATCACGGTCGGATCGGTTTGCAGTTTCATCCCGCGTTGCAGGCGCGAAAGAAACACGCGTGCGATGCGGGGCCGCTCATCGGCGCGCGCAGTTTCCTTTTCGACGATGGAGGCCAGCGTCAGCGCGTCGTCGGACGATGTGAGCGGCGTACCCGGCGAGCGTTCGGGCCAGAGTTTGTCCAGCGTCTTCTTCATCGCATCGTTCGCCCTGCGCAAAATATCCAGATCGCTCATGCCTTTGACGAAACGGTAGGTCTCCGGCAAAAACCGGCCCTCGGGCGGGGTTCCGGGCTGCCCCAGCTTCGCCATGATCGCGTGATCGTCGCACGATGGCGCCGGCGCGCAGGAATCTTTTTTCAAGTCGGCATCGGCATCGAGCGCCTCGCGCAGTTGTCGAAACGTCCAGCCTTCGACAATGGTGAACTTGTGCTGGACGACCTCGCCTGCGGCCATTTTTTCGAGCAGCCTGCGCGGCGTTGTGCCGACATCGAGCGCGTATTCGCCCGCATGCAGCTTGCCGGCAACGTCGAGCCGACGCGCGAGCAATCGCCAGTAGAAGGCATTGCCGGGATGCAATTCCTGCTCCTGGAGCAAGGCGACGACGCCGGGCAGATGGGTGCCGATCGGGACATCGATCCGAGTCGCCTGCCCAAGCCCCACCAACGGCGCGTCGGCAAAGCTGCGAAGCTGCACATAGACATAGCCCGCCAATCCCGCCGCGGTGAGCGCGACGCCGGCGAGAGCGCCGAACAAGGCGCGTCGGATGCGCAAACGCCC
>JAFEFR010000207.1 GCA_018240485.1 Pseudomonadota bacterium
GGGGTGGTGACAGCGGAGAATGGGCGCTATGCGCTCAGCCAGGGCAGCTCCGAACATTAGAAGCCGTCGAATCGTTGTCTGTGATGCGCGATGTGGCGATTGCAAACCGTAATCGATCGATTACAATTGAGTTGTGTATACCGTCAAGCAAACTCACGCTTTCTCGGTATGGCTGGAGGGCATCGAAGACGGCATGACACGCCGTCGCCTCGCCCGTCGTCTGGAAAAGGCCCAGTCGGGGAATTTCGGTGACGTTGCGTTGGTCGGCGAAGGAGTAAGCGAAATGCGCGAGCACTTCGGCAGCGGCTGGCGCAGGTATTACATCCAGCAAGGTTCTGTGGTGATCGTGATGCTTGGCTGCGGTACCAAGCGCACACAAAAGGCGGACATTACTGCCGCCAAGAAGCTTGCGAAATCCATTGAGGGTTCAATCATGGCCAGAAAAATCAAAAATTCCGAGTTGAAGACGTTTGATATGGCCGAGCATCTGGACACGGACAAAGCCATCGCCGAGTACATTGCCATTGTGCTGGAAGAAAACGATCCCGCAGCACTGGCCGATGCGCTCGGCACCGTTGCGCGCGCGCGCGGCATGGCTGATGTGGCAAAGAGCGCAGGCATCGCACGCGAGGCACTGTACAAAGCGTTGCGCCCGGGTTCGCAACCGCGCTTTGAAACTATCCAGCGCGTATGCGTGGCGCTTGGCGTGCGCTTGACTGTCGTGCCCGCTTGAAACTTCGCAGGTGTTGCCGATAAATACAGGCAGTTTGCTTCGGGCGAAGGATTACGCGAACAAACCACGCGCAGGTGCCCGCGACCAGGCGACCAGCGAGAGGCTCTCGATCATGCCCTCGCCGCTCTACACCCGCTCCCACGCAGCCACCGGCCCGGGTCGGCAGCGAAACAGGGGATGACACTGCGGCGTGGCGACGTTCGTCCATCGCGCAAGCACGTCGGGATTGCGGGCGGCGAGCTTGCGGCGTAGGTGATCCCACTCGAAATCACGCTGGCCCGAGCCGACCGCGATGGGTTCGATGCTGCGCAGCGCACCGATTTTGCTGCGGTCAAACGCATAGCCGCGTTGCGTGGCTTCGTCGTGAACCGCCGCAAGATACGCATTGATCGCCAGACGCGGCTGTGGGTGGGCGCGAAAACGCGCGAGTTGCGGATGATGCGTGTAGCCGCGCGTCTCGCCGCGCAGCACCGCCTTGGCCAACAGCGCCTCGCGCCACAGCGCGACCAGGCCTTGCGGGTCGAGGTATTTGGGGTGCAGTGTCCACAGGCGCATGCTGCGAAGCTTAGCGCCAAGGTGCCTGCGGCGGGGGCGCCGCTCGAAACCATCGCCGATCTGCGTCGTGAGTCATTGGCCGTGCTCGGCGCTGATGCGGAAATTTGCGTCCCAACCCAATTCGGCGATGGCCTTTTTGCTGGACACGACACCCTCGTCTTCGGCCACGTTGTAGATGCCTGCGGCACCGCGAGTGCATGCGCGCCGCGCGGCATCGGCAGCAGCTTCGACATGCACCGGGCCACCGTGTGGCGGCGCATCGAAACCTGTTCCGGCCCCATAGAATTTGCCGTAGCGCAAAACGATGCCTGCGGCCGGAGCCGCAAGCACTTGGCCCTCGAGACTCGCAACTCCACGCGCCGTGATCCCGGCATCCGCATCATCGACGTTCAACGGTGCCGTTTCGTCATGCGGCAGTGAACCCGGCGCGTAGGCGAAGGCAACGCTTTGTGCCACCAGTCGGCGCGCGCCCGCGGCCACCGCGGCGGCGATGAGATTGCGCGTGCCGATTTCGCGGATGCGCGCATTGCGCACGCGCGCCGCAGCCATCTTCGCCGGATCGAGCGCGTCGGGCAAATCAGTGAGCTGATGCACGACTACCTCGGGCCGTGCGCGGCAAACCACCTCGCGCAACGAGGCCGCGTCGAACACGTCGACGAGCATCGGCTCGACGCCAATGCCACGCAGCATCGCCAGCTTTTCCGGCGAGCGGGTGGTGCCGACCACCGCGTGGCCATCGGCGACCAGCAGGCGGCAAAGAACGCGGCCGATCACGCCACTGGCACCAGCGATGAAGATTCGTGGGCGGGTATCGTTCACGTGGGTTTGCGGGTTCGGGGCGCCGATTGGTTTTCCGTTGTCATTATGTGCGTCGCGCAGGGTTGTCGGCGAGCAAGGAATACCGAGCGCGTCGCCGTGGCGCTTGACAGCAAGCCCATTGGCGGGTTTGACTGGAAAAAGGGCTCGCCGTTCAGGTAGTCGCATTATTCTCCCACCGAATTTTTGAATTTCCCTCGCAACACGTTGCAACGGGTCAGGGCAAAGCGCCCGCGGAAAACATACGTCATGGCAAAAAATCTGCTTATCGTCGAGTCGCCGGCCAAGGCGAAGACGATCAACAAATACCTCGGCAAGGACTTTCAGGTGCTTGCTTCCTACGGCCACGTGCGCGATCTGAAACCGAAGGAGGGCGCGGTCGATCCCGAGCACGATTTCGCGATGCACTACGAGTTGATCGAGAAAAACGAAAAGCATGTCGATGCGATAGCCAAGGCTGCCAAAGCGGCGGAAGCAATCTATCTTGCGACCGACTTGGATCGCGAAGGCGAGGCGATCTCCTGGCACATCTCGGAGATCCTCAAGCAGAAGAAGCTGCTCGAGGGCAAGGCCGTGCATCGCGTGGTGTTTTCGGAGATTACCCCGCACGCGATTCGCGATGCGGTAGCCAATCCGCGTCGACTCTCGCATCCGCTGATCGATGCGCAACAGGCGCGCCGCGCGCTCGATTACCTGGTCGGCTTCAATCTCTCGCCGGTGCTGTGGCGCAAGGTGCAGCGTGGCCTGTCGGCGGGCCGCGTGCAGTCGCCCGCGCTGCGCATGATCGTCGAGCGCGAGGAAGAAATCGAAGCCTTCAAGGCGCAGGAGTACTGGACCATCGCCGCCGATTGCGCGCATCCCGATCAGCGCTTCAACGCGCGCTTGCTCAAGCTGCGCGGCAAGAAGTTCGAGCAGTTCGACCTGACCAACGAGCGCGACGCGCATGCCGCGCGCGAGGCGCTGATCAAATCCGCGCAAGGCCGCTTGGTCGTTGCCGAGGTGCAATCCAAGGAACGCAAGCGCCGCCCGTCGCCGCCGTTCACCACCTCGACCTTGCAGCAAGAAGCCGCGCGCAAGCTCGGATTTTCCACCTCGCGCACGATGCGGTTGGCGCAGGGTTTGTACGAAGGCGTCGCCATTGGCGGTGAGGGCACGGTGGGTTTGATTACCTACATGCGTACCGATTCGGTCAGCCTGGCGGCCGATGCGATCAGCGAAATCCGCAAGGTCATCGCGCGCGACTACGGCGCGAAAGCCCTGCCCGAAGCGCCGAATTTCTATCGCAGCAAGCAGAAAAACGCGCAAGAGGCGCACGAGGCGATTCGGCCCACCTCCGCGCTGCACACGCCGCGCGAGATGGCGCAGTACTTGAACGACGATCAGCGCAAATTGTACGAGTTGATCTGGAAGCGCGCCGTCGCAAGCCAGATGCAGCACGCCACGCTCAACACCGTCAGCGTCGATTTCGACGCGGGTGGCGATTCGATGTTTCGTGCCAGCGGCACCACCGTCGTCGACGCGGGCTTTCTTGCCGTGTACGAAGAAGGCCGCGATGCCAAGAATGCGGATGACGACGACGAAAACCGCAAGCTGCCCGCGATGCAGATCGGCGAAGCCGTGCCGCTCGCCGACATCGCCGCCGACCAGCATTTCACCGAGCCGCCGCCGCGCTATTCGGAAGCCTCCCTCGTCAAGGCGCTGGAGGAATACGGCATCGGCCGTCCGTCGACGTATGCCAGCATCATCCAGGTGCTGCTCAACCGCGAGTACGTCACGCTCGACAGCCGCCGTTTCCGCCCGACCGATATCGGCCGTGCCGTCGGCAAGTTTCTTGCCGGACATTTCACCCAGTACGTCGACTACGACTTCACCGCCAAACTCGAGGACGAGCTCGACGCCGTCAGTCGCGGCGAAGAGGAATGGGTGCCGCTGCTGAAAAAATTCTGGACGCCATTCAAGGCGCTGGTCGAAGACAAAACCGAAAGCGTTGATCGCAGCGAAGCGGGCGGCGAGCGCGTGCTCGGCGATGACCCCGTCAGCGGCAAACCCGTGTCAGTGCGCTTGGGTCGCTACGGGCCGATGGCCCAACTCGGCGGCCGCGACGACGAAGAAAAACGTTTCGCCAGCTTGCGCCCCGGCCAAAGCATCCACACGATTTCGCTGGAAGATGCGCTGCACTTGTTCAAACTGCCGCGCGATCTTGGCATTGCCGACGACGGCCAGAAAATCAGCGCCGCCATCGGCCGCTTCGGCCCGTTCGTCAAACACGGCAAAACCTACGCATCGATCAAGCCGCCGGATGATCCTTACACACTCGAACTGCCGCGCGCTTTGGAAATTTTGCGCGAGAAAGAAGAAGCGATCCGCAACCGCGTGATCGCGAGTTTTCAAGACGGCGCGATCCAGGTTCTGCGCGGCCAGTACGGCCCCTACATCACCGACGGCAAGAAGAACGCGAAGATTCCCAAAGATCGCGAACC
>JAFEFR010000208.1 GCA_018240485.1 Pseudomonadota bacterium
CCCGCGTGGGCCGGCGTGTTTGCGCCGACGACGAACCAGAGCACGGCGAACGTGACGTAGTCGAAGATCGAGGAAATCGGGCCGATGCCAATCATGAAGCGCGCGATGCTCTTCAAGTCCCACTGCCGCGGCTTGGCGAGATACTCTTGATCGACCTCGTCGGAGGCCACCGCCGTCTGCGAAAAATCGTAAAGCAGATTGTTCAACAAAATCTGTACCGGCAGCATCGGCAGGAAGGGCAGCAGGATCGACGCACCGATCATCGAGAACATGTTGCCGAAGTTCGACGAAGCGGTCATCTTGATGTACTTCAGGATGTTGCCGAACACCTTGCGCCCTTCGAGCACCCCCTCTTCGAGGACGAGCAGACTCTTTTCGAGCAGGATGATGTCGGCCGATTCCTTGGCGATGTCGACCGCCGTATCGACGCTGATGCCCACATCCGCCGCGCGCAGCGCCGGGCCGTCGTTGATGCCGTCGCCGAGAAAACCGACGACATGGCCGTCGCGATGCAGGGCCTCGATCACGCGCACTTTTTGCTGCGGATTCAAGCGCGCGAACACGGGCGTGTCGCGCGTGGCGAGCATCAGCTCCTCATCGCTCATCGCCTCGATTTTCGGCCCGGTCAGGTATTTGTCGACCTGGATGCCGACCTGACGACAGACGTTGCGCGTCACCGTATCGTTGTCGCCAGTGAGAATTTTCACCGCGACACCATTGGCGTTGAGCGCCTGGATCGCCTCCGCTGCCGAATCCTTGGGCGGATCGAGAAAGGCGACGAAACCCATCATCGTCAAATCTTTTTCGTCGTCGCGCGCATAGGCCGCTTTTGGTTCGATTTCACGCACGCCGAGCGCGAGCGCGCGAAAACCATCCGCGTTCATCTCATGTGCAACCGCCTTCACCTCGTCGAGATGCTGCGGCGTCAACGCTTTGTAGTCGTCCTCGAATGCGAGGCTCGAACACACCGCAAGCATTTCCGCCACGGCGCCTTTGGAAATGATGAAATGCTTGCCGGTCTTGTCCTTGACGATGACCGACATGCGTCGGCGCGTGAAGTCGAAAGGCACCTCGTCGACGAGCGTGTACTCGGCATGCAGGTGCTGCACCGTATCGGCATTGACCGCATCGAGCACGGCCACATCGAGCAGGTTTCGCAGGCCGGTCTGGTGGTAGCTGTTGAGCCAGGCGAATTCGAGTACGCGCTCGTTTTCGTCGCCATAGATGTCGGTGTGTCGCTCAAGGATGACGCGATCCTGAGTCAACGTGCCGGTTTTGTCGGTGCAAAGCACATCGATGGCGCCGAAGTTCTGGATCGCATTCAAGCGTTTGACGATGACGTCCTTCTTCGCCATCTTCAGCGCGCCCTTGGCGAGATTGATCGCGACGATCATCGGCAGCATCTCGGGCGTCAGGCCCACTGCCACCGCGACGGCGAACATGAAGGCCTCGAACCAGTTGCCCTTGGTGAGGCCGTTGATCAAGAACACGACCGGTACCATCACCGCCATGAAGCGGATCATCAACCAGGCGAAACGCGACACGCCCCTGTCGAAACTGGTTTGCACGCGCGTGCCGACGAGCGATCCGGCCAGCGCGCCGAAATAGGTGCTGGCGCCGGTCGCCGCGATCACCGCCGTGGCGCTGCCGGAAACGATGTTCGAGCCCATGAAGCACAGCGATTTCGCTTCGAGCGCATTCGGCGCGTGCGGATCCGCGACGGCGAATTTTTCCACCGGCATCGATTCGCCGGTCAGCGCGGATTGATTGACGAACAAATCCTTGGCGCTGATCAGACGCAGATCGGCGGGGACCATGTCGCCGGCCGACAGAAACACGATATCGCCCGGCACGAGCGAATCCAGCGGCACTTCGGTTTTCTTCACCATACGCACCGGCGGCGTGTCTTCATCGGCGCCGGGCACCGGCTCGTCGACCTCGCGCTTGGCCGTCGCCGTATTGCTGACCATGCGCCGCAACTGTTCGACCGCGTTGCTCGAACGCGCCTCCTGGAAATGCGCGACGAACACGGCCATCACGACCATGGCGAACATGATCACGGCACCGATTTTGTCGCTCGTCTCCTCGCCGGTGAACCAGGTGATGAGAGCGAGCACGGTCAGCAGGATGTTGATCGGATTGGTGAGGAAACGTTCGCCGATTTCCAGCAAAAACGCTTTCTTTTTCTCCTGAGCGACGACATTCGGCCCGTATTTTTCGAGCCGTTCGGCCACCTGCTCGGGGGTGAGCGCCTGTCCGCCGGGGTTGAGCGCATCCAGCGCCGCCTCCGGGCTGCGTTGCGCGAGGGCGAGCAACTCCGCGTCGATGCGCGTCGCCATCTCGTTCCTGGGGCCATGGCGGCCGCTGCCACCGATCGATATCGCCGCAATCGAAAATTTCAACATGAAAGGCTTCCCGTCACACGCATCGCACAAATCGGGCAGCCTGCCCTGACTTCATGACAGATCGGCGACGAGAGCACCACTCATGGCGCGAAAGTCGGCACGCTATCCTCGACGGGACAGCGCACCGCAAGGGAGAACTATCCGCGTGGAAAAGTCGGGTTGGCTGCAGTGGAAAATCTACTGCAAGGGTCCACGGACGGACGTCCTCGGCAAGAAAGGTGCGCGCACGGTAGACGCGCAAGCCGTGCTTGTCAACGACCGCCGCAGTCGATTTCCGTCGCAGGCCGGATTCGGTCGGCGACGGCGTCGAAGAACGCCTCCGGCAGTACGGCACGTACCGGCACCTGCCAATGCCGCGGGCTCGCGAAGGGGCGGCATTTCACGGCATCTTTTTCAGTCATCAGCACGGGCGCTGTATCGCCAAAATCCAGCTCGCCGGCGATGAAACCGTGATGATCCGGGAATGCATGTTCGACGATATCCAGGCCCGCGTGGCGCAGCATCGCGAAAAAACGCGCCGGATTGCCGATGCCGGCCACGGCATGCACGCGCTGCCCGGCAAAGTCACTCAACGCCCGCCCCGCCCCCGGATCACGCAGGGGAATGGCCCGATCGCCGATCAACCGCATCGGCACTTCGTTGGCATGCGCCTCATCGCCGTTGCAAACGCGAAAATCGACCGTATCGAGCCGCGCTATCGGCTCGCGCAAGGGGCCGGCCGGCAGCAGCAACCCGTTGCCGAAGCGACGTGCGCCGTCGATCACGCAGATCTCCACATCACGCCGCAGTGCGATGTGCTGCAATCCGTCGTCGGCGACGATGACGTCGCAATCGTGCCTGGCGAGCAGCAAGCGCCCGGCGGCAAGGCGATCTCGCCCGACAGCGACCGGGATGCCGGCAGCGTGGATCAGCATCGGCTCGTCGCCGACCTGAATTGCATCGCTCGCCGCATCGAGCAGTTGTATTTTCGAACCTTCACGCCCGTAACCACGACTGAGCACGCCGGGCTTCAACCCGCGCGCGCGCAGGGCGTGGACCAGAGCGATCACGAGTGGAGTTTTTCCCGTACCTCCCACCGTGATGTTGCCGACGACCACGACCGGCACGGGCAAGGGGCGCGGTTTTTTCCAGCCCAAAGCATGGGATGCTCGATGCCATGCGCACAAACCGCGATAGATCGGCACGAGCGCACGCAGCCACCGCGCTGGTGGTTTGTCCCCATACCAGATTTCTGGCAAGCGCCGAGCGAGGCTCACGGCGGCGTATCGTGAAACTGCAAGCGATGCAGTGCGGCATAACGGCCATTGCACGCGAGCAACTCGACATGGGTGCCACGCTCGACGATGCGGCCTTCATCGAGCACGGCGATTTGATCGGCATGCTCGATCGTCGACAGCCGGTGGGCGATGACCAATACGGTGCGGTGCGCCATCAGCCGTTTCAACGCATCCTGAATCAGTCGCTCGGATTCGGTATCGAGCGCGCTGGTGGCTTCGTCGAGAATCAGAATTGGCGCGTCCTTCAGGATCGCACGCGCAATCGCAATGCGTTGGCGCTGCCCGCCCGAGAGCTGCGC
>JAFEFR010000209.1 GCA_018240485.1 Pseudomonadota bacterium
GGATTTCGCCACCGGCGTGCGCACCCTGATGCGACAAGATCCGGACATCATCATGGTCGGCGAAATTCGCGACCTGGAAACCGCGCAGATGGCGATTCAGGCCTCGCTGACCGGCCATCTCGTGCTGTCGACCCTGCACACCAATGATGCGCCGAGCGCGCTGCCGCGCCTGCTCGATCTCGGTGCGCCGCACTATCTGATCCAGTCCACATTGACCGGCGTGGTCGCGCAGCGTCTGGTGCGCACGCTGTGCCCGCACTGCAAGGCCGAAACCCAACTCGATCCGCGCGCCTGGGATGCGCTGGTGCATCGCTGGAATATCGCCCCGCCGGCAAAAGTCTATGGCCCGACCGGCTGCCTTGAATGCCGCAATACCGGCTTTCTTGGCCGCACCGGCATCTACGAGATGATGCGCGTGTCCGCGCCGATCCGGCGCATGATCCTGCCGGAACTCGATTTGGGCCGACTCAGCGAGGCTGCCCTCGCCGAAGGCATGCGCCCGCTGCGCGTATCCGCGGCTGCGCAAGTGGCGCGCGGGGTGACGACGATCAGTGAAGTCATCGGCGTGTTGCCGCCGATCGAGTGAGCGAGCGAAGCCAGAGTATACTTTGCCGCATTTTGCCCAGCGACAAAATCAAAAAAGCGGCCATTGGCCGCTTTTTTCGTGTGCCCGCAGCCCCTGTGGCTGCGGCGTGCATCGTGCGCCTACTTTCTGCCCTTGCGCGCCGTCGAAGTCTTGGCGAGAAAATTGTTGATCGCTTCGTTGGTGACATCGTACAAAGGCCGGCCCGCATTCGCCGCCGCGGCCTTGAGCGCATCGCGCACTTTTTTGGAAACGCGCAACGAGGCGTCGCGGGCTTCTTCTTCGTTTTTCGCCATAGGGTGCTCCGAATAGGGTTGAAAGCGTGCTCGGATCGAATTCCTGAACATTGTATACCGCAGGCAATGAAAAGCAACGTGCGTTCGCAACACGGCGCACCCCTTCGCACTCAAGCGCCGGCAGAGTCCGATCGATCCTGCGTTTGCGGTCGAATCAACAGGCGTGCGCCGAGGATGCCCAACTCGTATAGCAGGCACATCGGAATGGCCAGCATCAACATCGACAAAGCATCTGGCGGGGTCAGGAACGCGGCGATCACGAACGCGCCAACGATGGCGTAGCGGCGACCCTGGGCAAGTTGCGTCGGCGTCACCACGCCAACGATGACGAGAATCAGCAGCACCACGGGAATCTCGAAACACACCCCGAAAGCCAGGAACAGCAGCAAGGTGAAATCCAGATATTTGCCAATGTCCGGCGACACCGTAACCCCCGCTGGCGCGAAGCTGGTGGTGAATTTGGCCACTGCGGGCAGCACCAGAAAATAGGCGAACGCGCAGCCGATGTAGAACAGCACCACGGCTGAAATCAGGATCGGCACCGACAAGCGTTTTTCGTGCTTGTACAAGCCCGGCGCGACGAAGGCCCAGAGCTGGTAGAGCACCACCGGCATCGCCAACACGAGGGCCACGAAGAAGGCGAACTTGAGCGGAATCAGAAACGGCGAGATCACCTCGATGGCGATCATCGTGCCGCCCTGCGGCAGATGCGAGACCAGCGGCAGCGCCAGCCACCCGTACAATTTGTTGGCGAACGGCAGCAAGCACAGCAGCACCACGGCCACCGCCGCCACCGCCTTGAGCAGGCGCTCGCGCAGTTCGATCAGGTGAGAGATGAAGCTCTGCTCGCCCTCGTTGTCCTCGGGCTCAGTGGAGCTCATGGTTCGGCGCATCCGGTGGCGCAGGCGATAGCGTTGCCTGGATCAACGACGCCTCGGCGGATGGCCCGGCGCTGGATGGCTCCGCCTGCATGTGGACATCCTGTGCGACATGCTCGACCGAAGTCTGGATATCGTTCGATGCGGTGCGGATATCGTTGTGCAGATCCGCCGCCGCACGCTTGGCTTCTTCGATACCGCGTTTCAGCTCCTCGGCTTGCAACTCGCGCTCGATTTCATCGCGCACGCTCTGCCAACCATTGCGCGCGCGGCGCACCAGCGCGCCCGCCGTGCGGGCCACACGCGGCAGCCGCTCCGGCCCGAGCACGAGCAGGGCGACGACCGCAAGCAGGCTGATTTCGCCGAAACTGAAATCGAACATGGCGCTGGACAGGCCTCCGGCGACTCAGTGCGAGTCGACTTTGTCAGCCGGGTTTTTTGCAGGCTCGCTCGCGACCGGAGGGTCGGCCTTCAGTTGCGCCTGGTCATCAGGTTCAGCCATGCCTTTCTTGAAACTTTTGATACCCGCGCTCAAATCTTCACCCAAGTTGCGCAAACGCTTTCCGCCGCCGAACAGCAGCATCACCACGACGATGACCAACAGCCAATGCCAAATGCTCATTCCGCCCATGGCGGCCTCCAACCATTTTCAGCAATCAAGGGTATCGATGATATCGCATCGACGCGCATGAAACCTCAGCGCCCGTATTCTTCCAGCCGATCACGGAAATCCACGATCGCATTGGGCACGCGACCGACGCCGCCGGCAAAGATTCGGCGTGCGGTCACGCCCGCGCCATAGACGGCCGCATTCGCATCGTTGTCGATCGAGATGACCGAACCGTCGAGCGCCGCGCCCGCGAACAGGCCGCGCGCGCGCGAGTACGAATAAATTTCCGCCTTCAGTTGCGCATCGGTGGATGCCTGCGCGGTGCGGCCAACCGGGCCTGCCGCCACCGAGGCATCCGCGCCGAGGGTGAATTTGCCATGCACGATCGAATCGACACCGCGCTGGGTACGGAACACGAGAATCACATCGGTTGAGGACACGCCAACCTGAAAGCCGATGCTGCCACCGGACATGGTCACGAAGCTCGGGTAGCTCCAGGCGCCGTCCTCACCTTTGACCGCGAGCAGCCCAGCGCCGTGGCGACCGCCGATCACCAACCCCGCCTTGAACACGTCGGGGATCACCGCAACCGCATAGGCATCGGCGATCATGCCCGACGGCAGCCCTCGATCCGGCGCCTGCAACAGCTCACGCAGCACACGCACGGCATTGGCCGCGCGCTGGTTTTCCGCCTCGCCTGCGAAGGCGAGCGGGGCGCAACCCAACAACACCATGACCAGCCAAATACGGCGCTTCACACGGACCACCTCGCTGTGGCAAAGCAAGCAAGCTAACGCGGCGCCGATGAACACCGCGACAATCATTGCAACGATCAGCGCACGTATAATCGCGCCATGACCGACATTATCGCGCCGCAGACGACCGGCGCACAGCGGCCCGCGGCGAAAACGGCGGTGTTGCTCGTCAACCTCGGCACACCCGAGACGCCGACGAGCACGGCAGTACGCCGCTATCTCGCCGAATTCTTGAGCGATCCGCGCGTGATCGAAACCCCACGCTGGCTGTGGTGGCCGATTTTGCACGGAGCCATTTTGCGCGTGCGCCCGGCGCGTTCGGCACGGGCTTACGCAAGCATCTGGACGCCCCAAGGCTCGCCACTGTTCGTGCTCAGTCGCGCGCTGGCGGCGGGTTTGCGTACCGAGTTCGCTGCCAGCGGCGTGCGCGTGGAGTTGGCGATGCGCTACGGCCAGCCCGCGCTGCGCGAGGCGATCACGCACCTGCATGGCGAAGGCGTGCGCCGACTGCTGGTGCTGCCGCTGTACCCGCAGTACTCGGCGGCATCGACCGGATCGGCCATCGATGCGGCAATGCAGGCGCTGCGCGCGCTGCGTTGGTTGCCCGAGCTGCGCACAATCAACGACTACCACGATCACGCAGGCTACATCGACGCGCTCGCCGCGAGCGTGCGCGCGCACTGGCAGCGCGCAGGACGCGCACAGAAGCTGCTGCTGTCGTTTCACGGCTTGCCGCAGCGCTGCATCGAGCAAGGCGATCCTTACCTTGATCAGTGCTGCACCACGGCGGCGCTGCTGCGTGCGAAACTGGGCTTGGACGAAAAGGAATGCGCGCTTGGCTTTCAATCGCGCGTGGGCCGTGAAGCCTGGATTCGCCCCTACACCGAAGAGTTGCTGGATCAGTGGCCGCGCCAGGGCGTGCGTCGCATTCAGGTGCTCTGCCCCGGCTTCGCCGTCGACTGCCTTGAAACGCTGGAGGAAATCGCCCTCCGCGACCGCGAACGTTTCCTCGCCGCCGGCGGCGAATCGCTCGATTACATCCCCGCGCTCAATGCCGAGGCGACCCACGTCGCCGCCCTCGCCGCGTTGATCCGGCGACATCTGCAAGGCTGGACGGAAACCGATGATGTCTGCGCGTGAACGGCTGATCGCCACGCCACACCTGCGCCTCGCCGCCAAAGAATGGGGCGATGATTCGCTGCCGCCACTGCTCGCCCTGCACGGCTGGCTCGACAATGCCGCAAGCTTCGATGCGCTGGCGCCGTTGCTGGCCGAACGCTTTCACGTTGTCGCGCTCGATCTGCCCGGCCACGGTCGCTCGCAGCATCGCCCCGCCGGCGTGCGCTATCACTTCGTCGACTATCTCGACGACGTGCTCGCCGCGGCCGATGCGCTCGGCTGGGAAACATTCAGCCTGCTGGGGCATTCGCTCGGGGGCGGCATCGCAAGCTGTATCGCGGCAGCCTTTCCCGAGCGGGTGGAAACCCTGTTGCTGATCGAGGTCGCTGGTGCCGTCAGCGCGCCGGTCGACCATTCCTGCGCGCAACTGCGCAAAGGCATCGATCAGTTCCGCGACAACGCAGGCAAGGCGCTGCGGGTATTCGCCGACGTCGAGATCGCCGTCGCCGCACGGCGAAAGGCAGGTGGCTTGTCCGACGCTGCCGCGAGGGCGCTGGTGCTGCGCGGCATCCGCGAAGTGGAAGGCGGGTGGTCGTGGTCGTCCGATCCGCGCCTGATGCCGGCATCGCCGCAACGCTTCAGCGAGGATCAGGTGCTTGCCATTCTCGACCACATCGGCGCACCCACCCTGCTCGTGCTCGCCGAACCC
>JAFEFR010000020.1 GCA_018240485.1 Pseudomonadota bacterium
CTGCCGTTCGAAAACGTCGATGTGGCGTTTCCGCCGAGTGCGGTCGGCCAGCAAATCGAATTGACCGTCATTGCCGCCGACTGTTCGCTCGGCGCGCATGGCGGTTACGTGTACCTGGATGGCTTCGGCTCGGCGGCATTGCCACCCAACGGCGGCAGCACGCAGGGGCCTGCGGTGCCGGCGCCCGCGCTCGACGGAAAGAGTCTGGGCTTGTTGGCCTTGTTGCTCGGTATCGCCGGCTGGGTCGTCGCGCGCCTGCGCTGAGGCTGCGGCTACGGCGCGACGAGACCGCGCCGTAGCGCTTCGAGCGTTGCCTCGGCGCGCGTACGCACGCACAGTTTGCGATAGATGTCTTTCAAATAGCCGCTCACGGTATGCCGCGAAAGGGAAAGCGCCTGCGCCGTTTCGCCGATGCTCAGGCCTTTGGCGATCAGGCGCAGCACGTCGCTCTCGCGGGGGGTGAGCCCGGGCTCGGCGGGCGTGTTCGGCTCGGGCTGGAAGTGGCGCAACAGTCGCCGCGCAATCGATGGCGACAGCGGCGGTTGCCCGTTGGCAATGCCTTTGAGCATCGCCGCCAAGGCGTCGGGCGCCTGGTCCTTGAGCACGTAACCTTGCGCACCGGCACGCAAGGCCGCAAACAGATGCGCATCATCGTCGAATACCGTGGCGACGATGCACAGCGTGCCGAGCGGGTGCAGGGTTTCGATCAAGCCGATGCCCGATCCATCGGGCAGGCCCAGATCGATCAGCGCCAATGACGGTGCAGGCTCGCACAGCGCGCGCGCTTGAGTGAGCGAGGCCGCCTGCACAATCTCGATGTCGACAAACGTTTGGCGCGCCGCGCGCGCGAGCCATTGGCGACTGGAGGCGAGATCATCCACGATCAGCGCGCGGGTCAGCGCCGTCATGGCTTCGACGCCAGCGGCACGGTCAACAGAACCTTGGTGCCGCCGGCAGTGCCGTAGCGCCAATCGATTTGGCCGGCGAGTTCGGATGCGCGTTCGCGCATCGTCTCGCGCCCCCGCCCGGCGTCGGCAGGCTCGACCCCGGCACCGCTGCCGTCATCGGTCAACTCCAGTTGCAGCTCATCCGCGCGCACGCCGATGCGCAGGCGCACCTGACGCGCTTGCGCGTGGCGGATGACATTGCTGACGGCCTCGCGCACGATGCGGTGCAGGTGCAGGGCACGGTAGGTGTCCAGCGCCATGTCTGGAAGGCCTTCTGCATCATGCCAGTCGAGCCCGATGCCGACGGCGTGCAGTCGTTGACTGGCTTCGTTGCGGATATCCGCCAGCACATCCTCGAGTGTGCCCGGCGTGCCGCGCGAGCGCGTGACGACGTCGCGCAAATCGTGCAGCACGGCGCGGGCCAGATCGGCTTGTTGCGGCGTGGTCGCGCCGTGGACCAGGCCGAGCAAGCGTGCGCCGAGGTCGTCGTGCAAATCGTTGTAGATGCGCTCGCGTTCGTTCGCCGTGGCCTGTTCGCGCGCCAACGTTTCGCGCTCGGCGATGCGCAAGGCCGTCTGCGCGCGTTCGCGTTCGAGCATGGCGTGCAGCCACCGCACTCGCCATGCGAGCGCGCCCAAGAGAATCGATATCGCGCCAAAGGCGAGCGCGAGCACGATCGTGGCGTTCATGCCGCTTTGTCTGCCCGCAACGCGGCGGCCTTGTCGGGCTCGCCCAGGCGCACGTAGACATCGGCCAGTCGCTCAACCGCCGTGCGTGTGCGCGCATGTTCGGGGCCGACCAGTTTGTGCAAACGC
>JAFEFR010000210.1 GCA_018240485.1 Pseudomonadota bacterium
GTGCCACCCGCCGTCGGGCCGGATGCCGGCGCGATCGCCGTCACCGCCGGTGCCGGGGTGTAGGTGTACTGATCCGCGCTGCTCGTCGCGCTGGTGCCACCCATCGTTGTCACGGTGATGTTCACCGTACCCGCCGCGCCGGCGGGCGAGATCGCGGTGATCTGCGTTGCACTGTTCACGGTGTACGACGCGGCGTTGTTGCCACCGAACGTCACCGCGCTCGCACCCGACAAGTTCGTACCGGTGATGATGACCGTCGTGCCGCCCGAGGTGGGGCCGACCGTCGGATTGATCGCGGTGACGGTTGGCAACGGCACATAGGTGAATTGATCCGGCGCGCCGGTGGCGCTGGTGCCGCCCACCGTCGTCACCGTCACATCGACCACGCCCGTGCCCGCCGGCGCCGTCGCCATGATCTGCGTCGCGCTCACCAGCGTGAACGATCCCGCCGGCGTTGCACCGAACTTCACCGCGCTGGCACCCGTCAAATTCGTGCCCGTGATGGTCACGCTCGTGCCGCCCGCCAGCGGGCCCGCCGTCGGCGCAATGCCCGTCACCGTCGGCGGTGCAACATAGGTAAATTGATCCGGCGCGCCGGTGGCGCTGGTGCCGCCAACCGTCGTCACCGTGATATCGACCGTGCCAGCCGCACTGGCGGGCGAGGTCGCGGTAATTTGGGTTGCGCTGTTGACGGTGTACGTTGTGGCATTGGTGCCGCCGAACTTCACCGCACTCGCGCCACTGAAATTGCTGCCGGTGATGATCACCGTCGTGTTGCCCGCTGTCGGGCCGGACGTCGGGTTGATCGCCGTCACCGCCGGTGCCGGGGTGTAGGTGTACTGATCCGCGCTGCTGGTCGCGCTGGTGCCGCCAACGGTCGTCACCGTCACGTCCACCGTGCCGGCAGCGCCGGCAGGCGAGGTCGCCGTGATCTGCGTTGCACTGTTCACGGTGTACGCCGCGGCGTTGGTGCCGCCGAACTTCACCGCACTCGCACCCGACAAATTCGTGCCGGTGATGATGACCGTCGTGCCGCCCGAGGTGGGGCCGACCGTTGGCGCAACACCGCTCACCGTGGGCGGCGCGACATAGGTGAATTGATCCGCCGCGCTGGTGGCGCTCGTGCCGGCAACGGTGGTGACAGTCACATCCACCGTACCGGCGCCGCCTGCGGGCGCGGTCGCGGTGATTCGGGTTGCGCTGTTGATCGTATACATCGTGGCGTTGGTGCCGCCGAATTTCACTGCGGTGGTGGCGGTGAAATTGGTGCCGGTGATGATCACGCTCGTGCCCGCCGTCAACGGGCCCGCGGTGGGCGCGATGCTTGTCACTGCCGGCGGCGCCACGATGGCGAGGTTGCCGGCGACATCGAGGCGAAATTCGAGGGTCGAGCCACCGAGCGTGGCGTAAAAATAGCGTAGATCGAGCGCCGATTCGCCGCTGGTGGTATCGCCAGCGGGGTCGGTGGCCAGCATCGACACCAGGTTCCAGTTGAAGATGCCCGCCCCGGCCACGCCGCTGACGAGCACCAACCCCAACATCAAGCGTTTCATGGTTTTACGCCGCGCCGCGCGCGAGCCGAACAGCAGCAGGATTCCGCCCAGCAACAACAGCGTCGGCAGACCCGCATAAGGCGCAGGCACGGGTGCGAATTGCGTCAGCGCGAGCACGATCGGCGACCCGGCCGGATCGCCGTTGGTCGTCAGCAACACATCGTCGCCGGCGGCGCTGCGGCTAACGACATAGAAGCGCAATGTCTGCGTCGGCGATGCGCCGAGCGAGGCCAGTGCATCGCCGAGTTCGATCGAGGTCGTTCCACCCGTGCCGGCGCCGACGCTGACTGCGCCCACGCCTTCGCTCACCGCTGCACCGAAGCTGCCCGCGCTGCACGTGCTGCGCGTGACCGAGGCGACCGTCGGCGGCGAACCCGCATTGACCGTTGCCGTGAGTACGCTCTCCACACCCGTGAACGATCCGTTCGGCAGCGTGACCGCGCAACCCGTCGCGGCATTGTTGTCGGTATCGACATACACCGAATAGGTATACGTCTGCGCGAACGCTGATGTGGTGCCCAAAAGCATCGCGAATGCGACGACCCACCGTGTAATGGCAAGCATGACGTTCTCCCGAATTCCCGACAGATGCTTCACGCAGGCGCCCCTCCTGCGGATCGAGTTGTGGATGCTACTGCATTTTCGCGAAAAATTTCACCGCACGCTCGCACATTAGCGAGTACGGCATCACCATGCGCCTCGTCAGCGGTACCCTTGCGCGATATAGTCGCCGCTCGCCCTCGACGACTGCTTCCATGATTTGCGTCTCGCACCAACGCGTCCGCCTTCTCCACCTCGCGGTTTGGCTTGTCGCCGCGCTACGACTGACGTCGGCGCACGCCGCAGACATCGTCGTTTCCGCCGCCGCCAGCCTGACCCAGGCCTTCACCGGCATCGCCCATGTTTACGAAGCGCAGCATGCCGGCACGCGTGTCAGCCTTAACTTCGGTGCCTCCGACATGCTGCTCAAACAAATCGAGCAAGGCGCACCCGTCGACGTGTTTGCCAGCGCCGACGAAGCGACGATGGATCGCGCGGCGGCGTCGGGTCGAATCGATTCGACTTCGCGTCGCGACATCGCCGGCAATGTGCTGGTGCTGATCGTGCCGAAGGCGCACGCTTTGCCGATGACATTGGCCGAACTCGCCGGCCCCGGTTTCACCCACATCGCGGTTGGCAACCCCGACACAGTTCCCGCCGGACGTTATGCCCGACAGGCGCTCGTCGCCGCGAACCTCTGGGATTCGCTACAACCCAAACTGGTGCAAACCCAGAATGTGCGCCAGGCGCTGGATTACGTGGCGCGCGGCGAGGCCGAAGCGGGTTTCGTCTACGCCACCGATGCCGCCATCGCGGCGAAAGCCGTCGCCATTGCCTTGCGCGTGCCGACGGCGACACCGGTACGCTACCCCGCCGCCGCCATCGGCGATTGTGCAAGCAAGCCCGCCGCTTGCGACTTCGTGCGCTTTCTGACGAGCCCGCAAAGTCGAGCGACGCTGGCGCGCTATGGATTCGAGCCGATCATCGCGCCCTGATCGCACGTGGACGTTCTCTCCCCGCTCTGGCTGACGCTCGAAGTGGCTTCACTGGCTACCTTGCTGGCCGGCGTGCCCGGCGTGGCCGTCGCACACGCACTTGGGCGACGGCGAGACATCGCGCGCGATGCGATCGAGTCGCTGCTGACCTTGCCGCTGGTGCTGCCGCCGACCGTGCTCGGCTACTATCTGCTCGTGATGCTTGGCCGCAACGGCGCATTCGGCGCCTGGCTGCACGACACCTTCGGCATCAGCCTGATCTTCACCCGGCAAGGCGCGATCATCGCCGCCGCCGTCGCCGCCTTCCCGCTGATCCTGCGGGCGGCGCGCGCCGCCTTCGCCGACGTCGATCCGCAATTGGAACGCGCGGCGCAAACGTTGGGGCTGAAACCGGCGGCCATTTTTTTTCGCGTCAGCCTGCCATTGGCCTGGCGCGGCATCGGCGCAGGCGTACTGCTCGCCTTTGCCCGCGCAATGGGCGAATTCGGCGCAACGTTGATGGTCGCAGGCTCCCTGCCCGGTCGCACGCAAACGCTGTCGATCGCGATCTACAACGCCGTCATGGCCGGCGACGATGCCACCGCGCAGA
>JAFEFR010000211.1 GCA_018240485.1 Pseudomonadota bacterium
CACCGCGCGCGGATTCGAACGCCGCACGCGCGTAGGGTCGCGCCAAGGTCAAGGTTTCGCTCATGCGTTCAGATCTCGGCTACCAGTTGATCCAGCAAGGCCTTGTGCGTATCGGCGTTGATTTCGCGCCCGATGATTTTCTGCGCACCCTGCATCGCGAGCGCGGCAACCTGGCCACGCAGCGTTTCGCGCGCCTTGCCGACCATGCCGTCGATCTCGGTCTGCGCCGTGGCCTTGACCCGCGCCGCCTCGAGCAGCGCATCGGCCTTGGCCTTGTCGACGATCTGATTGGCCTGCTGGTGCGCCTTGTCGACGATCTCGGCGGCTTGCACGCGCGCCTTTTTGATCTCGTCGGCGACGCGCGCATCGGCGTCTTTCAACTCCGCCTTGGCGCGATCGGCAGCGGCCAAGCCTTCGGCGATCTTCTGCTGGCGCTCCTCGATCGCCGCCATGATGTGCGGCCAACCGAATTTCATGACCAGCCAGACCACGGCGAAGAACGCCACGCCCTGGATGACAAAAGTGATATTGGGGATCATCGCTGACTCCTGCGCGCCGACGCAAAGCGTCGGCCGGGCTCCGGTGGCTGACTGCTTACTTCAAGACGCTGAAGTTGCCGAGGAACGGATTGGCGAAGATCAACAACAACGCGATGGCGACGCCGATCATCGGCACCGCGTCGAGCAGGCCGGCGACGATGAACATCTTGGTTTGCAGCATCGGCGTCAACTCCGGCTGGCGCGACGAACCTTCGAGGAACTTGCCGCCGAGCAGGGCAAAGCCGATGGCGGTGCCGAGTGCGCCGAGGCCGATCAACAAGCTGGCGGCGATCAGCGTGAAGCTCATTACGTGTGCTGCATTTTCCATGGTGGTCTCCTGATCAAAAGGTCAAAAAATAAAGGGATACGAAATTGGGTGAATCAATGCTTCTCGGCAGCCATGCTCAGGTACACGACCGAGAGCATCATGAAGATGAAGGCTTGCAAGACGATGATGAGAATGTGGAACGCGGTCCAGATGAAGCCGGCGATGAACTGGCCGAAGCCGAGCAGATAGGTCGAAACGTGCGACAGCGCGGCGTCCAGCGTCATCACCGCAATGAGAATGAAGATCAACTCGCCCGCATACATGTTGCCGAACAAACGCAGCGACAACGACACCGGGCGCACCGCTTCTTCGATGATGCGCAACAGCAAGTTGACCGGCGCGAGGGCGATCTTCATCGCCATGCCGTGCGCATGGAACGGCGCCGTGACCATCTCCGCGAAAAACAACTTCGGCCCCTTGTGCTTCAAACCGAAATAGTGAATCAGGAAGAATACGCACAGCGCCATGCCGAGGGTGGTGTTGAGATCCGCCGTCGGCACGATGCGAAGATATTTAAGGCCGGCGGCATGCCCCGCCGACGGCAACATGTCCACCGGCAGCATGTCGAGAAAATTGTAGAAAAACACGAGACCAAAAATCGTGATCGCCAGCGGCGCGATCAATTTGCTGGTGCCGTGGAAGGTTTCCTTGACGAGCCCATCGACGAACACGACGACCATTTCGATGAAACTCTGCAACTTGCCCGGATTGGCCACACGCGCGCGACGCGCGATGCCGATGAACAGCAGGCAGAACAGCGCCGACAGCACGAAGGTGAAAAACAGCGTGTCGATGTTGAGCGTCCAGAACCCATCCTCGCGCGGCCAGCGCAGATGGTGCAGGTGATGCACGATGTACTCGGTCATGCCACCCGAGGCGGATTCGTGTTCAGCGGCTTGCGTTTGCAACATGGAAAAGGACTACCCGAATTCGTTTGCCAACCAGCGTTTCAACGGAAGATACCGACCGCTACCCAAAATGCCACGTGCGCCGCGACCACCCCCATCACCAGCGGCAGCGCAGCAAACTTGAACACAGCCAGCCCCAGATACAACGCGAGCACCAGCCAGACCCACTTCAA
>JAFEFR010000212.1 GCA_018240485.1 Pseudomonadota bacterium
GGGCGGCAGCGGCGAGAGTGACAAGGGCGCCAGCACGAAAGCGACAGCGAATGGTGCATCGCAAGCGATGACCTCGGCCAGAGGGCCGCTGGCAGGCACATCGAATGCGGCGTACAGCACTGGCGCGTTTTCGCTCACGGCCAGCATCGCCGCCTCCAGCAGGCCCGCGGCGAAGCTCGACGGCCCCGCACTCACCGCGGTCGAGGACGCCATGCAACCACTGGCGATGGTCCAGTAGCCGGCCGGCGCGTTATGTACCGAGTTGTGGAATTTGGTCGGCGAAAGTTCCGTGGGCGCGTTCGCGAGCACGGCGCACAGATAGTCGTTGATCGGCAAATCGCCATAGCTCGATGCGAACACGTTGGCCAGATCGCGTGGTGCGCGTCGCGCCATCGCACACGCCTGCTCGGCGACGGCGAGCGCAAGCAAGACCGAATCCGGCGCACGCCGGCGTTCGTTCACCGCGAGCAACGCCGGTGCCGGCCGCACGAACGCTTCTGTGCCGAGGGCGCGCCCGTCGGCGAGAACCTCGCACGCGGCATCCCAGCTCGGCATGCCGGGCGCGTATACGCCGATGCCCTCGATCCCCAATTCGAGTACCGCGCTCATGCACGGCTCTCCGCGCACGCGAGCGCGAGGCAGCAATTGTTGCCACCGAAGCCGAATGAATTCGACAACGCGATGCGCAGGTTCGCCTCGCTGTTGTCGATGCGAATCTGCGGGCCGCAGACCGGATCGAGTTCGCGCGTATTCAACGTGCCCGGCGCGAAACCCTGTTCGAGCGCGATCAGCGCAATCGCCGCTTCGAGAATGCCGGCCGCGCCGAGCGTGTGCCCGGTCCAGCCCTTGGTCGAACTCGCGCGCACGGTCGCAGGAAAACGACGCGCGATCAGGGCGGCTTCGACGGTATCGTTCTGCCGGCTCGCGGTGCCGTGCAGGTTGATGTAGTCGACCTGCTCCGTGCGCAAGCCAGCGCGCGCCAGCGCATCGTCGAGCGCACGCTCGGCACCGAGGCCCAGCGGGTGCGGCGCGGACATGTGGTGCGCATCGCTCGACTCGCCATAACCCAGAAGCAACATAGTGGATTTGTGTATTTTTCCAGATTGCGGCA
>JAFEFR010000213.1 GCA_018240485.1 Pseudomonadota bacterium
AACGCCTGCATGGTGATGTGGATGGCAATGAAGATCAGGATCGGCGCGAGCACCGCCAGCGGGATCAATTCGATCAGGTTCGACAGATAGCCGAACACGCCGCCCAGGCCGATGAACAGGCCGGTCAGCAAGGTATAGCCGGTACGCCCGCCCATCGCGCGGTAGGCGGGTTGGCCGATGTATGGGGTGGTCTGGGCGACACCGCCGCAGACGCCGGCAATCAACGTCGCGGCCGCCTCGGTGAGCAAGATGTCGCGAACCTTGTACTCGTCGCCCGCCGCGCGGGCGCTCTCGGTGACATTGATGCCGCCGACGACCATGAGCAAGCCGAATGGCAGAATCAGCGCGAGATACGGCAAGCTGTATGGCAGCCCTTCGACGAAGCCGAGACTTGGCCACGGCAGGTTGAAGCGCAGGGTCGGTGCGCTCGGCGCGTGAAAGCCCGGGCCGAGCAAGTCGAACGGGCCGAGGACGTAGTACAGCACGAGGCCGACGAGGATCGAAAACAGCACGCCGGGAATGCGCCCCGGCAACGGCGCGTGCGCGGCCAGCGCGTAAAGAATGAGCCCGAGGCAGGTGAAACCGACCACGGGCACGCGCAGGATATCGACCAGCGGAAAGAAACCCATCAGCACGAGGGCGATACCGGCGATCGATCCGAGCAGTCCCGCGCGCGGCACGTTGCGCATGACCCAGCCGCCGAAGAACGACAACACCGTTTTCAGCACGCCCATGATCACGAGCGCGGCCATGCCGAGTTTCCAGGTTGCATCCGCCGCCGTCGCTTCATCCATGCCGTGCTGCTTGAACGCGAGGAACGCGGGGCCGAGCACGAGCAGACCCATGCCGATGGTGGTCGGCGCATCGATGCCGAGCGGCATCGCGCAGGCGTCCGAACGACCGCTGCGCAACGCCATGCGGGTGTAGACGACATTGCCGACCAGCGCCCCGAGCGCGGTGCCGGGAAACATCTTGCCGAAGATGACCTCGGGCGGGAAATGGAAAATGCCGATCAGCGCGCCGGAGAGAAACGCGAGCACCGAGAGATTGTCGACGGCAAGGCCGATGAAGCCGTTGATGTCGCCAGCGGTGATGCGCAGTGCATTGGGTTTGATCATGTCGGAGCCAGATTAGCGTTGATCTTCGGCGGAAACAAACCCGATCTCCTCGTCTCCAACGACGCCCTCGTTGAGGAAGAGGGTTACGGTGAAAAGCATTTTTGATGGCCGGCCTCGCAGAGCGAAAAGCGCCCCCTCACCCAACCCTCTCCCCCGAGCGAACTCGGGGGAGAGGGCTCGTGTCGCACCGGGATTCGACGTGAATCAAGGCGCCCTTCCTGATTCACGTCGATTCACAGCGGCAACCAACTTGCCCCCAGCAACTTCATCGTCGGGGGAGAGGGCTTGTGTCGCACTGAGGT
The DNA here is from genome assembly GCA_018240485.1 of Pseudomonadota bacterium. GTDB lineage: Bacteria > Pseudomonadota > Gammaproteobacteria > Xanthomonadales > Rhodanobacteraceae > Rudaea. Next base: position 1,421 of record JAFEFR010000213.1, read on the forward strand.
TCGAAGCGAATCGGGGGTCAGAAAGAAACATCGACCGACTGCGTTACGCGCAGCACGGACAGATCGCCCGTCTCTTTTTTCCACGCGGCGCGAATGGCTTCGATGTCGGCGCGGTGTTGTGGCGTGTCCGGATACAGCACCATGAGTTCCTTCGAGTGCAGGCGCTCGATGCGGTTTTGCCCTGCGGTGCGCCATTGGCCGTAGACGTCGTACACGCTCAACCCGTCGGGAAAGCGCGGGGTGACTTCGCGATCGAGAAAAGCCTGCCAGCGCTTTTCGTTTGTCGCAGGCGGCGCGGCATCGGGTTGTTCGGCTATCGGGTCGAGGCCGAAATAGAGTTCGGTGCGCACCCAGTTCGTCGTCGCCGCAGGGTGTGCGGCGTCACCCGACAACAGGTTCGATGCCGGTTTCGTCGCCGGCGACGATACGACGCAACCAGCCAGCGCAAGGGCCAGTGTTGCCAGTGCAATGGGAAATTTCATGCCGCCGTCTGCCTCACGCCCGGATCGCCGGGGCCAGTGTAGTCGGTGCGACACAAACGCACGATCGCCCGGTGCGCGGGAGGCCAAAACCGGCTCGCCGGAACCATGCAGTGGGGTGGGCGATCGACTGTCGGCGGGAAGCGCAGGGCTGCGCGGTCTGCCCGTCGATCAGGAAAGGTGCACGCGGCGAGCGCCGGCCCAGCGTTTGGCCCAATACGCATTGGCGAGTTCATCCACGCGCACCCGCTTGCCCGGTGCGGGCGAATGGATGAAGCGGCCTTCGCCCATGTACATGCCGACGTGGGTGATGTGCCCGCGGACCTGGAAGAAAACGAGGTCGCCGACCTTCATTTCCTCGCGCGCGATCTTCTCGCCGTCGCGATACTGACTCGGTGCGTCGTAAGGCAGCTCGACACCGAAGGTTTTGTTGTAGACGTAATGGGTGAAGCCCGAACAATCGAAACCCGTGGACGGATCGCGACCGGCGCGGCGATAGCGGATGTCGCGCAGGGACAAGGCGAAGTCGGCGATGCGCTTGCGCGGGGTTTTGTAAATGGCGCGATCAACCACATCCTCCATGCTCGCCACGATCGCGGCATCGCTGCCGAATACCGGCTTGGCGGCAAGAGGGATACGCGGGGCGGGCGAAGACTCGACCACGCGGTATTGCGGCACGGCCCGATCCAGCGAAAACGCGGTCGGTGTTGCCACGGAGGGACTCAGGGTTTGCGCGAACGACACAATCGGGGCCATGGCGGCAAGAGCGAGCACAGCAAGGCGGACGATGAGTGTTGGCGACATCTGGCGATCCCCCGGAACGGGTAAATGTGGCAAAACGAGGGCGCGACCGTAGCAGAGCGGTTGTTCGGATTCTGTTAATGGACTGTTCAGTCCAACAACACTGGTGGTAAAACCACCACTGCGTCACAAAATGTGATGCAGTCCGCCGTCAGATCCGGTAGTAGTTCCGGTACCAGGCGACGAAACGCGCAATGCCGACCTCGAGCGGTGTCGACGGCGCGTAACCGGTGTCGTGCATCAACTCGGCGACGTCGGCATGGGTATCGGGCACGTCGCCGGGTTGCAGTGGTAGCAGAATCTTCTCGGCTTTGCGCCCGGTGCATTCCTCGATGATCTCGATGTAACGTGCCAGCGTCACCGGCTGGTGATTGCCGATGTTGTAGATGCGATAGGGCGCGTTCGAGGTGTCGGGATTCGGAGCCAGTGCGTCGAAGGTCGGGTCGGGCGCGGGGATGGTGTCCAGAGTACGCACGACGCCTTCGATGATGTCGTCGATGTAGGTGAAGTCACGCGAATGGTGGCCGTGGTTGAATACCTCGATCGGCTCGCCCTTGAGGATGCGGCTGACGAACAGGAACGGCGACATGTCCGGCCGCCCCCACGGCCCGTACACGGTAAAGAAACGCAGCCCGATGGTCGGCAAGCCGTAAAGATGGCTGTAGGTATGCGCCATCAGTTCGTTGGCTTTTTTCGTCGCCGCGTACAAGCTGACCGGATGATCGACCGCATCGCGCACCGAGAACGGCAACTTGCGGTTGGCGCCGTAGACCGAGCTCGACGAGGCATAGACGAGATGTTCGATGCCGCCGTGGCGGCAGCCTTCCAGGATGTTGATGAAGCCGACCAGATTCGAGTCGACATAGGCGTGCGGATTTTCGCGCGAGTAGCGCACCCCGGCCTGCGCGCCCAGGTGCGCCACGCGCTGCGGCGCGAACTCGACGAACACGCGCTCGACCGCGGCGCGATCGGCGAGATCGCCTTTGACGAAACAAAAGTTCGCCTGCGGCGCCAGCCGTGCCAGCCGCGCCGCCTTCAACGTCGGGTCGTAGTAACTGTTGAGATTGTCGAAGCCGAGCACCGTATCGCCGCGCGCGAGCAGGCGCTCGCTCAAGGCGGCGCCGATGAAACCGGCGGCGCCGGTGACCAGAATGCGCATGGGTATCTCCTACAATCGATCGTCGACGGCATTCCGCGGCAGCGTTTGCTTGACGTCGAACACCACCCCGTCGGGCTTGACCAACGCACGAATGCCGTCGGCGCCGAGTGCGAGAAACGGTGCGTGCGCGACCGCGAGGATCGCTGCGTCGTATTTTCGGTCGCCGAGCGCCGGCAACAACTCGATGCCGTATTCGCGCTGCGCGTCCGCTGCATTTGCGCAAGGATCGTACACATCGACTTGCACATCGTAACCGGCAAGTTCGGCGATCATGTCGGCCACGCGGGTATTGCGCAGATCGGGGCAATCTTCCTTGAAAGCGAGGCCGAGCACGAGCACGCGCGCACCTGCAATGGGAATGCGTCGGCGCGCAAGCAGCTTGATTACGCGCTGGGCGACGTGCGCGGCCATGCCATCGTTGATGCGCCGCCCGGACAGGATCACTTCGGGGTGATAGCCGGCTTCCTGCGCTTTGTGGGTCAAATAGTACGGATCCACGCCGATGCAATGGCCACCGACGAGCCCCGGTTTGAACGGCAAGAAATTCCATTTCGTGCCGGCCGCGGCGAGCACGTCGGCCGTGTCGAGGTTGAGCCTGTGGCAGATCAGGGCAATCTCGTTGACCAGCGAAATGTTGAGGTCGCGCTGGGTGTTTTCGATCACCTTCGCCATCTCGGCGACGCGGATGCTGGGCGCTCGCCAGGTGCCGGCGCGCACGATGCGACGATAGAGCGCGTCGACGAAATCGGCCGCATCCGGGGTCGAGCCGGAGGTCACTTTGAGAATGGTTTCGAGCCGACGCTCGCGGTCGCCCGGATTGATGCGCTCGGGGCTGTAGCCGGTATGAAAGTCCACATTGTGCTTCAGACCCGATGCGCGCTCGATCGCCGGCACGCACACTTCTTCGGTCGCGCCGGGATAGACCGTCGACTCGAAGATGGCGATGCCACCGCGTCGGATCGCACGGCCGATCGTGGCGCTGGCCGCGATCAACGGCGCAAGATCGGGGCGCTTGGCGGCATCGATCGGCGTCGGTACCGTGACGATGAACACCTCGCAACCCACCAGGTCGACCGCCTCGGTGGTGAGCGTCAACCCGGTAGCCGTGCCCAGTTCGGCGCTCGCCAGCTCGCCGGTGCGGTCGTGGCCGCGGCCCAATTCGGCCACGCGCGCCGCATCGATATCGAAACCGAGCGTCGCCTGCACCCGACCGAAGGCGGTAGCGAGCGGCAAGCCGACATAACCAAGGCCGATCACGGCCAGGCGCGCGGTGGCGGGATTCGGCAGGGCGACTGACGACATCGAGGGCATCCGTTTCGACGAAAGGCGTAGTGTAGGGCAATGCCGCAGAAAGTCTTTCGTGAAATGGAGCGGCGCCGCGCCTTGCTTCCCGCCGGTCGCATCGCAATGCGGCCTCGCCGGGCGCGCGCGCCGCGTAATAAAATGCGAGTCGTCGACCTTCCGGAAATGCCGCATGCGCATCTGTGTCTACGCCGCCTCGAGCCGCTACTGCGATCCCGCCTATCTCGCCGCGGCACACGAGCTCGGCGCCACCCTCGCCCGCGCGCATTGCCAGGTCGTCTATGGCGGCGGCGCGAGCGGCTTGATGGGCGCGCTCGCCGACGGCGCACTCCAGGCCGGCGGCGAAGTGATCGGCATCATTCCGCGCTTCATGATCGAAGTGGAATGGCAACATCCCGGCGTCGCCAATCTCGAAGTGGTCGAGGACATGCGCGAACGCAAGCACCGCCTGCTCACCGGCTCGGACGCGGTGATCGCCCTGCCCGGCGGCAGCGGCACGCTCGAAGAGTTGTTCGAGGCGATCACGCTCAAACGCCTCGGCATTTATTTCAATCCGATCGTGTTGCTCAATATCCGCGATTTCTATGCGCCGCTTCAGGCCTTCATGCAGCAGGTCGTGGCCGAGCATTTCATGAACGACGAACACTTGCAGATGTGGTCACTGGTGAACACGGTCGATGAGACACTGCCGCGCATCCACGCGACGCCGCGCTGGCGCGAGGATGCGCGCGCGCATGCCGCCGTGAAAGGCTGAATTTTTTTCGCCCGTCGCGGGAAGAAAAAGTTACTCGAACCGATTTGCCGGGCCGTCCGCCGCAGTGCCGCTGCGGTCGTCGTCGAACAACCCGTGTGCGGACGCATCGCCGTCCTCGCTCGAACCACCTGCAGCGGGCGCGCCCGCCGCGCTGCGATCGGCCTGTTTTTGCCAGCGCGTCTTGATCGGGTTGGCCACTTCGGCCGCTTCGGCGCCCGCCAGCAGTGCGGCTTTGCACGCTTCGGGCAGGTCGGCCCAATGGCAATCCACGAGCGCGCCTTCCAGCGCGTACAAAAGATTCAAGCTCGGCCGAAAGCCGGCACGCTTGACCTTCATGAACGCCTCGATCGCGCCGAGGCGGACAAGGTCCTCTTGCGTGCGCACGCCGACCTGACGCAGCCATGCGGCCGATTTCGGCCCGACGTTGCGGATTTTTCCTGCGGTGTCTTTTGCTGCCATCGTCGTTCCCGTTTCTATTCGTCGCGCAACGATTGCAGATAGATGTCCGCCAATCGCTCCATGCCCGCACGATCGTCGTCGTCGAAACGCGCCAATTGCGGACTGTCGACATCGAATACGCCGAGCAACTCGCCATCGAGGAGCAGCGGCACGACGATTTCCGAGCGCGATGCCGAATCGCAGGCGATATGCCCCGGAAATGCATTCACATCGCGCACCATCTGCGTTCGCCGACTCGATGCCGCCGTGCCGCAGACGCCTTTGTCGAGCGCAATGCGCACGCAAGCAGGCTTGCCCTGGAACGGGCCGACCACGAGTTCAGTGCCGTCGAAGAAATAAAAGCCGACCCAATTCAACTGCGGCAACGCGTGATAAACGAGCGCGGCGAGATTCGCCGCATTGGCGATGCGATCGCGCTCGCCATGCAACAAGCCGCGCGCCTGATCGGCGAGTTCGGCGTATTGCCCTGGCTTGTCCCCGGATTGAAGCGCGGCGGCAATGAACATGCATTCGACATCGGATGAAGTCCGGGCATTCTACTCCAGCGCCGACTTTGCTTCGCACGCACCAGCGCCTATGCTTTCCGCCTGTCTCCGCAGGGCTTCGCCCATGACGAATGTTCTCGACAACGTAATGCGCATCCGCCGCCAGCAGCCGACGCGGCTGGAGGGCTTCGTCGATGCGTCGTTCGCATTCGCGGTCACTCTCGTCGTCATTTCGATCGGCCATGTGCCCGCCTCGGTCGAGGAGATGCTGACGGCACTGCGCGGCATGCCGACATTTGCGCTCTGCTTTCTGCTGATCGCGCGCATCTGGCTTTCGCATCGCCAATGGAGCCGACACTACGATCTTGAGGATTCGACTTGTGTGCGTCTGAGTCTGTTGCTGGTCTTCATCGTGCTGTTCTATGTGTATCCGTTGCGCATGCTGTTCGCGCAGATGTTCATGGGATTCAGTGGTGGCGCCCTCGCCGACGGCTCGGTCAAGCAACTCACCACGATCGAAGAATTGAGCGCGGCCTATCTCGTGTTCGGTCTCGGCTTGGCCGCGATCTCGATGGTGTTCGTACTGTTGTTCCGCCACGCGTTGCGGCATGCCGATAGCATCGGTCTCACCCCGGCGGAGCGCGCAGTCACGCGCATGAAAATCGGCAACTGGGCCATCCAGATGACGCTGGCACTGATCTCGATCGCTCTCGCTTGCTGCCTGCCGGCCCTCATCGACGCAGCGCCCGCATTCGGGATCTGGTTGTATTCCGCTCCCGGCCTCATCTATGCGACAAATGTTTTTTTCGGGCGCTTGCAGCGCGCGCGCTGCCGCCGCGCCATGGCAAGCCTGTACGGTGGTCAGGCATGAGTCGCGCCGTCTACGTCACCGGCACCGACACCGGCGCGGGAAAGAGCCACGCTGCCGCCACCCTGCTCGCTGCGCTCAATGCGCGAGGCTTGCATGCCGTCGGCATGAAGCCCATTGCCAGCGGTTGCGCGCACACGCCAAACGGCTGGCGCAATGCCGATGCGGAACTGCTGCTCGCGCACAGTGCCGGCACGCCCGACTACGCCGACGTCAATCCGTATGCCTTCGCCGATCCGATCGCGCCGCATCTCGCTGCGGCAGATATCGGCGTCGACATCGATCTTGCCCGCATCCAGACGGCCTTTGCGCGTTTGTCGGCGAGCGCCGATGTCGTCGTGGTCGAAGGCGTCGGCGGGTGGATGGCGCCGCTCGGGCCGCACCTGATGCAAGTCGATCTCGTGCGCGCGTTGCGTTTGCCGGTCGTTCTCGTCGTCGGCCTGCGTTTGGGTTGTCTCAACCACAGTTTGCTGACTGCGCGCGCGATCCACGCCGACGGCGCGGCGTTGATCGGCTGGATCGGCAGCGGCGTCGATGCGCACATGGCGCGGCGCGACGACAACCTCGCCACGCTACGCGAACGCATCGCCGCACCTTGCCTCGGCGTCCTGCCGAACAGCGAAGCGCCCGACCCGTCCCGGCAGGCTGCGCTTCTCGCTGCCGCGTGCGCGCGATGGGGGCGCTGACCACACATGCCCTCGCTCTTGCGCACCCCGAAATCGATGCGGCCCCTCGTGCTGGCGGCCTTGGTCATCGCGCTCTTTTTCATTGCCGGCTATTTTCCCGGCGCAATGTCATTGGACAGCGCGGTCATCTGGTCGCAAGCGCGCGGTGCGCCCAGCACGAACATCTACGGCGCCGGGCTGCGCTGGCTGTGGTGGTTGACCGACAAGGTCTGGCCGGGCCCCGGGCCGCTGTTCCTGATCCAGCTTGCGCTGCTCTGGTCGGGCCTCGTGCTCATCGCGCAGGCGCTTGCGAGCGGGCTCGGCGCGCGCCTCGCTTTCCTCCTCGTTTGTGCCTGTGCGCCTGTTCTGTTCGTTCTCCTCGCGCATGTGTGGAGCGACGTGATGCTGCTGGCAACGCTCGCTTTTGCCGTCGGCGCATTGCTGCATTGGCGCGATACGCGCCGCACCGGATGGTTCATCGCATTCTGGCTGGCGCTGGCCTTTGCCGCGACGCTGCGCCACAACGTGCTGCCCGCCACCCTGCCGCTCATCGCGTATGCGTTGTGGCTACATTTCGACGCTCGCCGCACGCCGCTGTGGCACAAGCCGGCGGCGCTCATCCTCGGCACCGTCGTCCTTGGCCTTGGCCTGCACGCGCTCGGCACGCTCAGCGCACAATCCGCGCAACGGCGATTTCCGCTCTGGCCGGCGACGGCCATGTGGGATCTCGCCGCCCTCTCGCTCGATGCGAACCGCCTGCTTCTGCCCGCCGCGACACACAAACCCGAATTGACCCTCGCGGATCTGCGCAGCGCCTACGTGGCTTACGCCAACGTGCCGATTTTCACCGCGACGCAAGGTCGCGTGATCGGGCCGTTCTTTCTCGACGGCGATCCGGCGCTCGAACCATTGCAACACGCCTGGTTGGACGCCATCGCGCAGGATCCCCGCGGCTGGCTTGCACACCGATGGCGGCTGACCTGCGCCTTGTTCGGCACCAAACCGCGCGCATGGCCGCACGAATTGATTTACGTCGACGAGGAAGTCGCGTTTCGCGACAACCCTTCGGTCGCGCCGAATCGTTCGGCCCTGCACGCCGGATACCTGCGCATCGCCGAGGGCTTGCGCGACACGGTCGCGCTGGCGGCGTGGCCGTACCTCGTAGTAAGCCTCGTCGCGTTTTATGCCGCGTGGCGTCGGCGCGAAAGTCGCAACGCGCAGGCCGCGCTGGTCGTGCTCGCCAGCGGCCTTGCCTACGCCGCGCCGCTGCCGCTGATCGCGCCCTCCGCGGAACTGCGCTATCTCGGCTGGACGTGTCTTGCCGCGCTGATCGGCACCGCGCTGGCGATCGCCGCACCGGTGGATGCCGGGACGCAACGGTCGAACTGGTAGACTGGGCGCTCCGCCGAGCACAAGGAGCGCCCATGTCGGCATCCAAGCAGACGTTCTTCATCGTCGTGTCCGATCTCGCCAAGGCGCGCGGACAAATTCCGTCGCTGTCCTATCATGGCAACTCGGCCGAAAATTTTGCCGCCGAACTGCAAGCCGCGCTGCGCGAACCGGGCCTGTGGGAACGTTGGCGTTCGCTGCAACCCGATCCCGATGCCGTCGATCCATTGCTCGGCGCAAGCGATGCCCAGGCGAGCGTCGAAGCGCATCAATCCGACTTGCACTGCGACGTCAAGATTGCCACGGTGCTGCCGCATGCGGTGCTCAAGCAGCGGCTGGGTTTGTTGATCGGTGCGAATTGGACGTTGCGCGACGTGAGCTGAGCCATCTGCGCAACGTGTTCCAAGCCCTTCCATGACGACCCCGTAGGCCAAACGGCACATGCTTTTCACTGCATTTGAACAGTACGCTGCGCGTTTGCCGCATCCGCGGCAAGCCGTTTTTGCTTTCCCCGCAACCTTACCCGGAGAAATCCCGCCATGCTTCGCCTCCGCCCGATCGCGCTCGCCATGAGCGTCGTCCTTGCTGCCTGCGCGCAAGCGCCGCAGAAACCTGCGCCCTCGACCCAGACCGCACAAGCGGCCAAGGCAGTCAATCCGTTTTTCGCTGCCAGTTCGTTGCCGTTCCAGGCGCCGCCGTTCGACAAGATCCACGATGCCGACTACGCGCCTGCGTTCGATGAGGGCATGCGACAGCAGCTTGTCGAAGTCGGCAAGATCGCCGACCAGGCCGAGGCGCCGAATTTCGACAACACCATCGTCGCGCTGGAGAAAACCGGTGCGACGCTGACCCGAGTGTCGAAAGCGTTCTTCGCGCTGGCGCAGGCGAATACCAACGATGACATGCAGAAAATTCAGGAGATCTACGCGCCCAAGCTCGCCGCGCATCAGGACGCCATCTTCCTCAACGCCAAACTGTACGCTCGCGTGAAGAAGCTGTACGACGAGCGCGCCACGCTCGGTCTGGATGCCGAATCCGCGCGTCTGCTCGATCGCTACCATCTGACTTTCGTGCGCGCCGGTGCCGAGCTTTCGGCGGCCGATCAGGCCAAATTGAAGGACCTGAACAAGGAAGAATCTTCGCTCCAGACCGCGTTCCAGCAGAAACTTCTGGCCGCAACCAAGGCCGGCGCGCTCGTCGTCGACGACAAGGCCGCGCTCGCCGGTTTGAGCGACGGCGACCTTGCCGCGGCGCTCGAAGCGGGCAAGAGCCGCAAGCTCGACGGCAAGTTCGTCGTCGCCTTGCAAAATACGACACAACAGCCGGAACAGGATTCGCTGAGCGATCGCGCCACGCGCAAGAAATTGTTCGAAGCTTCGATCGATCGCGCCGAAAACGGCGATGCCAACGACACGCGCGCAACGATCCAGCGCCTGGCCGAACTGCGCGCACAAAAAGCCCGTCTGCTCGGCTACAAGACCTGGGCCGACTACAGCCTTGCCGATCAAATGGCGAAAACGCCGGCGAACGCGATCAAGTTGATGACCGACATCGTGCCAAAAGCCGTCGCCAAGGCGAAGAGCGAAGCGGCCGGTATGCAGAAACTCGTCGATGCGCAGAAAGGCGGCTTCAAACTCGCGCCGTGGGATTGGCAGTTCTATTCCGAGCAGGTGAAGAAAAAGGATTACGCGCTCGACCAGAACGAAATCAAACAATACTTCGAACTCGACAACGTGCTGCAAAACGGCGTGTTCTTCGCCGCCAACAAACTCTACGGCATCACCTTCAGGGAGCGTCACGACATTCCGGTCTACCAGCCCGACGTGCGCGTGTTCGAGGTGTTCGATGCCGACGGCACCTCGATGGCGTTGTTCTATGCCGACTATTTCAAGCGCGACAACAAGGCCGGCGGCGCATGGATGGACAACTTCGTCGATCAGAGCGCATTGCTCGGCACCAAACCGATGGTGTTCAACGTCTGCAACTTCACCAAGCCGGCGCCGGGCCAGCCCGCGTTGATCAGTCATGACGACGTGACCACGATGTTCCACGAGTTCGGTCACGCCTTGCACGGCATGTTCTCGAAGGTGAAATACCCCTTCCTCGCCGGCACCAACGTGCCGCGCGATTTCGTCGAATTTCCTTCGCAGTTCAACGAGCACTGGGCCGACGACCCCAGCGTGTTCGCCAACTATGCCAAGCACTACAAAACCGGCGCACCGATGCCCGCAGAACTGGTCGCGAAAATCAAGCGCGCCGGCACCTACGGCCAAGGTTTTTCGACCACCGAATATCTCGGCGCCGCACTGCTCGATCAGGCCTGGCACAGCCTCAGCGCCGATCAGGCCGCGCAGGACGTCGACAAATTCGAAGCCCAGGCGCTCAAGCGGTTCGGCGTCGACTACACCCTCGTGCCGCCGCGCTATCGCACCAGCTACTTCGCCCACATTTGGGGCGGCGGTTATTCGGCGGGCTACTACGCCTATCTGTGGACAGCGGTGCTGCGCGACGATGCGTACTACGCTTTCATGGAACACGGCGGCATGACCCGCGAAAACGGCCAACGCTTCCGCGACATGGTGCTCTCGCGCGGCGGCACTCAACCCTCCGACGAACTCTACCGCGCCTGGCGCGGCCGCGATCCGAGCGTTGAGCCGCTGCTCGAAGTGCGCGGGCTCGTGGCGGCCAAACCCGCACACAAGAAGTAGATCGTTTGCCGGATCGTCCCATCCGCCGTCGCGCCGCTTTTGCGGCGCGACGTTTTTCAGAAACGAGGTTTGCCATGCTGTCCTTTCGCCCCGTGGTTTTCACTGCCTTCGCTTCCCTTCTCGCCGCGTGTTCGAGCCTCGCCGACAAGCCGCACGCAGCGAACGAAACGACGACCGGCAACTTTGTCGATGCGCTCACCGACAACCCGTTCGCTGAAACAAGCGTGTTGCCGTTCGAAGCGCCGCCGTTCGACAAGATTCGTCCCGACGACTTCCAGCCGGCGATCGAAGAGGGCATGCGTCGCCAGATCGCCGAGATCAAACGCATCGCCGACGACAACGCATCGCCGACGTTCGACAACACGCTGGTCGCCCTGGAAAAAACCGGCGCCTTGCTCAAGCGCGTCGATCGCGTGTTCTCGGCGCTCGCCCAGGCGAACACGAACGACACCTTGCAGCGCGTGCAGAAGGAAGAAGCGCCCAAACTCGCCGCGCATCGCGATGCGATCTTCCTCGATCCGAAACTGTTCGCGCGCGTGAAGTCGGTGTACGAGCGACGTGCGCACTTGAATCTCGATGCCGAATCGCTGCGCCTGACCGAGCGCTACTACCGCCTGTTCGTGCGTGCCGGCGCGGAGCTGTCGAAAGCGGATCAAGAAACGCTGCGTGGCTACAACAAGGAGCTGTCCTCGCTGTCCACCGAATTCCGCAGCAAACTGCTTGCGGCGACCAAAGCCGGAGCGCTCGTCGTCGACGACAAGGGCGAACTTGCCGGGCTTTCCGATGCCGATTTGTCCAGCGCACTCGAAGCGGGCCGGGAACGCATGCTGCCGGGCAAATACGCGATCGCGCTGCAGAACACGACCCAGCAGCCGGCGCTCGCGTCGTTGACGAATCGCGCTACGCGCGAGAAATTGTTCCTTCGTTCGATCGATCGTGCCGAGCAGAACGACGACAACGATACGCGCAAAACGATCACGCGCATCGCCGAGTTGCGCGCCGAAAAGGCGCGTCTGCTCGGCTATGACACCTGGGCCGCCTACACGCTCGACGATGAAATGGCGAAAACCCCCGCGCGCGCGATCGCGTTGATGACCGACATGGCGCCCGTCGCCATCGCCAAGGCCAAGTCCGAAGCGGCGGAAATGGACAAACTGGCGCGCAAGGACGGCATCAAATTCAAGCCCTGGAATTTGCAGTACTACTCGCCCACTGCGAAAAAGGAAGGCGGCGCGCTGCAGCCTTGGGATTGGGCGTTTTACGCCGAGCAATTACGCAAGCGTCAGCTGCAGATCGACTCGGAACAGGTAAAGCAGTATTTCGAACTCGACAACGTGCTGCAAAACGGCGTGTTCTTCGCCGCCAACAAACTCTACGGCATCACCTTCAAGGAGCGTCACGACATTCCGGTCTACCAGCGCGACGTGCGCGTATTCGAGGTATTCGATGCCGACGGCACCTCGCTCGCGCTGTTCTACGCCGACTACTTCAAGCGCGACAACAAGGCCGGCGGCGCATGGGCCACCTCTTTCGTCGGCCAATCCACCCTGCTCGGGCAAAAGCCGGTCATCACCAACACCTGCAACTTCACCAAGCCCGCACCGGGCCAGCCGGCGCTGCTCAGTCGCGACAACGTCATCACGATGTTCCACGAGTTCGGCCACGCCCTGCACGGCATGTTCTCGAACGTGAAGTACCCGTTGCTCGGCGGCACGGCCGTGCCCAGGGACTTCGTCGAGTTTCCTTCGCAGTTCAACGAGCACTGGGCGGACGAGCCGAGCGTGTTCGCCCACTATGCCAAGCACTACAAAACCGGCGCACCGATGCCCGCCGATCTTCTCGCACGTCTGCGCAACGCCGGGACTTTCGGTCAGGGTTTCGCCACGACCGAGCAACTCGGCGCGTCCCTGCTCGACATGGCCTGGCATACCCTGCCGCGTTCGATGACGATCATCGACAACGTCGACGCATTCGAGCGCAGCGCGCTGCACAAGTACAACCTCGACTATCCCCTCGTGCCGCCGCGTTATCGCACGAGCTATTTCGCCCACATCTGGAGCAACGGTTACGCCGCCAGCTACTACGCCTACTTGTGGACGGCGGTGTTGCGCGACGATGCGTTCTACTGGTTCCGCGAACACGGCGGCATGACACGCGAAAACGGCCAGCGCTTTCGCGACAGGGTCCTCTCGCGCGGCGGTACCGAACCCCTCGACGAACTCTATCGCGCCTGGCGTGGACGCGATCCGAGCGTCGAGCCGCTGCTGGAAGTGCGCGGATTGAAATCTACCCGCGACAAACGCGGGAATTGACCGTTCCCGCGGCCAACCCGGCGCACTGCGCCGTCACCGAATCGGTTCATCATGCTGACGACCTCGCCTTCTGAATTTCTCGCTGCCTTTTTGCAGTTGCCCCTCGATGCGGATGCCCGCACAACCGCCAGGGCAGCTTTTCTCGTCGCGCCCGCCGCGAGCGAGCTGGCCGCGGAGTCCGCGCGCGACAATCGTTACATGCGCATGGAGCAAGGCTTCGATGGCGCGCACGCGCTGGTCGAGCACGCCGCCCTTGCGCGCGCGCTGAACGCCGACCTTCCCGTCGTCACGTTTCCCGGCGATCCGGCAACGCCCGACGCCATGTTTCCGAACAACGTGTTTGCAACGGCGCCGGGGCGATCCATCATCGGTCGCATGCGCCATCCGGTGCGCCGTCGCGAAGCGACGCGCGCCGACATTCGCGCGTTCTTTCGCGACGTGCTCGGCTACACGGAAACCGATTTGTCGCAGCGCGAGGATTGTGTCGCCGAGCTGACCGGCTCGCTGATCATCGATCACGGGCGCGGCATCGGTTACTGCGGCTTGAGCGAGCGCTGCGATCTGGTCGGCGCGCGCGCGATGCACGAGGCGTTCGGCCTGCGTCTGACGTTTTGTTTTGATCTCGCCGAATCCGAGTACCACACCAACGTGGTGATGACTTGCCTTGCCGGACGCGCCGCAATCCTCGCCGCCGACGGTTTTGCCGACCCGGCGGTGCCGCGCGCGATCGCCCGCGCGTTCGCCGATCGCGTGATCTGGCTGACTGCGGAACAGAAACACGCCTACGCCGGCAATGCGATCACGCTCGCACCGAACCGCGTATGGATGAGCGCCGGCGCCGCGGCGGCGCTGACCGCGGCACAACGCCGCGCCCTCGCCGACTGGGGATTTGCCGTCGGTGCCGTCGCACTGGACGAAATCGAGAAAGCCGGCGGCAGCCTGCGCTGCTGCGTCGGCGAGATTTTTTGATGGCGTGAATCAGCGCAAATTTCAGGGCGTAGTTTTCGGAGATGGTGTCCTGCTGACTCGCATGCATCGAACGAGCTTGATCAGCAACCAGATGATTGCGCCGGCGAACAGCAGCACGACGATCAGCGTCATGGCAATGGCAAGCACGGGATGCGCGGAGACGATATCCGCAGCCCAGTACAATCGGTCCAGATGTCGCATCGTCGCATCAAGTTGCATTGCGACCAGTCGGGGCGAATCTGCGATCAGCATCTTCGCTGGCTGCACGCCGAACGCTGGCCACGGCGGGAGGCCGCAGCCAGCGGGCGATCCGGTTTTTGCGAATTCAGTCCAGCAGCTGACCATCAGGTTCGACAAGTCCTGATCCTGTTTCGACCACGCGCTGTGCGGATCGTGGCCGAAAACATACGGCATTTCCGCGCCGTGGGGAGTCGCCTTCACGCAGCCAGCGCCGGACGCGCAGGCAGTCGGATGATCGAACTCGTACATATGCACAGACCGGCCAGCCTGGGACGCCAGGCGAGCCCATGTCCACATGTCCCAATGGAACCGAATATCGCCCTGAAACTGCGCCGCCGCGGCGTAGGCCGTTTGCGGCGTGTCCCCGGGTGACGGTGCGGCAAACTTGATCGCCCAGCTTGGAAAGTCGCGGCCCAGCACGGCGGCGTAGTTCGCAGGCGTCACTTGTTCGCCTTCGAGAAAGATCACGCCCTCATCGCGATTGGATCCGATCATGAAAGCGGATGGATTGATCCGGCCTGCGCGATACGCTTGTACCGGCGGCTCGTCGATCACCTCGCCGTCGAGAATGATGCCGGGCGTGAATTGCACATTCAGCAACGCTTGCGCGGAAATCTCCCGCAGTGCATTGAGCGACGATGCCCCTGCGCGCCGCATAAACGCACTGCCCGATTCCTGCGCGCCTTTCGCGGTCAGATCGTTCGCCAGTTGCATCGGTTCGAACAGACCGCCGCTTTCGCCGATGGCATAACGGAACAAACCCTTGGTGAGCGGGGACACGCTCAAAGCGCTGATGGAAATCGATCCCGACGACTGCCCGAACACGGTCACCCGCGAAGGATCGCCGCCGAATGCCGCGATGTTGCGGTTCACCCAATTGAGCGCGGCAACCTGGTCGAGCAGTCCGTAGTTGCCGCTCGTGTGCGTGGGCGATTCCTGCGCGAGTCCCGGCAATGCAAGGAATCCGAATACGCCCAAGCGATAGTTGAAAGTCACGACAATGACGCCGCGCTGCGCCAACACGTTGCCGTGGTACAGCGGTATCGAACCCGAGCCATTGGCGATGCCGCCACCGTAAATCCACACCAAGACCGGCAGCTTCTCGCCCGCTGCGCGCGCTGGAACCCAGAGGTTCAAGTAAAGACAATCCTCGCTCACTTCTCCTGTGGGTTGATCCGACGGATACATTCCTTTTTGCATGCAATTCGGACCGAAATGATCCAGCACTTTCAACGCGGACCACGGCGCAACGGACTGCGGCGCGCGCCAGCGCAACTTGCCGACGGGCGGCGCGGCAAACGGCATTCCTTCATAGACGGTCAAATCGCCCTGCTGCGCGCCCTGCACCGGGCCGCTTTCGGTCAAGACGACGGGTGGCGGATTCGCACGCGCGGAGCCACATGCCACGACCAGATAGGCGCCTGCGACGATCGCTGCCAAAAGCACTCGCTGGCACAAACCGGCGCGCACGCGGCGCCGAGTAGGTTGGTGCGGCCACGCCTTGCCAAAATCTGCGCTTGTAGAAATCGCGTCCACGTGTTGCTTTCCGGGTTCGTCGTAAATGTAGTATTTACTATATTTTATGAAGAACACAAATGCCAAAGTCACCGGCTTCCCTGGGCACGATTCACCCGAGCAAGCAAAACCGCAGCGAACAGACGCGCGCAGCAATCCTGGACGCGACCGAGGAATTGATCGCCAAGAACGGTTACGCGGCCACCAGCGTCAACGCGGTCGCACATCGGGCCGGGATGACGATTGGCGCGTTATACGGACGTTTTGGCAGCAAGCAGGCGCTGCTGCAAGGCCTGTTCGAGCGGCTCAGCCAGCAGACCACGGACGTATTCGACAAACTGATTGCCGATCTTGCGAAAGGCAAACCCGAATTGCGGCACGCGCTTGAGCGCTCGCTGGAAGCGATGCGTTGGCTGTATCGCGAACGGGCCGCGTTGCTGCGCGCGCTGAACCAGGCCGCCGCAACCAATCCGACACTTCGCAAACGAATGCTGAAGTTCAATGCCGACACTTGCGCCCGCCTGTACCTTGCACTCGACCGGTACTCGGCCCGGATTGCTCATCCAAGACCCGCATTGGCGATGAAATTCGGGCACGAGGCGGCGATGCGGCTGCTCCGATCGTCGATGTTGTACGAGGAGATCGACTACCGCGATTTGCGCAAGCGCGGAATCGAGGTCACCGATGAATTACTGGTCCGGGAAGCGACACGGATCTGGGAAGCCTACCTGACGTCGCGTTCATAAGGTCATCGCGCCGCGAATTATTGACCAATCCACCCGACCATTGCTGTTTTTACTCGTTCAAGCGGTCAGCCAGTCGGGCCAGCAAATCCATGCGTTCGTGCAGAATCGCCACGACTAACGTTGGAGCACGCGCACGCGACAGACAAAACACGTAATGGTGTTGACAGTGTGCCATGCGCAACCCCGGATAAAGGTCGCTTATGTCCTTGAACGGCATGCCACCGACCGCGAGGTGCGCAATGCCCTGCTCTAGCCGGTTGATGTAGCGTCGAACCTGGGCGTCGCCCCATTCCTTGCGCGTGTGGCGGATGATTCCACGCACATCGGCTTCTGCTGCCTGGTCAGGACGTAGGTTGGCGAGATCAAGCGCGGCGGCCTTCGGCCAGTTCCTCATCAAGGATCGCGTTGATGTTCTTGCGGGAAACTTCACTTGCGAGCCCGGCATCGATGCGCGAGCGCAGCAGTGTTTTCAGTTCCTGCAAAGCCTGATCGCCGCCCGCAGCGACGGGAAACAATCGTTCGAGCGTGTATTGCTTGATGGTCTTGCCTTGCAAGGCAGCCAAGGCCTTCAGGCTTTGATGCTGCTGGCTGGTGATGTCGATCGTAAGGCGACTCATGCGCAAGCTCCGTGATTGCCACAAGACCACATTAGCACATATGTGGTTGCGCAAGATTCCGCCGTTCAGGCATTCAACGCAACGACGTCAGTAAGCAAACTCCGCAAACAGCGGATCGACGCTGCCCTGCCATGCGCCATGAAAAAGTTCGAGTTTGCGCTCGGCCGGGGTTTGGTTGGCTTCGACGTACTCGATCAGCGGCTCGATGAATACCGCTTCGCTCGCGCCGGTCGCATTCAATCGATTGCGCCGCGCGAGGCCGTTGCCGGCAATTTTCAACGCCTCGCGCGCGAGGTCGCGCACCGTACCGTTGCGGAACGGCAGTTTCAGCGCGTGTTTGGGCACACCGTCGCGTAACGCATGACGTTCGGTCAGGGTGAAATCCTTGACCAAATCCCACGCCGCGTCGAGCGCGGTTTGATCGTAGAGCAGGCCGACCCAGAATGCGGGCAGCGCGCACAGCCGGCTCCAGCGGCCGCCGTCGGCGCCGCGCATTTCCAGATATTTTTTCAGCCGCACCTCGGGGAAGGCCGTGGTCATGTGGTCGGCCCAGTCTTTCATCGTCGGTTTCACGCCCGGCAGTTCGGCGAGATCGCCCTGAATGAATTTCTTGAACGACTTGCCGGCCAAGTCGATGTACTTGCCGTCGCGATAGGAAAAATACATCGGCACATCGAGCAGGTAATCCACGTAGCGCTCGTAGCCGAAGCCGTCCGCAAACACGAAGTCGAGCATGCCGGTGCGGTCCGCATCGGTGTCGGTCCAGATATGCGAGCGATAGGACAGAAACCCGTTCGGCTTGCCTTCGGTAAACGGCGAGTCGGCGAACAGCGCGGTCGCGATCGGCTGCAACGCGAGCGAGACGCGGAATTTTTTCACCATGTCCGCTTCGTCGGCGAAGTCGAGGTTGACCTGCACCGTGCAGGTGCGCGTCATCATGTCGAGGCCGAGCGTGCCGACGCGCGGCATGTAGTCGCGCATGATGCGGTAGCGGCCCTTGGGCATCCACGGCATCTCCTCGCGCCGCCATTTGGGTTGGAAACCCATGCCGAGAAAGCCGAGTCGCAATTCGTCGGCGACGGTTTTCACTTCGCGCAGATGGCCGGTGACTTCTTCGCAGGTTTCGTGAATCGTGCGCAACTGGCCGCCCGAGAGTTCGAGCTGGCCGGCGGGTTCGAGCGTGATCGAGCCGTCGCCGCGCGTCAGCGCGATGACATTGGTCGCGCCGTCGACGGTCTCACGGATCGGCGCCCAGCCGAAGCGGGTCAAGCCGTGGAGCATGGCGCCGATGCCGCGCTCGCCCTCGTAGGTGGGTGGGCGCAGGTCGTCGAGACGGAAGCCGAACTTCTCATGTTCGGTGCCAATGCGCCACGCATCGGGCGCTCGGGCGCCGGATGCGATGTAGTCCACGAGCTGCTCGCGGCGTTCGATCGGGGTTTCTTGTACCGCGCTGGGTCCGGACATGGGTCGATTCACAAGCTGGAACGATACGGGGAATGGGTCCGCTCACGGGCGCATCGTTGTTTCGATGGCCACAAACGAGCGCAGAACCATTCAGTTGGGGGCGCCGCGACGGATCAAAAGACCGCAAGCCGCGCCAAAGTCTGACACGATGCCGCTCATTCTCGCGCCAGCAAGGCACTCAATGCGGCACGCGCCTCATCCAATCCGGTTTTGGCCTGCGCGGAGAACAACTGCACGCTTGCCGTGTAGCCCGCCGCCGCGATTTCCTTGCGTACCATGGCCAGCGTCTGCACCGCTTCGCCGCGCCCGAGTTTGTCCGCCTTGGTCAGCAGCACATGGCAGGCGAGGCCGATGTCGTGGCAATAGGCGAGCATTTGTCGATCGAACTCCTTGAGCGGATGACGGCTGTCGACGATGAGCACCACACCCCGCAGCGATGCCCGATCGCGCAGATAGACATCGATCGCGCCACGCCAGCGCTCACGGATCGCCTCGGGCACCTTGGCGTAACCGTAACCGGGCAGATCGACCAGACGCCGCCCTTCGGCGATGGCGAAAACATTGAGCAACTGCGTGCGGCCCGGCGTTTTCGAGGTGCGCGCCAGGCCGGATTGATCGCAAATCGCGTTGAGCGCACTGGATTTGCCGGCGTTCGAGCGACCGGCAAAAGCGATCTCGGCCCCGGTATCCGGCGGCAACTGGCGCGGCTGGGCTGCGCTGATGAGAAACGCCGCGCTGCGAAAGGGGTTGTGTTTCATCTGAATCCGCCCGTTTGACCGCCGCCAAGCGCGGCTGAGATAATTCGACGATTATGCCGTGCCGCCTCTGGCCCGGTCTCGACATCGTTGCGATTTCCCGGAGTCAAGCGTATGAGCGTTCGGTTTGTGATTGGCATGGCGGTTCTACTCTGCGCGGGTACGACGCACGCTGCGGACAAGCTCATTCTGGGTGATGCCACCGCGGGAGCGGCCAAAGCGGCCACCTGCGGCGCGTGCCACGGCGCCGACGGCAATCCCGCCAGCGCGCAATATCCCAAGCTCGCAGGCCAGGGCGAGCAATACACCGTGCGCCAAATCCAGTTGATGAAAAGCAACAAACGCGTGAATGCGGTAATGATGGCCTTCATCGCCAATCTCAGCGAGCAGGACATGCACGACATCGGCGCATTCTACGCGAGCAAGGCCTCCTTGCCGGGCGTCGCGGACAGCAAACTGGTCGAACCCGGTCAAGCCTACTTCCGCGGCGGCGACGGCAAGGATGGCGTCCCCGCCTGCATGGCCTGCCACGGCCCCGATGGTCGCGGCAATCCCGGCGCGATGTATCCGCAGCTCGCCGGCCAGTTCGCCGACTACACCCAAGCCAAGCTCAAGGATTTCCGCGATGGCAAAGGTTTTTCCGACGACGAGCACGGCAAGATCATGACTCAGGTTGCAAAACCTCTGACCGATGCCGACATCGCCGCACTCGCAAGCTACATCGAAGGTTTGCACTCGGCCGGGGCGAAGACCACGGAAGTCGCCAAGTAATCGGCCCCGACCGAATCGGGCGCGATGGCCCGAGAAGGAAACTTTTTTGCCGAACATGGCGTCAGTGTTGCACCTGCTGTCGCCCGTCGACGGTTTTGCCACACTTTGCCGCAAAGGAATCCCCATGTTCGCGCGCTTGTCTGCTGCCCTGATTCTCCCGCTTACGCTGGTCGCTTCGTTCGCCCAGGCGCAGACGCTTCCCGGCGCGCCGTCGCAATGGAAAGAGGGCACGCACTACTCTCTCATCGAACCGACCTTGCCCCCGGGCGATGCTGCCGCCGGCAAGATCGAAGTTACCGAAGTGTTTTCCTACGGCTGTCCGGCCTGCAACTTTTTCTACCCGTCGGTCGACAAACTGAAAAAGGCGCTGCCCGCCAATGCCGTAATGACCTATGTCCCCGCATCGTTCAACCCGAGCGAAGACTGGCCGATGTTCCAACGCGCCTACCTGACCGCGATGACGCTCGGCATCGCCGAAAAATCTCACGATGCGATGTTCGATGCGGTGTGGAAGCCGAATGCGCCGCTGGCGATCCTGAATGCCGATGGCCGCACGTTGAAGAAACCGATGCCGACGATCGAGGATGCGGCAAAGGTCTACGCACAGTACGGAGTCAAAGCCGAGGACTTCGTCGCCACGGCGAATTCGTTCGCGGTCAACGCCAAAATGAAGCGCGCCGACGCCTTCGTCAAAGCGAGTGGCACGGAGTCGACGCCGACGCTGGTGGTTGGCGGCAAATACCGTTTCACGCCCACCTCGGCCGGTGGCGAAGACAAGGTCGTGCCACTTGCCCTGTATCTGATTCAATTGGCGGCCAGCGGCAAATAGGCCTAGCGCTCGCCATTCGCTCACTTCATCGGGAATCGCCATGATCCAACGCCTTGGTTTTCTCCTTCTCGCCCTGCTCGCGGTTTCCGCCTGCAATGGCGACAAGACGGCGACTGCCGCCACCGCACCGACCACGACACCGCCCGCCGCCGTCAAGGCAAGTCCAATGGCCGTCACGCCGGTTCGCGATTGGCAACTCGGCGCCGATTACTTCCTCATCGATCCGCGCATTCCGACCTCGACCGGCGACAAGATCGAAGTCGTCGAAGTGTTCTCCTACGCCTGCCCGCATTGCGCGCATTTCCAGCCGATGATGGACGAACTGAAAGCGAAGTTGCCGGCGAACGCGCAGATCGTGCTGCTGCCTGCGGTGTTCAATCCGCAGTGGGAGCCGTTCGCACGGGCGTACTACACGGCGCACTCGCTCGGCGTGGTCGACAAGACCCACGCCGCGCTGTTCGAGGCCCTGCATTCGCAACACCAGTCCTTGTTCACGATCGACGCACTGGCCGGCTTCTATGCGAACTATGGCGTCGATGCAAAATCGTTCGTCTCCACCGCCAACTCATTCATCGTCGACAGCCAGATCGCCAATGGCAACCGCCTCGTCGCTTCCTACGGCGTCGGCTCCACGCCTTCGCTCGTGATCAACGGCAAGTACCGCATCGAAATGAACAACGAGCGCAACATCGGCCCGCAGGATGTGGTCGACATCGCCCTGATGCTGGTCAAGCAGGAAGCGGCTGCGAAGAAGTGACGCGCACTGCGGTGCGCTTGCGGCAACCGCACAGGCGTCCTACGCTCGCACCGTGACCGCTACCACGAGAGATCCTGCCGAAAAACCTGCCACCATCGGCTCACGGCTGCGGTTGATGAGCTGCAATATTCTGGCGGGCGGCAGCGTGCGCAAATACCGGCACTACCTCACCGAGGGCTGGAAGCAAGTGCTGCCAATGCGCAGCAAACGCGAGAATCTCGACCATTTTGCCGGGCGACTCGCGGGTTTCGACATCGTCGGGCTACAGGAAGCGGACGCCGGCTCGCTGCGCTCCGGCTTTCTCAACCAGACCGAATACCTCGCCGAAGTCGCCGGGTTCCCCCACTGGAGTCACCAGCCCAATCGCAAGATTGCGCAATTCGCGGCATCGAGCAACGGCATGCTCTCGCGCATCAAACCCGCCGAAGTACGCGATCACCCATTGCCGAGCCGCATCCCCGGACGCGGCGCGATGTGGGTGCGCTTCGATCTCGGCGACGACGATTTGATCGTGGTCATCGTCCATCTTTCGCTCGGACCGAAAGCGCGCGAACGCCAACTGGCTTTCATCGCCGATTTGATCTGGTCGAGCCCGCACGTCGTGCTCATGGGCGATTTCAATTGCCCGCTCGACAGTACGGAAATGACGCATTTCCTGCGTCGCACCGACCTGACTCCGGCCCACGCCGAGCCGCCACCCACCTTCCCGAGCTGGCGTCCGCGCCGCGCGATCGACCATATTCTGGTTTCGGACAAAATGGAAATCGAGAATTTGTATACCTTGCCGCATATCGCCTCCGATCACCTTCCGCTCGCCGCCGACATTCGCCTGCCGAGCGCGCTGCGTTGGCCTGCGGTTGAAGCGCGTTGAGAGGGCTCGCTACCATGCAGCCCGTCCGTCGCCCCATTCCCTGGTCGAAATCATGAAACGGTTTTTGTCGTCGTTGTCGGT
>JAFEFR010000214.1 GCA_018240485.1 Pseudomonadota bacterium
GACCGCCACGGCATCGTCGCGCGCAGCGTCGGCCTGATGCCGGCCAATCATTACCTGAGCGCGATGATCGATTATCTGTTCCGTCATCGCCCGCGTTGGGGCGCGCAGGCGGGCGTGGGCAAGACGGTCGTGTCCAGTGCCATGATCGACCGCGTCGCGCAAGGGCTGGGGCGGCGGCTGTACGAAACGCCGGTTGGCTTGAAGTGGTTCGTCGGCGGCTTGCTCGATGGCACGCTCGGCTTCGGCGGCGAAGAAAGTGCCGGCGCCACGTTCAGCCGCATCGACGGCAACGTGTGGACGACCGACAAAGACGGCATCGCCGCCGCGTTGTTGTCGGCGGAAATTAGCGCAACCAGCGGGCGCGATCCGGGCGAGTACTACCGCGATCTCACCCTGCGTTACGGCGAGCCGCTGTCGACGCGCGTAGATGCGCGCGCCAATGCCGCGCAGAAGAAAAAACTCTCGCAACTCACGCCGGAAAAAATCGACGTGCGCGAACTCGGCGGCGAAAAGATCGAGCGTGTGCTCGACCGCGCGCCCGGCAACGACGGTCGCATCGGCGGCATCAAGGTGATGGCCGCCAATGGCTGGTTCGCGGCACGGCCTTCCGGTACCGAAGACATCTACAAAATCTATGCCGAGAGTTTCATCGACGAAGTCCATTTGAAACGCCTCGTCGCCGAAGCGCAGACAGTGGTCGATGCAACCATCGGGGCGGGTTAGCGCGCCGTGGCTCGACGAGCGGCCGTGACAGGAAGGCGTCGCGCCGCTACGTCAGCCGCACCATGCCCGCCGCCGCCGTTTGGTGGCTGGTCGGATCGATCAGGATAAACGCGCCAGTGCTGCGCTGAACGTCGTAGGCATCCAGTGCCAGCGCATCGCGGGTGCGTATTTGCACGCGACCAATATCGTTGCCGGTCAGTTGCCCTTGCCCGGGTACGCTGCGCAGTTCGTGGATATCGCGGCGCGAATCGATTGCCGTCACGCGCGCTTGGGTCAGACGCGAGCCTTGCTTGAGCCAGTACCATCGCGCGGGTTGCAGCGCCTGTCGATCAAGCCAGCACAGGTCGGCGGCGAAATCGCGCGCGAGGCTGGGCGGTGTACCGCCGCTGACGAGCAAGTCGCCGCGCGAGACATCGATTTCGCGATCGAGCACCACGGTGATGCTGTCGCCCGGCTGTGCATGATCGAGCGACTGTTCGCCGCGATACAGCGCGCGAATGCAGGCCGACTCGCCGCTGGGTAGCACTTGCACGCGGTCGCCCACATGCCAGGCAGCGCCTTGCAACTGCCCGGCGTATCCGCGAAACGCCTGCACGGTACTGCCTTCATGGCGGATTACCCACTGCACGAAAAAGCGTGCCTCTTCCTGCGGTGCTTCCACGCCCACCGGCAAACTTTCCAGTAGTGCGCGCAAGGGCAGGCCGGAGTACCAGGGCATGTGCACGCTGGCTTGCACCACGTTGTCGCCAGTCAATGCCGACAGCGGAACGCAGGTGAGCGCCGGCAGCTCCAGGCGTTGGGCCAGCTCGGCGCAGGCTGTTTGGATGCGCTCGAATACGGACTGATCCCACTGCACTTGATCCATCTTGTTGACCGCCACGATCGTGTGGCGCAGCCCCAGCAAGCGCGCCAACATGGCGTGGCGTTTGGTCTGCGGCAGCAGCTCCCCCGTGGCGGCGCGCGCGGCGTCGATCAGGATGATGGCCGCATCCGCCGTGGAGGCGCCCGTGGCCATGTTGCGTGTGTACTGCTCATGACCGGGCGCGTCGGCGATGATGAACTTGCGTGCGGGCGTGGCGAAATATCGGTAGGTCACATCGATGGTGATGCCTTGCTCGCGCTCGGCTTCCAATCCATCGGTCAGCAGCGCCAGATCCAGCGTATCTTTCGGTGCGCGCGAATAGCGCGATTTGGCAACGGCTTGCAGTTGATCGTCATGCACGCCATTGCTGTCGAGCAACAAACGACCGATAAGAGTGGATTTTCCGTCATCGACGGAGCCGGCGGTGACGAGGCGCAGCACGCCCCGATTGCCACCTTCCTGGAGCCAGCGATCGGTAATTGCATTCATCGGAATCTCCTGTGGAAATGGTGAAGTCAGAAATAGCCTTGTTTTTTGCGGCGCTCCATGGAGGCCTCGTTGGCCTGATCGTCCATGCGCGTGGCGCCGCGTTCGGTGATGGTGCACAGCGCCGTTTCGGCGATGACGTCCTGCACCGTCTCCGCTTCGGAGGCGACCGGACAGGTGCAGGAAATGTCGCCGACGGTGCGAAAGCGCACGGCCATC
>JAFEFR010000215.1 GCA_018240485.1 Pseudomonadota bacterium
CCGGTCTACGCGCAGCTCTCGCGCGGCAAGTTCGAGATGGCTGCGCTCGATGCGCTCGGTACCGCACTGCTCGACTTGCGACGCCTCGCCTGGGATTTGTCTCTGTTCACCACCGCCGAATTCGGCTTCGTCGACCTGCCGGGTGAATACACTACCGGCTCGTCGATCATGCCGAACAAACGCAACCCCGACGTGGTCGAGTTGATGCGTGCGAGCTATGCCAGCGTCGCCGCCGCACGCACGGAAATCGAACAACTGTTGTCGTTGCCATCGGGTTATCAGCGCGACCTGCAATTCTCCAAGGGCGGGTTGTATCACGGCTTTGCACGAGGCATGGCCGCACTCGAACTGCTGCCCGATCTGCTCGCGCGCATGCAATGGCGTGCGGACGCAATGCATGGCGCGATCGATTCGGCGATGTACGCCACCGATGTCGCCATCGAAGCCGCCATCGCCGGTGTGCCGTTTCGCGACGCTTACAAACAGGCGGCCGCGAGCGCCGACCAGGCCGGGCAAGGACGCACGCCCGAGCAAAGCCTCGCCGCGCGCACCTCGCCGGGCGCCGCAGCCGATTTGCGGTTGGACGAATTGCGCGCACGCCTGGATGAGCTTGGCAGCCCCAAAAAAAACCAGCCGCCATTCCGGCAAGCGCTGGAATGACGGGCGAAAGCGCAAGCAAGAACTGGATTCCAGCGTGCGCTGAAAAATAGGAGCGACGCGTGCATCAAGCGTTCCAACAACGGCCGTTGCCGACCTGGCGTCGCGCCGTACTCAAGGTGGGCAGCAACTTGCTGACGGCGGGCGGCCAGCAGCTTTCGCCGCAGCATGCGCGCGGATTGGCCGAGTTCGTGCTCGCCTCGCGTGCACAGAAACGCGAGGTCGTGATCGTCTCCTCTGGCGCGGTCGCGGCCGGCCGCGCGCGCGTGCGTGAAAATGCGGGCGGGCTGGTCGCGCGTCAGGCGCTCGCGGCGCTGGGGCAGACGCGCATGATCGCGCTGTGGCAGGACTTGCTGGGCGAAGTTCCGGTCGCCCAGGTGCTGCTCGCGCACGACGACCTGCGCAACCGTCGTCGCTATCTCAACGCGCGCAGCACGCTGCTCGAATTGCTGCGCCTCGCAGCGGTGCCGGTGATCAACGAGAACGACACCGTTGCCGTCGAGGAGTTGAAACTCGGCGACAACGACAACCTCGCCGCCATCGTCGCCGCACTGATCGACGCCGATCTGCTCATGATCGCAAGCGA
>JAFEFR010000216.1 GCA_018240485.1 Pseudomonadota bacterium
GCCACCACCGGCATGTTTGCCTTGTATCCCAGGCTCGGGCAGGTCAGCGCGCCGCTCCTGTGCCACGGCGTATTGCAGGTCGACACCCAGCACTACCGACCCTCGCCCGGCACCAGCGTGACCAACCGCAGCTTCCATTGCGCCGATGGCACACCGGTTGGCATCGGCAAACTGCTGCCGACGACCTGGGCCATTTATGCGGCCCTGATTTGGCTGCTCGTCGAAGGGATTGCCTTCCTCGGTCGGCGCATTCCCGCGGTGAGCGGCGTGGGGGTCCAAGTCGGACTGTTTCTGGTGTTGCTTTGCGCGGCCATTGCCGTCGCATTGGCGCATGTCGCGCCTGCGGCGGCGCAGACTCGCGCCGAGCGCGATACTGCGTTGGCGTCCGCGCCGACATGAGCGAAAAAGGTTTGCGCTAATATCGGCGCGTTGGCGCGCGTCGACCGAGTTCGCCGTCGCGGTCAAGGCACGACGGGAGGCGCAAACATGGACGCGGTCGGCAGCAGCACGAGTGGCGAAGTGACGCGTCTATTGCAGCGCGCCGCTGCCGGCGATGCGGGCGCGCGCGACCCGCTGTATCGTGCGCTGTACCCGGAGTTGATGCGCCTTGCACATGGGCATCTGGCAGGTGCCGGTACGCTGTCGATGGATGCGTCGGGCCTGCTGCATGAGGCGTATCTTCGCCTGTGCGCACAGCCGTGCCTGCCCGATGCCAGTCGCCGCGTTTTCTACGCGTATGCGTCCAAGGTCATGCGCAGCATCGTCGTCGACTTCGTGCGCGAGCGGCAGGCGATCAAGCGCGGCGCGGGCATGCGCGATGTCACCCTGGACACCGACTTGGCGGAGTCGATCTTTGCCGAGAATTCCGCCAGCGAGGTCGAAGGCGCGCTCGCGGCGCTCGAAGTGCTGGATGCGCGCGCGAGCCAGGTAGTCGACTTGCGCTATTTTGGCGGCATGAGCGAAGAAGAGATCGCGGCGGTACTCGAGGTTTCGGTGGCCACGGTACGGCGCGACTGGCGCAAGGCGCGGGCGTTTCTGTTCGAGCAACTTGGCTGACCGTTTGCGCCACCGGCATGAGCGGATACGCGGGCGTTTTCCGTCTGCACGAAAGGGACGCTTTCGATTCGGAGGGTCACGACTTTGCATCGCGAACGCGTATCGATCGCCTGGCGGGAGGCGCTCCCACTGTTCGCGCGTTGGGTCGATGCGGATGCCGACGCGCGGACGGCGCTGCTGCACGACATCGCTCGGCGAGATCCGACGCTGCATGCGCATCTTCTGCACCTGATCGACGTCGACGACGAGGCCGAGCGCGTTCGTTTTCTGGACGGCGTTGCGGTAAAGGATACTGCCTTGCGCCACGAGGAGCCGACGCCGTCCGCCGCCTTGACGGGTGAACGCATCGGCCCGTGGCGCTTGCAACGGCCGCTCGGGGCGGGCGGCTCGGGTCAGGTATGGCTGGCGCAACGCTGCGACGGTTCGCACGAAGGGCAGGTTGCGTTGAAGCTGTTGCACGAATCGACCGTCGATCAACATGCGCAGCGGCGATTCGCGCGCGAGGCACGCGTGCTCGCGCGCATGCGGCATGCGCACATCTCGCGCCTGTTCGATGTCGGCAAGGCAACGTTGTGCGGTATCGAGCGGCACTTCATTGCGCTGGAATACATCGAAGGTGAGCGCATCGATCATTGGTGCGAGCGGCAACGTTGCACGATCACGCAACGCATCACCCTGTTTTTGCAAGTGTGCGAGGCGGTGTCGTATGCGCACGCCAATCTGGTCGTGCACCGCGATCTGAAACCGTCGAACATCCTTGTGCAGAGTGATGGCGAGGTCAAGCTGCTCGATTTCGGCGTGGCCAAACTACTCGATGTCGGCGAGGACACCGAGCGATTCGGCGAAGCGTCGGAGTTGACGCGCGGCGGATGCGTGCCGTTCACGCCCGAGTACGCCGCACCCGAACAATTCGAGGGTGGGCCCACGTCGATCGCCGCCGATGTCTATTCTCTCGGCGTCGTGCTGTTCGCCCTGTTGGCAGGGCGCCGCCCGTACCCGGAGGCGACGACGCCGCGGCAACTCGCGCGTCAGATTGTCGAAGGTATGCCGCTGCGTCTGGTCGATGCGTTGGATCACGCGCCGACCGCCGAGCAGGTGGCGCAGGGTCGCGGCAGTTCGGGGGCGGCGCTGCGGCGCACGCTGCGCGGTGATCTCGACACGATTTTGCAGGTCGCGCTGAAAAAAGATCCGGCCAAGCGCTACCCGTCGGTCGCGGCTTTTGCCGAGGATCTGCGGCGGTATCTCGCACAGCGGCCGATCCTCGCGCGTGCCGATAGTGCGGCGTATCGCACACGCATGTTTCTTACCCGGCACGCCATCGGTGTTGCGTTCGTCGTTGCGGTGCTGGCGACCTCGATTGCGGCGACCAGCGTGCTGCTGGTGCAGGCTCACCGCCTGAAAGTCGAAGTCACGCGCAGCCATTCGATCAAGGAATTCCTGCTCGATGCGTTTCGCAGCGCCGAGCCGTACTCCAACGACGGCAAACAAGCCACCGACGTGGTGGCGATGCTGCGCAAAGCCGCCAGTGGGTTGGATGCCCGTGTCGGCATGGACGAGGACACCCGCGCCGAAGCGCGCTTCACCCTCGCCGAAGTGTTTCGCTCGCTCGGCCACTACGCGCAGGCGCACGATAACTACCGCCGTGCGGAGACGGCCTATGCGCAACTCTACGGCGCACGTTCCGACCAAGCGCTGCAGGCCGAGGCGGGCGATATCGTCAATTCGTGGTTGCAAGACGATGCGGACGGATTGCTCCCGCGCACCGAGCAACTGTTGAGCAACATCGGCGAAAAACCCGATGAGGCCTTACAGCATGTGCGTCTGCTGGCGCTGGACAGCAAGGCGTATGCGACGGCCTTGCTCGGCGATCTCGCCAGCGCGCGCGCGGATGCGGCGCAGACCACCGCCGAGGTGCGCGCCGTCGTCGGTACGGAATCGTATCTGTACTCGCATGCACTGTGGCGTCAGGCGACGTTGGCGCTGGATGCGGGCGAATCGCGCACCTCAGCACACTTGATGGGCGAGGTGACGGCGCTGGATCGTCTTCTGGGGCTGGCACCCACGCATCCGGGGTTCGTGTCCGATCTGCAAGCGATCGTCGACATTCTCATCGATTTCGGCGCTTACGACGCGGCCGAGCCCATCGCCCGCGCGACCTTGCGCATGCGGCGTGACGCCTTGGGCGAGCGTCATCGCGCCGTCGCCGAGGCACTGTGGGACACCGCTGTCATCGCCAGCGAGTTGGGTCGTGCAGACACCGCCGATGCCGACTTCATCACTGCGTTGGACATCGTGCGT
This sequence comes from Pseudomonadota bacterium, assembly GCA_018240485.1. Lineage (GTDB taxonomy): Bacteria > Pseudomonadota > Gammaproteobacteria > Xanthomonadales > Rhodanobacteraceae > Rudaea. Next base: position 3,355 of record JAFEFR010000216.1, read on the forward strand.
GCCGAGTTGCCGGCGCACGCGCGCGTGCGTGCCGACATCGAGTACGACTACGGCATCCATCTGCTCAAGCAAGCGCGCCTTGCCGAGGCGTCGGCCCAGTTTGCCGGTTGCATCGACACGCTGAGCGATACCGCAGAGCATTGGCATTATCGCCGTGCCGCCTGCGCCGCGGCGGTGGCCTACTGCGCTGCTCGCGAGGGTCAAGCCGGTGCAGTGGCCACGCTCGATCATGCGATCGTCGAGGCGCGAGCGCAGCACTCGCGCGAATGGCCGATGGCGTTATGGTTGCGCGCCCGCCTGGACAACGATGGCGTGGCTTCCGCCGCCGCGTCGCTGGCCTTGCTCGATGAAGCCGCGACCGCGCTCGATACCGCCGGGCGCGGCGGCAGCCGCCTCGCGCGCGACATCGAGGCGATGCGCATGGCACGCGGCGCCGCGCCGCGCGCGGTGCGGCGGGAGTCCGGCAAGGAATTGATCGCAACGGCGAACGCGATCATCGCCGCCGCCGAGGCTTCCAGCGCACCTTGAAGGTCGCGTTCTGGCATCGTCGATCTCGCCGGTAAACCGCGAGCGACCGCGGCGCGAAACTCGAATGCGAGGTTTTGCAACGAAATTCCGTCTGAGGGAACGAGGCTCACAAAACGAGCTGGCTCGGGGCCGCCGACGGATGAGCCCATGAGCGTGTACCCCTCATCGGAGATGACGAATGCGTTTCTTTCTGGCGGTTGTTGCAACCCTGCTTCTGGAGGCATTTCCCGTCGATTTCGCGCTCGCGGACGGTTTCGTTGCGACGCCGCCGATGCCAACGGCGCGCGAGGCCCATACCGCAACGGAATTGAATACGCACAAAGTGCTCGTGGTGGGCGGCGTGGTGCCAGTGAGCGGCAGCGGCGTGTCGGTAGCGACGACGGCCTTGTACGACCCGGCCGTCAACACCTGGGCCGGCGGGCCTTCGATGGGCACGGCGCGCAGCGGGCATACGGCGGTATTGCTGAACGGCGGCAAGGTGCTCGTCGTTGGCGGCGTCGACAACACGGGTGCGGCGTTGGCAAGCGCGGAAGTGTACGACCCTGCGGTCAATACCTGGACGCCGGTCGCGTCCATGTCGCAGGCGCGAACCTGTCACACCGCGACACTCCTGGTGCCAAGCAACAAAGTACTGATCGCGGGCGGATCCTCGGATCGATACTGCTATCTGAACGCCTTTGCATCCAGCGAAATTTACGATCCGGTCGCGAATACCTGGTCGGCAGGTGGCGCCATGACCACCCCCCGCGTCGGGCATACGGCGACGTTACTTCTCGGCGGTTCGGTGCTGGCCGCGGGCGGGTTTACTGGCGGAAACTCCGGCAGCTTTCCGGTGCAGACCGAGCGGTACAACCCGACGACGAACACATGGTCGGCGTCAGGCGC
>JAFEFR010000217.1 GCA_018240485.1 Pseudomonadota bacterium
CCTCGTCCATGTGCGGCATGAACTCGGCGCCGATGCGCGGCAGCAGCAGCAACGACAGCGCCAGCACCAGCGCCGACACGACGGCGGTCGCGCGCGGGCGCGCGAGGCACCGGTCCAGACCGCGCACATAGACGCGCTGAATCGCCTCGAACATCCGGTTGCGGCGCTCGATCACGCCGCGGCGCATGCAGATCATGCACAGCACCGGCAACAGGGTGAGGGTGAGGATCAACGAGCCGGCGATGGCGAAGATCATCGTGTCGGCCATCGGCTTGAACAGCGTGCCCGACGGGCCGGTCAGCACGTAGATCGGCAGGAAGCCGGCGACGATCACCGCGACGGCATAGAACAGCGGGCGGTCGACTTCGGCGGCGGCATCGAGGATCACCTGCCTGATGTCGAAGCCCTCGCCATGTCGCGCCGCGATCTGGCGGTAGATGTTTTCCACCATGACGACGGCGCCATCGACGAGGATGCCGAAATCCACCGCGCCGATGGACAACAGGTTCGCCGAGGCGTTCTGCAGATCGAGACAACAGAACGCGAACAGCAGCGCGAGCGGAATCGTCACCGCGACGATCAAACCGGCGCGCAGGTCGTAGAGGAAAAACACCAGCACGACGACGACGAGCAGCATGCCGCGCAGCAGGTTGTCCTGTACGGTCTGCGTGGTCAGGTCGATCAGATCGGAGCGGTCGTAGAACGGATGCACCTTCACGTCCGGCGGCAGAATGCCGTTGTTCAGTTCGTCGGTCTTGGCCTCGACGAGTTTGAGCACGTCCTGGGTCTTCTCGCCGGTGCGCATCAGGATGACGCCTTCCACCGCGTCGTTCTGCCGCTCGTAGCCGAACTCGCCGAGCCGCGGCGCGATGCCGATCTCGACTCTGCCGACGTCCTTCACCCGCACCGGCGTGCCGTTGTTGACGGCGACGACGACGTTGCCGATGTCCTCCAGCGTCTGCATGCGACCGATGCCCGTGACATAGGTGAACTGTCCGCCCTGCGAGTAGAAACCGCCGCCGGCGTTGCTGTTGTTCGCGCCGAGGGAATTGGCGATCTGCGTCACCGACAAACCGCTCGCCGCGACTTTCGCCGGATCGAGCTGCACCTGGTACTGCATCGTGCCGCCGCCGAATCCGGAGTCGTCGGCCACGCCCGGCACGGCCTTGTACGCGGGTTCGACGATCCAGTCCTCGAACGTCTTCAACTCCATCGGCGAGCGATCGGAACTTTGCAGCACGTAGCGGTAGATCAATCCCGATGGTGAGGACAGCGGCGACACCGACGGCGACACCCCCGACGGCAGAGTAATGCCGCCGAGTCGATTGAATACGTGTTGGCGGGCCACGTATTTATCGACGCGCGTGTCGTAAGTGAGAATGACATCCGACAAGCCGTACAACGAGATCGACCGCTTGGTCGCCACATCCG
>JAFEFR010000218.1 GCA_018240485.1 Pseudomonadota bacterium
CCCGGACAAATCCGCGCGATGCCACCAGCCGCCACCGAGGGCGAGGTACAGGGCTGCGGTATCGGCGTAGCGATTCGCCTGCGCCTGAATCAGCGCAATCCGCGCTTGCTGCCAGGCCTGCTGCGCGTTGAGCAGCGACAGATAATTTGCGTAACCCGCCTGTGTCTGCCGTTGCGAAAGATCGAGCGTCGTTTGCGCCGCCGATGCAGCGGCGGCGGCGGCTTGCAGCGCTTTGGCGTCCTGGTCGAGGGCAGTCAACGTGTCGGCGACATTCTGGAAGGCGGTCAGCACGGTGCCGCGGTACTGCGCGGCGGCCTGCGCGAGTTGCGCTTTCGCCGCGCGTTCGGCGTGCAGCAACTTGCCACCCGCGAAAATCGGCGCGGCAACGTCCAATCCCACTCCCCAGAAACCGGTGCCGGAGTGGAACACCTGGCCGATGTCCAGCGCCGTACTGCCGGCATTCGCGCTCAGCGTGATCTGCGGAAAGCGATTGGCGATGGCGACGCCGACCTGCGCGCTGGCCGCGTGCCAGTTGGCCTGCGCCTGACGCACGTCGGGCCGCTGCTCGACCAGTTTCGAGGGCAGGCTCAGCGGCAAATCCTGCGGCAGGCTCAGACTCGCCAGATCGAAATCTTCGGTTTGCGCCTGTGCGGGAAACTCGCCGGCGAGCGCCGCGATCAAGTGCCGCTGCTGTTCGAGCTGCTTGCGCAACGGCGGCAGCGTCGCCTGCGTCTGCGCGAGCTGCGCTTCCTGCGCGGCCAGATCGAGCCGGCTCGCATAGCCCTTGTCGAATTGGTAGCGCAGTATCTTCACCGACTGTGCTTCGATGTCGACGAGCTGCTCGCTCGCCGCCATCTGCCCGCGCAGCGCCGCCTCGCCCACCGCCGCGTTGACGACATTGGCCGCCAGCGCGATGTGTGCCGCGACCAGCGCGAAGCGCGTGGCCTGCGCCTGCGCCTGAAGCGATTCCAGCGTGTGCCGGTTCAGGCCGAACACATCCGGCGCGTAGGACACGCTCAGCTGCGGCGTGAACAGGCTGTACAGCGAGGCGTTGTTCGACGGCGTCGGTGACAACGTGCCCGGCTGCTTCTGTCGGGTCGCGGAAGCATCGGCATTGATCGCAGGGAAATACGCGCCGCGCTGCGCCAGCGCGTTCTCGTGCGCCGCGGTCAACGCCGCGCGTGCGGCGTCGAGATCGGGATTGTTTTTCAGCGCGCGCTCAACCAGTGCGTTCAGTGGCGGCGAATGAAACAGCGTCCACCAGTCGCCGGGAAGGTCCGCGCCGCTGACGAAATCTTGCGCCGCGCCGCCCGCCACCGGCGCGCTGGCCGTTTGCGCGGGCCGCGCCTCGGACGTGTAGGTTTTGGCGTCCGGCGCGGCCGGCTTGTGGAAGTCCGGGCCGAGCATGCACCCGGCGAGCGACGACACGATCGCGGCACAGCACACGCCGCGCACCATCGCGCACAGGCAGGGTATTGCCACGATCTTCCGCGCCAGCATCCGAACTTCGCCGCCATCGCCATTGTTACTGTATATCGTAACAGGCGATCGTTAAGGAGTTCCGAATCGACGAGGGCTGCCAAGTCCGACGATTCGATTCGATCGACCCAGCGAGGAATTGGAACGCACCGCCATTTCGACACGATGGCCGTCTGGACGCCGCCATCTGTTTCGGACAGACTGCCTGCCCCCTCGTCGAAGTCGTCGCGCATGAAACCCTTTTGGATCGCCCTCGCTACCGGCGCGACACTGGCCGCCTGCTCCCCTGTCGAACAGAAACCGGTCGCCGTGACTGAAAACAAAACCGCCACGACCACCGCCGAAGATCCCTATCTCTGGCTTGAAGACACCGACGGTAGCAAAGCGCTCGATTGGGTCAAGGCGCGCAATGCAGAATCGGTGAACAAGTACGCTTCCTCGCCGCGGTTCGAGAAGCTGCGCGACGCGCTGCTCGAAATCAAGGACTCGAACGCGCGCATTCCGTTCGTCAGCAAGATGGGCAACTACTACTACAACTTCTGGAAGGACAAGGAAAACCCGCGCGGCATCTGGCGACGCACGACGTTCGCCGAATACCGCAAGCCGAACCCGCGCTGGGAGACGCTGATCGACGTCGACGCCCTCGGCAAAGCCGATGACGTGAAGTGGGTGTGGAAAAATGTGAGTTGCCTCAAACCCCAATATCGCCGCTGTCTGGTATTTCTTTCGCGCGGCGGTGCCGATGCGCACATCATGCGCGAGTTCGACCTGAGCACGAAGTCCTTCGTCGCCAATGGCTTCACCCTGCCGGAAGCCAAGCTCGAAGCGCGCTGGATCGATCAGGATCGCCTCTACATCGCCACCGACTTCGGCCCGGGCTCGATGACCAAGTCGAGTTATCCGCGCATCGTCAAGGAATGGAAACGCGGCACGCCGCTTGGCGATGCGAAGGTCGTCTACGAAGGCAAGGATGATGACATGTCCGTGAGCGCATCGCGCAAGCACGATCCCGGGTTTGAGCGCGACTTCGTCACGCGTGTGATCGATTTCTACAACAGTGAGACCTTCCTGCGCCATAAAGACGGCGCCCTGACCAAGATCGATATTCCGATGGATGCGCAAGAATTCGACACCCATCGTGAGTGGATGATCTTGCAGCTGCGCAGCGCTTGGACAGTCGGTGGTGCCACGTATCCGTCGGGCGCGCTGATCGCCATCCGCTTCGACGACTTCATGGCGGGCAAGCGCGATTTCACCGTGTTGTTCACTCCGGATGAGCACACCTCGCTGGCGGGCACTTCGTGGACACGGCACTACCTCATCCTCGACACCTTGAAGGACGTTGTCAGCCATCCGGTGGTGCTGACCCCGCCGAAGTCCGGCAAGGGCGCTTGGCAACCGGTGCCATTCGGCGGCGCACCGGCGCTGTCGACGATTTCCGCGGGTGGTGTCGACGACGACACGAGCGATGCTTATTTCCTCACCGTCAGCGGATTTCTCGAACCGACCACGCTGTACTACGGCACCATCGGCCAGGGCCAACCTCAGCCACTCAAATACAGCCCGAGTTTCTTCGACGCCTCCCAATATCAGGTGCAGCAAGACTTCGCCACATCCAAGGACGGCACGCGCGTGCCGTACTTTCTGATCGAGCCGAAGACAATGAAGAACGACGGCAGCAATCCCACCCTGATCAACGGCTACGGCGGTTTCGAGGTCTCCTTGCAACCGTCCTACTCGGGCAAGGACGGTCGCGCCTGGCTCGAACGCGGCGGCGTCTATGTGGTTGCGAACATTCGCGGCGGCGGCGAATACGGGCCACGCTGGCACGAGGCCGCGCTCAAGGCCAACCGCCTGCGCGCTTACGAGGACTTTGCCGCCGTCGCCGAAGACCTGATTGCGAAAAAGATCACCTCGCCCGCGCATCTCGGTGCCATCGGCGGCAGCAACGGCGGCCTGCTCATGGGCAACATGCTGACGTTGTATCCGCAGTTGTGGAGCGCGATCGTCTGCCAGGTGCCATTGCTCGACATGAAGCGCTACACCCACCTCGCCGCTGGCGCCTCATGGATCGCCGAATACGGCGACCCGGACAAGCCCGAAGAATGGGCCTTCATCAAGACCTTCTCGCCCTATCAAAATGTGCAAAAGGGTAAAAAGTATCCGCCGGTGCTTTTCACCACCTCCACGCGCGATGATCGCGTCGGCCCGGAACAGGCACGCAAGATGGCCGCGCGCATGCTCGAATACGGCTACGACGTATCGTTCTACGAAAACATCGAAGGCGGCCACGGCGCCGCCGCCGACAACAAGCAGTCCGCATTCATGAATGCGCTCGGCTTCGAGTATTTGTGGCAGCATGTGAAGTAATTCAATCTCAATGGAGCCATAGTATCCGCAGCGAAATTCGGATGGGAGCAGGCGATGTCACGCTTGGCAATCAGCGGGGAGAGTCGCCCTCGCGTGCGCGCGAGGCTGTTGCGCAAATCGTGGAATACCACCACTGACACCAGCGGCAGCACTATCGCCGGATGATGGCTTGAATCATCGTGACACCACCGAAGCGATGTCCGTTGTACCGCCCCGAGAGATGAGGGCGACCGCACCGGCGCGACATCACCACTTCTCACGTCACCAGTTCCACAGAGTGCCGTCTTCCAGCCGCGCTACCGGCAGACAGGCAGGCGCATAGGGATATCTGGCGGCCAGGGTCTCGTCGATGTCGACACCGTGGCCGGCGGTTTCGCCGCAGAACAGATCGCCCTTTTCAAAGCGGTAGTCGTGCGGAAACACCGCGTCGGTTTCATGGGTGTGACGCATGTATTCCTGGATGCCGAAGTTTGGCACCCAGGTATCGAAGTGCAACGCGCAACCCATGGTCACCGGGGACAGATCGGTCGCGCCGTGGCAGCCGGTGCGCACCTGATACAACGAAGCAAAGTCGGCAATCCGGCGCAGATGCGTGATCCCGCCCGCGCCGACCACCGTCGAGCGGATGTAGTCGATCGACTGGTTCTGGATCAGATCCTTGGCGTCCCAGATCGTGTTGAATACCTCGCCCACCGCCAGCGGGGTTACCGTGTGCTGGCGCACCAGCTTGAAGGCTTCCTGATTCTCCGCCGGAGTGCAGTCTTCCAGCCAGAACAGCTGATATGGCTCGAGCATCTTGCCGAGGTTCGCGGCCTCCTGCGGGGTGTAGCGATGATGTCCGTCATGCAGCAGGTGAAGATCGAAGCCATAAACCTTGCGCAGTTCCTCGAACAGCTTGGGTACGTAGTTCAGCGCCTTGCGCGTATCCCAACCCGTCACCGACGGCAGACTGGAATCGGCGGGTTCGTAGAACAGTTTGCCGCGACCGACCCCATAGGCATCCCTGATTCCCGGTATGCCGGTTTGCGCACGGATCGCCTTGTAGCCGAGGTCGACATACTGGCCGACCGCCGCCACCGTTTCCGCGATATCGGCACCGTTGGCATGCCCATAGACCAGCACGCGATCGCGACTCTTGCCGCCCAACAGCTGGTACAGCGGCATGTTCGCCATCTTGGCTTTGATGTCCCACAAGGCCATGTCGACGGCAGCGATGGCGCGCATGGTCACCGGACCGCGTCGCCAGTACGCGCCACGGTAGAGGTACTGCCAGATGTCCTCGATCCGGCGCGGATCCATGCCGATCAAGCACGGGATCACGTGGTCTTGCAGATAGGACACCACCGACAGTTCGCGCCCGTTGAGCGTTGCATCGCCGATGCCGTAGACGCCCTGATCGGTCTCGATCTTCAAGGTGACGAAGTTTCGCCCCGGACAGCAGACGATGACACGCGCCGCACTGATCTTCATGGCCGGCTCCGTTGCGGCACAGCGTTGTTCACTTTGATCATATATGTGTATATTATTGGACTGACCACTTTGATCGACCTTACAAGCCTAGCAGGAGCCCATGAATCGCGCTACCGGCAAAAATCGCCGTCTGTATCTGCAACTGGCAGAGAAACTGGCCGACGACATCGCCGCCGGGCGCTTCGCCATCGGCGAGCGGTTGCCGCCCGAGCGCGAATTGACCACCCGGTACGCGATCAGCCGCGCCACCGTGCGCGAAGCGCTCATCGCGCTGGAGACTCGCGGCCTGGTGGAGGTCCGGCAGGGATCCGGGGTCTATGTAACTGCGGTGCCAACCACGTCCGGCCTGCCGCTGCCCATGGACGTCGATGCGTTTGAACTCAGCGAAGCCCGGCTGCTGTTTGAAGGCGAAGTCGTGGCCCAGGCAGCGGCACAAATCACCGATGAGCAACTGGATCAGCTTGAAGCGTTGCTCGACGAAATGGAATCGGCCAACCGCCGCAATCATGGCGAAGATGCCGATCGCCGCTTCCACCTGGCCATCGCCGCCGCAACCCGCAATGCGGCCATGATCGCGGTCATCGAGTCGCTGTGGACTATCCGGTTGCAAAGCCCGAAATGCGTGCGCCTGTTCGGGCGCTCGCGCCGCCGTGGCGCCAAGCCTGTGGTCGACGAACACCGCGCGATCGTCACCGCCCTGCGCGCGCGCGACGCGCGGGCCGCGCGCAACGCGATGCGTGCGCACCTGCAGCAGGTTCTCGACTGCCTGCTCGACGCCAGCGAGCGCGAGGCTCTGCGTGAGACCCGCGCCCACATTGCCGCCCAACGTTCGCGTTTCGCAGGCGCACGGCGCCGCGCGACGGCCTGAGCCATGCCGACACCGCTCGTACTCCATCCGGACCGGCTGCTGCCGATCGAGCCCGCGGCAAGGGACGTCGCGCGGCGACTTTACGCGCAGGTACGCGCCCTGCCGATCATCAGCCCACACGGTCATACCGACCCGGCCTGGTTTGCGACCAACGACGCCTTCACCGATCCGGCGGCATTGCTGATTACACCGGATCACTACCTGCTGCGCATGTTGTACAGCCAAGGCGTATCGCTCGAGCAGCTCGGCGTCGCGCCACTGGATGGTGGCGACTGCGAGCGTGACCCGCGCAAGATCTGGCAACGCTTCGCGGCGCACTGGCATCTGTTCCGCGGCACGCCGTCGCGCACTTGGCTCGACTGGGTATTTTCCGAACTGTTCGATTTGCGGGTGCGTCTTGAACCGGCCACCGCGGATCATTACTACGACCACATCGCCGCACGGCTCGCCGAGGCGGAGTTTCGGCCACGCGCGCTTTTCCAGCGCTTCGGCATCGAAGCTCTGGCGACCACCGAGTCGCCGCTCGATCCGCTCCCGCATCATCGTGCGATCCGCGCTTCCGGCTGGCGCGGGCGCGTGATCACCGCGTTCCGGCCCGATCCCGTGGTCGACCCGGAATACGATGGCTTCGGCGCCAAGCTGATCGAACTGGGCAACATCACCGGCGAGGACACGAGCCGCTACGCAGGCTATCTCGCCGCGCTGCGCGCCCGGCGCAGGTTCTTCGCGGACAACGGTGCCACTTCCACCGACCACGGCCACCCCAGCGCCGCCACCGCCGACCTCGACGACGACACGGCGGCGGCACTTTATTCCCGCGTGCGCGACGGCGCTGCCAGTGCGGTGGACTGCGAATTGTTCCGCGCCCACATGCTCACGGTCATGGCTGGTATGAGCGTCGAGGATGGCTTGGTCATGCAGTTGCATCCGGGATCGTGGCGCAATCACAACGTATCGCTGCACGCGCGATTCGGGCGCGACAAAGGCGCCGACATCCCCGTGCGCACCGAGTATGTGCGCGCGCTCAAGCCGCTGCTCGACCGCTACGGCAACGACCGCCGGCTGACGCTGATCCTGTTCACGCTCGACGAATCGACCTATGCGCGCGAACTGGCGCCGCTCGCCGGACACTACCCGGCGCTGAAACTCGGGCCCGCCTGGTGGTTCCACGACAGCCCCGAGGGCATGCGCCGCCTGCGTCGCCAGACTACCGAAACGGCGGGTTTCTACAACACCGTGGGTTTCAACGACGACACGCGCGCGTTCTGTTCGATACCGGCCAGGCACGATGTGGCCCGGCGCATCGATTGCGGATATCTGGCCGAACTCGTCGTTGCGCATCAGCTCGACGAAGACGAAGCAGCCGAACTCGCGATCGATCTCAGCTACACGCTGGTCAAGCGTGCCTATCGCCTGTGACCGCGCGCCTGCTCGCCTCGCGTCTGGATGTGCTGGCGACGGCCGTGCGTCGGCCGCAATACCGGCCGGAGGATCACGCGGTCGGCATCGTGCATCTCGGGCTCGGCGCTTTTCATCGCGCCCACCAGGCTTGCTACGTCGATGAGATGCTTGCCCGCCACGGCGGCGACTGGCGCATCGCCGGCATTTCGTGCCGCTCGTCGATACCGCGCGACCAGCTGGTACCTCAGGGCTGCCTGTACGCGATCGCCGAACAGTCCGCGACCGGCACGGAGTATCGCGTGATCGGCGCCCTCGCCGACGCCATCGTTGCGCCCGAGAATCCATCCGCGGCCATCGCATGGCTCGCGCGCTCGACTACGCACGTCATCACCCTGACGATCACCGAGAAGGCTTACCAGCCATCGGACGAGGCGATCGTGACCGATCTGCGCAACCCGGCGCAGGCGCCGAGCAGCGCCATCGGCCTGCTGGCGGCCGGGCTGCGGCGCCGGCAGCGCGAAGGCGTGGCCGCGCCGACGCTGCTGTCCTGCGACAACCTGCGCGGAAACGGCCAGGTCCTGAAACAGACGGTGCTGGCGTATGCGAGTCGCATCGACGCGGCGCTGGCCGAGTGGATCGAGCGCGAAGTGCATTTCCCCTGCAGCGTGGTCGATCGTATCGTTCCGACGACCACTGCGGCCGACCGCGACGCGGCAGAATCCTCTCTCGGGCTGCGCGACGAAGCGCTCGTGACTACCGAGCCGTTCTCGCAGTGGATCATCGAAGATTCGTTTGCCGGTCCGCGGCCGCCGCTGGATGCGGTCGGGGCGCGCTTTGTACGCGACGTGCATCCGTTCGAGACCGCGAAGCTGCGACTGCTGAACGGCAGCCATTCCACGCTCGCCTACGTCGGCCTCCTTGCGGGGCACAAGTTCGTGCACGAGGCGGTTGCCGATCCGCTCCTGCGGACCCTGGTCGAGGGATTGATGACCGAGGATCTCGCGCCCACCCTGCCCGCCGTGGACGGGCTTGCCGCCGATCACTACATACGAACGCTGCTGGCCCGATTCGCCAACCCGGCACTGCACCACCGGCTTGAACAAATCGCGATCGACGGCTCGCAGAAGCTGCCACAGCGGCTGTTGGCGCCGCTGCGGGAACGCATCGCCAACGGACAGACATCGCGCCTCATCTGCTTCGCGATCTCGGCGTGGATGAGCTTCATCCGCAAGCGCATCGGCGCGGGCAACGCGCACGCCCTGGACGACCCGCTGCGCGATACGCTCGGCAAGGCGCTGGTGCGCGGCAGCGGCGACGCGGCAAACGTCGTGGGCGAGCTGCTCGACATCGAAGCCGTCTTCGGCGCGGATTTGCGCCAGCATGCGCCCACGCGCCGGCTCTTGGCAGCGCAGCTTGCCGCGATTGACCAATACGGCATCATGCACGCGCTGAACCGGCTGCTCGGAGGCGGAAAATCCTGAACGCTCATTTCGTCCGTTGCACAGGCCGTTTCCGTTGGGTGATCTGCGCGTTGCTGTTCTTCGCCACGACGATCAACTACTTCGACCGGCAGATACTGTCGCTGGTCAAGGAACAGCTCGATCTCGAACTCGGCTGGTCGGCCACCGAGTTCGGGTTGGTCAACTCCGCGTTTCAGGGCGCCTACGGATTGAGCCTGCTGGCCTTCGGCGGCTTCGTCGACCGCTATGGCGTGAAGCTCGGCTATGCCGTCTCCATCGCCGCCTGGAGCCTGATGGCCGCGGCGCATGCGCTGGTCGGCAGCGTCGGCGGCTTCGTCGCCGCGCGCGTCGGCCTCGGGTTCGGTGAGGGCGGAAACTTCCCCTCATCGATCAAGGCGGTCGCGCACTGGTTCCCGCAGCGCGAGCGCGCACTGGCCGCGAGCCTCTTCAACTCGGGCTCGAACGTCGGCGCGGTGCTGGCACCGGCGCTGATTCCACCGCTTGCTGCCGCGCTCGGGTGGCGCTGGACGTTCGTTATTGCAGGCCTCGGTGGTCTGGTCTGGCTGTTGTTCTGGCTGCCCCTGTTCTCCTTGCCGCAACACTCGACTCGCGTGAGCAGTGCGGAACTGGCATTGATCGACTCCGACATCGCACCTGCCGCAGCCGATGACGCCATGTCGTGGCTGCGGCTGCTGGGCTGCCGGCAGACCTGGGCGTTCGTCGCGGCCAAGCTGCTGACCGATCCGGTATGGTGGTTTTTCTTGATCTGGCTGCCCGATCTGTTCAAGAAGGTCTATGGCCTCGACATCAAGGGCAGCTGGGACAAGCTGGTGGCGATCTATGCCTTCATCACGATCGCCAGCATCGTCGGCGGCTGGTTGAGCGGTTACCTGCTGCGCCGCGGCTGGACGGTGACGCGCGCACGCAAGTTCGCCCTGCTGCTCTTTGCCTGCTGCGTGGTGCCGGTTTACTTCGCAACGCGCGTCGACATCTGGACCGCCGCGTCGTTGATCGCGATCGCCGGTGCCGCGCATCAAGCGTGGTCGGCAACCCTGTACACCACCGTGTCGGACCTGTTTCCACGCAGCGCGGTAGCACGGGTCAGCGGCCTGGGTGGTGCGGCCGGCGCCTTCGGCGGAATGATCTTCCCGATCTTTTGTGGCTGGGAACTCGACCGATTCCGGGCCGTGGGCAACGAGGCCGGAGCCTACACGATGCTGCTCGCGCTGTGCGCCTTCGCGTATCTGATCACGTTCCTGATCCACCACTGCCTTGCTCCCCGCTTGGAAGCGGTGAGCGGCGCGGCAGATGCATTCTGAGCAGGTTTCGGGCAGGACGGCAATGACCCAGCCATTCGCGCACCGGCCAGACCGCCGTCACCTTTGGTACTTGAGTAGAACGTATCTCAAAATCAAATTCGTCTGAACAATACGGTCTTCGCGGCCAACTGCACGAGCCGAAGACGTCCTCGGCGTGGAATTGACAAGGCACCAGCAATCGGCGCCTCGATCGCATCCAGGAGAAGAGCCGCTCGACCATCCAACGCTGCGCGTAACGGCGTAGCAGACGATTACTCTGTGTCTTGCGCTTTTTCCGGCTGCTGCGGTGAGGCGCGATGCGGGCGCGCCGCAGCTACCACGACGCCAGCAACCGGCTGCTGATGCTGGCCACCAGCCTGCACCCCGCCGGCGAATTCGGTTACAGCATGACGCTGTCGCGCAATCGCGGCTGACGCAGGCCCGCCAATGCGGGCAGATCGATGCCGGAGGCCGGCCGGCCCGAGGTGCGCTGCGGGCTGGCATCGAGTCGTCACTTGCGGAACAGCAGGGCCAGCACATTCGGTTGCAGTGCCAGGCGCAGCAGCTTGCGGAATTCCGCCGGGGTCAGGCTGGTCTTGCATGGCAGCGGGCCCGCCACTCCCTGCATGACCAGCAGGCCGTCTTCCGCGCGCACGGTGTCGATGCGCACGTCGAGTTTGGTGGCCGGCGTGACGACTTTCATGGCCGGTCCTGCCAAGCCGACAGCGCGGCGATCTCGCGCCCGGCGGCTCGGCCCGAGATCATCGCCTCGGTCAGGTAGGAGCCGTTCTGGTACAGGTCGGAGAACATCGAGCCCAGTTCGCCCGCTTCGTACAGCCGCGGGATCGGCTTGCCGGCGTGGTCGAGCACCTCGGAGCGGATGTTGCGGCGCGCGCCGCCACCGGTGCAGACGATGACTGGATCGATGCGCATGGCGTAGAACGGGCCGTCCGCGATCGGGTACAGGGTGTCTGGGTTGCGCTGGAAGTCGGCGTCGCGCCGGTCGCGGCACGCCGCGTTGTAGCGTTCCACGGTGGCGCGTAGCTTGGCCGGCTCGCGGCCGATCTTCTCGGCCAGTTCCTCGATACTGTCGGCCTTCTGGATCCAGCCTTTTTCCACTTCCGCGGTGTTGTCGTCGGACCAGCGATAGCCGCCCACCACCGGGTTCCAGCTCATCATCTCCACCACCAGCTTGTTGTACTGGCAGGTGGTGGCGTCGAAGATCATGTGCACCGGGGCGGCACGGTAGTGTGGCGTGTCCACCCAGCGGCCATGCTTCTTTTCCTTGTAATGGGTCAGTTGCAGCTCGGCGGTTTCGTTGTAGAAGCGCTCGCTGTTAGCGTCCACCTCGATCCAACTGAAGCTCTGCCAGAAGAAGTTGCGCAGGAAGCCGTTGACCCAGCCGTCCGGTCGATAGCCAGGCCAGATGCCGCCGGACTGCCCCTGGTTGCGCATGTGCCACAGATCGGCGCCGGCCTTCTGCAGGATGCGGATGCCATCGCCGGTGTTGTGCGGGCTGCCCAGCGGCGCCACGTCGGACAGGCCGTAGTAGTTGCGCTGCATGTCCGGGCTGGCCTCGTAGCCGCCCACCGCCATCACCACGCCCTTGTTGGCGCGGATGGCGACGCGCTGGCCGCCGTGCTCGGCGATCACGCCGAACACTTCCAGCGTGTCGGGGTCCTGCACCAAGTCGCGCAGCGGGGTTTCGTAGGCGATCTCGATCCGTGGCCGCTGCCGCACGTTTTCGCGGAAGGCCAGGTAGACGCCGGAGGGGATGGGCAGGATGGTCGCGGTGCAGTGCACGGCCTCGC
This sequence comes from Pseudomonadota bacterium, assembly GCA_018240485.1. Taxonomy (GTDB): domain Bacteria; phylum Pseudomonadota; class Gammaproteobacteria; order Xanthomonadales; family Rhodanobacteraceae; genus Rudaea. Next base: position 12,158 of record JAFEFR010000218.1, read on the forward strand.
GGGCGCCGAACTCGGGAAATTCCAGCACCGCGTCGCGCTCGGAGAAGCCGGTGCCATGGATGAACTCGGCCCCGGCCTGGGCGGCGCGTTCCTGGATCCAGGGTTCCAGCGCCGCCATGGCTTCGGACCAGGGCACCAGCAGGTCTTCCGGGATCGGGTTGGCCACGCTCATCTTGCGCTGGTACTCGGCCAGTACCTCGGCGTTCTTGGAGATCAGCAGCGACTGCCCGGCTACGCGGCTGTTGCCGCCGCTGGTGGCTTCGTCGGCTTTCTCCAGGATCAGGATGGAAAGCCGTGGGTCGAGATCGTGGGCCTCGATGGCGGCGCACATCGCCGCCAGGCCGAACCCGGCAATGACGAGATCGTACTGGCGATCCCAGGAGGAAATGGATTGGAGGCTGGCCATGCGGGGTTCCCGTAGGTTGAGTGCCCGCTTACGCTAGGTCAGCGCAGTGCAGCATATCCAACAAAAGTTTGTATGATTCACGCCTGTAGGTTGTGGATCGGGCAAGCCATGGATTTTCGACAACTGCGCTATTTTCTCGCCGTGGTCGAGCACGGCAACTTCACGCGCGCGGCCGCCGCAGCCGGCTGCACCCAGCAGGCGCTCAGCAAGGGCATCAGCACGCTGGAGCAGCAGCTTGGCGAACACGTCTTCCAGCGCGGCACCCGCCAGGTCGAGCTGACGCGGGCCGGCCACCTGCTGCTGGACTACGCGCACACAATCGACGAGGCGGTGGCCGGGTTCGAGAGCCGTCTCGCGGATTTGCAGACCGGCGCGGAGGGGCGGCTGCACATCGGTGTCGGCCCCAGCACCGCCGGTTCGCTGGTGGCGCCGGCGGTGATCGCCTTGCGCCGGCAGTGGCCGCGCATCCGCATCCAGGTCAGCGAGGGCATTGCGCCGGAACTGCTGCCGGCCTTGCTGGCCAGGCGGCTGGATCTGGTCGTGAGCCTGCACACGCAAGGCGAACATCCGAGCGATCCCAGGATCCACAGCGAAGTGCTGCTGCACGACGAGTACCGGGTGCTGGCGGCGGCCGGACATGCCTTGGCTGACCAAGTTCGCATCCGGCCGGAGCAACTGTTGGACCAACCCTGGATCTTCGGCCGTCGCCTGGGCGAGGTCGAGCAGGTGTTCCAGGGCGTGTTTCGGCAGCACGGAATGTCGCCGCCGGCGCACACCATGGAGAGCGATTCGCTGGAGTTTCTGCGTGCGATGGTGAGCGACGGCAGCTATCTGACCCTGCTGCCGCGACGGCTGGCGTACGCCCAACTGCAGCAGGGGCACTGGAACGAGCTGGACGTACAAGGCTTCGCCTGGCGCCGTCCGGTGATGCTCCACACCCGGGCCCACGAGCCGCAAGCCGCGCCGATGGCCCGCTTGCTGCACAGCCTGCGCGCCGGCGCTGCCGGCGCGCGCTGAGTAGCCGGCGCGAGGCGCTACTGGGACAGCACGTCCGGGTTCATCAGGCCTTTGGGTCGAGCTGGGCCTTGATCGCGTCGAGCATGGCCCGTGCCGGCGCGTTGAGGTCCTCGCGGTAGGGATAGAACTTGCCGATCTGGAAGTTGACCGCGCCCTGCGCGCGCATCACCGCGGCGATCTTGTGCTTGAGCTCGTCGGCGGCGGCGCGCGCCTCGAGGTGCTCGCCGGGGCAGCCGATGCGCTTGCGATGATCGGCATCCACCGTGCGCACGTGGAAGGCGCTGTGCGAGTCGGGCCAGTAGATGCACGGCTCGATCAGGGTGGCCTGGGCGCCCACCGTGCTCATCAGAGGGCCGGTAAGCAGGCGAAATTACATGGCGCGTTCTGAATCCTCAGGACACAAAAAACCCCGCTGTGATGCGGGGTTAGTTGCTTTCCTGAGACTTCCAGAAACGTCCGAGACTAGGATTCGAACAACTACCGTAAATAGCTGTTTTTATGTAGTTTTTCGAAATCGAAACTTATAGTTACTGGCAAAGTTACGGACATTTGGCTCGCACTTACGAGCCCGATAGCACGTAGCCCACCGCGAGCGATACAGAGACCAATCATTCCTTTGCCACGACCGTGTCGTACAACCCGTAGTGCGTCAGCCCATCGTGGCTTTCGAGCCCGGTATAGCGCAGCGAAGCATCCTCATAACGTCGGAATGCGAACACAGCCTGGTTCATCTGCTCGGTGTTGAACACCTTCAGCCGTACCAGCAGGTGAAAGTCCTTCACGGTTAAGCCAGTGACCACCTTGAAGAGGTCGGGCTCGATCTTGGTGATCACGTCCTGCAGCGTGTTCTCGCGGAAGTCGGTCAAGTACATGAAGGCCGGGATGCGCGTGGCGAACTTGATCAGCTTTTCTTGAACCAGCTTGCGCTTGCTCTTGAACTCTTTCTCTTCCTCTGTGAGCTGCTTCTTTTCTCTCTCCGTCAGCTTGCCATCCTTAGCCTTGTTCTTTAGCGCCTTGATCTTCTCGCTCTTATTGATGATGGTCTCGATGACGTTGTCGCCTAGCGAGCGCCAACCCTCGATCCGCTCCACCGCCGCCAAGGCGTCGGGATCGTTCAATACCCGCCGCAGCGTGTCGTTGTCCACATTGACCAGCAGCGCGCTTTCCCACTTGCGCGCCAGCAGCGTGGCCGACGTGCCGGACATCGCAATGTCAAGGATGCCGCCTGCGTCGATCTGCGTCATGTTTGCGCCGTCATACGCCAGCACCGGCAGGAACGACACCAGGTCCTTGACCGCGTTCTCCGGGTTGGACTCGTTCGGCGACAGCCCGATCCCGTACTCGGACAATTGGCGCAGCGCGCGTGTCGGCGCAAAGTCGAAGACGAAGCACGCCGGCTTGAGGACCTCTTCTTCGTTCGGGTTGTCGCCGTTCGGATTCTTGATCGACCACGGCGACTGGACCCGGAACGCCGCCTGGAAATACGTTTCCGGTGACTTCAGGTTGCGCAGCATGAGGATCGACGACCACTGCGCCACGGTGACGCCGGTCGTCAGCTTGCCGCACGACAGCGTGATCGACTTGCTGTCGAAGCCACTGCCGATCGCGTTGCGCACGGGCTGCAATGCTTCCAGGCCGATGCCTGCCTCCGCGCCGGCTGCGGCGATCAGTTTGTAGTCGTGCCAGAAGACGTTGTGCTTCTCGGCCAGCAGGTTCGCCATCGCGTGGCACGCAGCCACGTTCGGCAGGAACCAGAATGAGTGCTGCAAATACGGCAGCAGGCGGCTATCCGAATACGGAAAAGGTGGCTTGGTGCCCGTCTTCAGGTGCTCGACCGCCTTGGGCAGGTAAGCTCCGCGGATGATGTCCAGCCATTTCTGCACGTCGTCCTTGTGCTTGAACTTCGCCGCCTTGCCGGTACCCGTCGCTGCGAAGAACTCGTTGAGATCGAACTCGTCGAACTCTCCAGCGTTGGCAATGGCCAGCAGCTCGTCCGGCATTTGATACGTCAGCAGCCGCATTTGCGGTAGCGCGCCGTAAGGGTTCCACTTGTCCGGGTATTTCGTCGCGAACTCTTCCTTGACTCGCTGCTCGTCGGTGTAGGTCCAGTTGAAGATTTGTTCTTCGATGAACTCGCCGGTCGCCAGCGCCTTGAACGGGGTGCCGGACAGGTACAGGTACGCCTTGGTGGTGATCGGCAGGAAATCGGCCTCCTTCTCCGACAGCACTTCCAGGTCGTCGTTCACCTCATCGAGGCCAGTCGCATATTCGAGCTTGGCCTCCTTCTTGGCCTCGTCCTCGTCCTCACCCTCAAACAGTTCCTTGGCGGTGTCGCGCCATGCGCCGAAGTGGTATTCGTCGAAGACCACCAGGTCCCAGTTCACTTCATGCAGCCATTCGTTGCGGGGCTTGATCGCTCCGGTTGCCCGGTCGCGCCCGAGCAGGTCCTGGAACGAGCCGAAGTAGACCACCGGCTTCTTCTTGTCGATCTCGGTAGGATCGCGGCCCGAACTCTTCGAGAGGTATTGCCAGCCGTCGAAATCGACATGCGACTCAAGGTCACTCTGCCATGCGTCCTCGACCGCCGGCTTGAACGTCACCACCAGCACGCGCCGGGCGCCCAGCGCCCTGGCGAGCTGGTAGGTGGTGAAGGTCTTGCCGAAGCGCATTTTCGCGTTCCATAGGAAACGCGGAACGGCGCGCTTGTCCTCCGCCCAGCGCGAGCGATAGTAGTCGTGTGTCAGCCGCACCGCTTTGGCTTGCTCCTTGCGCATGGGGAAAGTTTCGTGGTGCGTGCCCGTGAATTTCTTGCCCGTGCGCAACTCGGCGAGGACGGTTCTCACGTCCCTCACGGTGCAGCGCATCCATTCCAGCGCAGTGTTCTCGAAGCCCTTGTCGACCAGCGCCGCGCGCACGGCGTGGTCGCTGAAAATCGAGCCATCATCGCGCTCGGCGGGTTCGTCCAGCTCGATGGTGACTTTGATCGCAGCGGTCTTGGTCTGCTCGGCAATACGTGCCTTCACGTCGCGCGTGGTCTGCCCGACTTTCAACTGTCCTTGGTGTGCGGCATCGTCAATCGAATAGGCGTAAATACGTGGACGCGCGACCGGCTTGGGCGCGAGGATTTCGTCGATGGGTTTACTCATCGTCGTCCTCGTCCACCGAGACTTCGTCGAACAGGTCGCTCGTCAGCTCCATCGGACGAACAATTTTCTCGATGAAGGCGACTTCGTCGTCGGTGAGGCCGTATTTCGCGTACAGGTCGGCATCTGTCCACGGCGTTGACCAGTCCTGTGTCGGCACGAAGGTGTAGACCTTGCGCGTGGTGTCTTGCGATGGTTTGTGCAACAGGATCAACAAGCGCGTCAATCGGCAGGCAAGGTAGGACAAAGCGCTTTCCGCCTCGTCCTTGGTGTCGAACGGACCAATGCACAGGTAAGTCTCGGAGGAGATGGAGCCCGGCTCGCCGATGAATGGCGTGCTGATGATGCGATGCGGATAGGTGTCGCGATTGCCTGTGCCTGGGGCGGCGCGGCCCACGTAAACCTTCCACTTGTCAATCAATTCGGTGCCGGTCGTAATCGAGTTTCTCGGTGTGTAGCCGGTGCCGCCGTTCTGATAGACGAGCACATCATCCGCGCGTTTTGTCGTCTTGCCTTTGAATTTCGTTTCAAGGCCGAACGGTTTTCGAGAGCTGACGAGCTGGTCGAAACGTCGATCATCAGGCAAGCATAGGGTTTGCTCGGCTGCTTGCTTGCGCTCCGCTGTCACAACCTTGTTCAGAATGGACAGGCCTTCGTTGAAGCGGATGAAAATGTCTGCGCCTGGTTCCATCAGCGGGCGCGTTGCGGTGGACGCCGGCCAGTCCTTGAAATGGGTGCTTACGCGGCAGTCGCCGGGGTTTTTGCGCTCCCACAGGAAGTAGCACACGCCACCCTTGAGCCCCACGCCAGGAAAGACATCCGCCGCACTCAGAAAATCGTCGATCGAGCGCAGACGCTGATCTGACAGCATGGTTTCCCGGAACCCATCCAGCCCCTTGCCGCCCGCGAACCAGCGGGACGGAATGACCAGTGACAAATAGCGCGGTTCGAGCTTCTTGGCCTGCTCGACAAACAACTGATAGATCGGCGCGGCACTCTTGCCGTGGCCGCCATCATCCAACTGGTATGGCGGATTTCCGATGATGACGTCGAACTGCATGCTGCCTCCAAAAAATTCCTTGATCCGCGCCTTGATGTCGTCGGCATGAATGAACGCATAGGCGTGCGTTTCGAGCGCCTCGCCGCGATCCAGCGTTCTTTTGCTGGCCCCGCAGAACGTGCACTTGTCGCCGTCCCACGCGTGCTCCACCCGCTCGAACCAGATGTTGCCCGCGTCGCTGTCGAACGAGCGGGCAATCGAATGCGCGCCCTGGGCGTGCTTGCTGCAGTACACACTGCGGCGCGCCAGCAGCGCGGTCAGTTGCGTGATGGCGATGCCGAACACCTGCCGGGTCAGGATGTGGTCCACCCGCGTCTGCAAGTCGGGTATCGCATTCGCCAAACCTTCGGTCAACCGACTAGTGATCTCGCGCAGAAACACACCGGACTTGGTGAATGGATCGAGGAAACGCACGTCCGGATTCGCCCAGATATTCGCCCCCTCGTGATCCGCCGCCCATGCGGCGGCCACGGTATCCAGCATCCGGCCAGCGAACTCCGGCGAAGTGAACACCTCGTCATTCGAAAGGTTCGCGATGCAGGTCAACACATCCGGGTTGCGTCCACGCAACGAAAAACTGGCCTGTTCGCTCATAGGGCGGCCTCCGCCGCAAGTTCACTGATCGTCTGTGTCGGATAGGTCTTGGTCGGGGTAAAGATTTCGTGCTTGCCCAAGTGCGCGAACAGCGAATCTTCCGCGCTGAAGGCCGAAGCGTGGGTGAGCACGTCGAAACGGAAGTCGCGTCGCTGGAACTTGCCCTTGCCCAGATAGCCCCATTCGGCAAAGGTGATCGGTCGCTTGCTACTGTCGAGCATGGTCAAGGCATCGCCGTGAACCAGGTTTTGCGCCAACACGAAGCTTGCCGCTTTGTAGAGGTCGTCGGCGTCGTTCAAGCCCAGGTACTCCGCGAATACCTCGAGCAGGTTATCCCGGCACTCGACGATGTTGTCAGGAAGCAGTTCGACCCCATAGATGCACATCAGGCCGAATAGCGCGTAGTGGCGCTTCTCGAAATCGGACTTGCCGTACTTGATTTCGACCGCAGCAAGTTTGCGCCGCAGGATCTGCACCAGGAAGTTGCCGCTGCCGCACGCCGGCTCCAAAAACCGGCTGTCGATCCGCTCGGTTTCGCCTTTCACCAGGTCGAGCATGGCCTCCACCATCCATGGCGGGGTGAACACCTCCCCGTGGTCGGCGACCCTTCGCTTCGACTTTACTAGGCTCATGGTGCGAATATCGTGGAAAGATGCATCTTGGTCGGCGGGCAGGTGACCCAGTTCGTTGCTTGTAAGGCTCGCCATATCCGTTCGTGTAGTTTCCCCGCGCCGATTATGCAGGAATAGCCGAGGCATCGGACAAGCCTAAATCAATTAGGTCAGTCACCTGTTTTCCGCATAACCCGCGCGATGAAACCAGCCAGCACGACGTTCTCGCGCTCGGCCAGTTCCGCATCGCGCGCGGCGTATTTCTCGAAGGTGCGCCAACGCATCCCCTTTGGCTTGTACGGTTCGCCGTACAGGTCGCTGGATTCGTCGCCCAGCTTCCGGCGCAACGCCCAGCGCTGCGCCTGGACGCGCGCTATGCCGCTTTCCCGCTGAGTAGCATATGTCGGCAAGGGCCGTATCGACATGCGGTGACAGAACCGCTCGATGCCGGAAAACTTGTACAGTTTGCGCGCGCGGCGTCCGGTGTATGGACAGTGTGCGTACCAGCGATGCCCGCCGTAGTGCAGCGGGATCGATGAAAGCTGGACGTCATACTTCACGGCTTCACGTTCGCCGTCACGCTTCGTGTGCGTGTACTCCAGCGTCAGCATGCCTTCGTCGCCCAGCATGCTCACGGCGTAGCCGATACTTGCGTACACATTGCCATCGCGTTTCCAACCCCATGCGCCACGCATGCCGTCACGCAAGTAGCCATCCCGGTGCATGCGCCACACGTCCAGTCGCAGCGCGCTTTCGATATGCGGCCGCCAGCCGCCTGGATACGTCATCCCTTTGCGTCCAGTCTGCGCAATTCGGCGGCTACGGCGTCAGTGACGGCTTCCTTTACGTCGTCGTCATCGTGCAGCATCGGAAACTTCGCGCGCTCGATGTGCGGCCTCGCCAACTGTTCGGCCACAGCGTCGCGCCCTGCCAATTGCTGGACGACAACCGTCACCGGTCGCGCAGCTTCGTAGCCTGGTCGGCCCATGACGTAGGACGCCAACCACGAGCGCGCCTGTGCATCGCCATTTTTCGCGGCCGCCAATGTTGCCGCGACGACTTCGCGCCAGTCATCCAGCGTCACGGCGTCCAGCATCGTTGCCAGATAATCGGTTTCGGTGCGGCGGTGTGTGTATGCGCCACGGATGTACTTCGATTTCTTCATGCTCCAATCTCCATGCGAAAGGGCGCGCAAACCACACGCGCCCTGGCCGAAAATAACCCTGCAAGACCCCGCAAACCCCGCATCTTCATGCCGCCTTCTCCCAACGTGCGGGGTCTGCGGGGTTTAGCAGGGTTGTTTCCGGTCGAGTGGCGATGCGTTGTACGGCCCACATGGCCACACCGTTGCGATCATCCTTGATGCGGGCGAATCGCAGGCTGCCCAGAATCTGCCCGGCGTGTTTGGCAATCCACGCTCCGAGGATGCGCCTATTCAGGTCGCGGCCTTGCAAGGCGATATCTTCCAAGGCATCGAGTAACGTCCCACGTGCGCGCGATGCGAAGTCGATAACCTTGCTTACCGTCATCGCATCGCCGTTGAAGTTTGCGTGCCATGCTTTCAGCAGCGCCGCTTGCTTCGCCGTCTGCGGGTCTTGCTCGAAACTGTCGGCAATCACGTTGTTGGGATCGGTCAGCATTGGCAGGCCGTCCGCCGCGCTGGTGCCTTGCGCTTCGGCGATGAGACGCGCGAGCCAGCAAATTGGCTGGCGTACCAGATCGTCCCAAATCTCAAACGTGGCGGTTCGCCCCAGCGCTTGTTTCGGACGCCCGGCTGCGATGAAGGCACGCACAAGGGTCAGCGCCGCGACGACGTGGCGTGTGTGGTCGCTGGCGATATATTGCGCCGGGTCGAAGTCGAAATCGCGCGCATAGGCCCGCTCCGTTTGTGCGTCGAGTCGGGCCACCAGCACACGGCGGCAGGTGTCGCCCGTCATGCGCAGGTTGTTGCCGGTCGCGAGAAACAGCGCGCGGTTGGGCAAGGTCGCGGTTTCGCTCGCGCCCAGCACGCGATCTCTGAATGACGGCGCGGTCAGGAACGCATCCAGCGCGGCGCCGCCCAATGGCTCACGCACGTTATCCCATAGCAGCACGCGCGAGCCTTCGCGCAGGGCGGCAAACAAGCGCTTGCGCATTTCTTCGTCTTCGGAAGCGGGCGGCAGGATCGGCGGCTCGTTTCCGGTCGCAAGGATGCCGATGCAGCGCGCAAGCAAGGTTTTGCCCGTGCCTGCGCTGGGAGCATCGAATCCAAACCCCGGCGTCGTCGGCAGACTCGCGCGCAGCGTCGCCGCGAGCATGGCCGCCAGAGTCACGGCGCGTGCGGCGTCGTCCACCAGCGGAAATTCCGCGAAGGGCTTCCAGAGAAACCGCAGCGCGGCCAACGCATCCGCTGGCGACGGCAATACGGGAACGCGCGGCGCGTCCGCTTGGTCCTGAAAGTACAGCAAGCCGGATGTTTCATCGAAACCGGGCACGTCAAGAATCGAACCATCCGCGCGCAGGGTCGGCGCGGTAATCACGGCAGTCAGTTTGCGGAAACCGCGTTCGCCGTGTTTTGCCATGATCGCCATGGCGACACCCGGTGGCGCGTCTTCGGGAATTTCAACGAATGCGCCGTCGGGCTTGGTCTTGACGCTGAAATACTCACTCACGCGGCCCATGTGATCGGTCAGCCAGTCTCGCCCCACGGCACGCGCACGGCCTTCGGCGACGTAGGCAATCGCGCCCTCGCCGAAGTCGAAAAGCTCGCCGCGTTCGCGCAGTACCGCAAGCGTGTTGTCCGTGGTATCGATGCGCATGCCGCGTCCGACTTGAACGCGCGCGGACTGGCGGCGCAACTCGAATCGCTGGCCGCCGTGATCGTGCGAAAACAGATAAGGGCGCGTGCCGCTTTTCAGGTTCGCCCACGCAATGCGGGAATCGTGCGGATCGCCGCCGAGCGGGTCGGCGAAACGTTGGCCGTGCCAATGATCGGGCCGGTCCAGAATCTCGCCTACGGAAACGCGCGTACCGTCGCGCGCGATCAGCATGAAGTTGCCCATCAAAACCCGATGCTCGGATGCCCGAATCAATACGGCCTTCGCTTCGGAAACGGGAATCTTCCGTTCGCCCGCCAGCATCGGCGCATGTTCTTCGGCCCATGCTTCACGCGCCGCCATGCATTTTGGTTTCACAGCCTCGCGCGCGGCGCGGCGCTGCTCGCTCGCCAGCTTCGCCGCCGCCTCGTCCAGTTCGATCAAGGCCAGATCGAACATTCCCGGCGCGTCGCCATACACGCGATGCTCGGGCGACTGGCGCTGCAAGCCATCGCGCAGGATCGGCGGTGCCGCGAAATCGAGCCGTTCGGGTTGCCACACGCTTGCATCGATCAGCGTGCGTTCCAGCGCGGAACCGGCTTTGCTCACTTCGCACCAACCGCGACCGCGCGCCCACAACAGCGATACCAGACGCTTGCCGGCATCGGTAATCGCTTTTGCATCCTTCACCGGGATATACAAACGATGTTTCGTATTGCCGGTAAGAATGCGCCCGTTCGCATCCGTGATGCCCGCCGATGCGGATGGCCGCCACAACATCGGCGCAGCGGCCAGCGCCGGGCAAACGTCAATCAAGGCGTCGCGCAACGTGTCCGCGTCGAACGTCGCGTTCGGTGCGCCGTCGTGGTCGAGCATCATCACACCCGGGCCAGACGAAAAAGTGAAGAATTCCCGTGTTCGCGCTATCGCCGTTTTGTCGTCGGGCACCTTGTCCGCTGTAACGACGGGCGAATCTTGCGGCGTGATGCCCCATGCGATGGCTTGCCCGGAATTCAGCGCATCGAGTGCGACGGCAAGTTCGTGAAGATCGCCAACGGCCACACGCTCGCAAGCGCCTTGCGTCATGTCGGCAGCAGCGGTCTTGACCAATACGCCATCACGCAACGAAAACACTTTTGTCATCGTGCGAGCGCTGTCGAAGCGCGTGAATTGCAATTGCCCGGAGGATTGGGGATTCGTATACTTCGTGCCGATCCTGCCAAGGTCAGCACCAGCCATCACGGCCCCGTCATCGGGGCCGTTTGCGTTTTCGGGCTTCGTCATGCCGCCGCCTTTGCAGCGTCCGCTGCCAGGCGTTCCGGGAGTGTGCGCAGGCTATCCGTATAGACGTAACGGCGCGTTCCGATGGTGAAGGTTTGCAGCTTGCCCGCACGCGCCAGCTCGAAGGCGACGCTGCGGCTGATGCCGTGTGCGCGGCAGGTTTCGACTAGCGGCCCGAAAGTCGGGGCGGTGGAAAGTTCCATGATCGGTTCCTCTACCGGGCAATCCCCCGGCGGGAATCCCTGCGGGTTTGCAGGAACCGATGAAACTTTATGTACGTCGGCGGGCGCTCTGTCCGCTAGCGGGCCGTCAGCGGATCGCGCGGGTTACTCTGTCCAATCTGGCAGGCGCCCGCGGACTGTGGAAAGTATCCGCTCGCATACGTCCGCAGAAACCGCATAGCCGGTTTGTTCCAGCTTAGAGCGAATGGCCGCTGCCGTAGTCATTCGGATATTCAGGCCGCTGGCTTCGACAAGACCAGCAATCACTTTCAAGCGCGCATCCGAATCGGCTTGCGGGGCGCGCGGCGCTTGCTGCTTCAATAGTTCAATCTCGCGCTTCAGCGTATCGCGCTCCGCTTCGAGCGATTTGTACGCATCTACCGTTATCGCATCGTGCGTCGCTCGCTCAACATCATCGAACAGCCAAGCCATGTGCTGCTTGCGGGCGTCGGCGGGATATTCACTGCGTATCCATTCTTTCAGGTCGGCATGCGCAATCGTTCGCCGCGGGCGTGCGACATGGTCAGTTACCTTGTGCCCGTCCCTTCCATAGGGAAGCTTTCCTAGTTCCATTGCCGCTTCTACCGCTTCCGAATGCACGGCAAGGCACGGGTAATGAATTAGCTCACCTTTTTGGACGCGCCAAGCTTCGGAAATCTGCGGCAAGATCGTAGCTTCTTCACCGGTTAGCCCGCACCACCGAATGGCAATATCAATCGGCTTGTAAAACGGTTTACGGATTCTGTCGCAATCTTCCCAAGGCGCTTTCACCTGCGCGGCGACTCGCGTTTGTTGTGCCTGTTTTGCCCAATTCATCATTCACTCTTCGTACCCTTGTGGTGAAGCCGCGCCAGCACCGCAGGGTGTACGGCGTCTTCGTCCCGTAGGATTAGGGAAGGTCTGATCAACCCATCGTAATCCGCGGCACAGATTCCAATTGTTCTCCGGCGGGCGTGAAAACGCCGGATCGCTCCTTGCAGACCGGCTTCCGTGCCGGTTTTTGCCTCAAATTTC
>JAFEFR010000219.1 GCA_018240485.1 Pseudomonadota bacterium
GAAGGGCGTGCGCCCGGAACGCGCGGCGAGGAGCGCACGGTCGGTTATCTGATCGGCGCGTTCGAGGCGCTCGGCCTGGAGCCGGGCGGCAAGGCGGGAAGCTGGACTCAAGCGGTGCCGTTGCTGCACACCCGGCTTGGCGTGCCGACGACGCTCGGCGTGAATCAGGGCGGGACGATGTGGAACTGGGAGCGCGGCAAACAAGTGTATCTGTCGACGGTGCGGCCCGAGGATCGCGCGATCGTCGCGCATGCGCCCCTGGTTTTCGTGGGCTATGGCGTGAATGCACCCGAGCGCCGTTGGGACGACTACAAGGGAACGGATCTCAAAGGCAAGGTCGCGGTGTTCCTCGTCAACGATCCCGATTTCGAAGCCGCGCCGGGCGAAGCCGTCGCCGGCCGTTTCGGCGGCAAGACGATGACCTACTACGGCCGCTGGGTCTACAAGTACGAAGAGGCTGCGCGGCGCGGCGCGATCGGCGCGCTGATCGTGCACGACACGCCGGGCGCGGGGTATGGTTGGAATGTCGTGATCAGTCCGCAGGGCGAAAACTACGACATCGTGCGCGCGCCGGGGAAACTGACCAGCCTCGCGTTGCAAGGTTGGATATCGGGCGATACGGCGACGAAGTTGTTCGCCGATGCGGGACTGGATCTGGCGGCGCAACGCAAGGTGGCGCGGCGGGCCGATTTTCGTCCGGTGACGCTCAAGGGCGCCACATTTTCCGCCGATATTCCGGTGACGCACGACGTGGTCGACAGTCACAACGTATTGGCGAAAATCCCGGGCACCACGCAAGCGGATGAAGTCGTGTTCTATGGCGCGCATTGGGATGCCTACGGCAAAGGCCCGCCGGATGCCAAGGGCGAAACGATTCGACGCGGCGCCAACGACGATGGCATTGGTGTGGCCGGTCTGATCGAGATCGCGCGCCGGTTCAAGGCGCAGCCGACGCCGAGGCGCAGCATCGTTTTCGGCGTCTGGACGGCGGAGGAGCGCGGTTTGCTGGGTTCGGAAGCTTACGCGCTCGATCCAATCTACCCGATGGACAAGACCGTCGCCAACTTGACCATCGACGTGCTGCAAACCGCCGGCAAGGCGCGCGACGTGACCCTGGTCGGCGGCGGCCAGGATAGCCTCGAAGACGATCTCGCGCGTTTTGCCAAAGCGCAAGGGCGTGTGGTGACGCCGGAAAGCCTGCCCGAGCGCGGCCTGTTTTATCGCGCCGATCATTTCTCCTTCGCCAAGCGCGGCGTGCCGGTGTTGCTGATGATGGGCATCGCCGGTGCGTCCGATCTCGTCGACGGCGGCCGCGCGGCCGGGCAGAAATGGGTCGACGACTACACGGGGCGTTGTTATCACCAACCGTGCGATGCCTATACCGCCGACTGGAAGCTCGACGGTGCGGTGCAGGACGTCGACCTGATGTACGACATTGGTCGCGACCTCGCCAATTCCACGCGTTGGCCCGAGTGGAAGCCAGGCTCGGAGTTCAAGGCTTTGCGCGACCAGAGTGCGGCGTCGCGTCGTTGAGGCGCCTCTTGCTCATGGGAATTTCCGATCGCTCCGCGATACGCATGTTTCGCTGGCTGTGCGCGGTCGCGCTCGCCGCGCTGCTGATCGCCTGTGCGCCGATGCGCGTAAAGCCGAGTGCGGCGACGCCCGAAGCGCTTGCGGCGCAGGCCGCGCGCGAGGCCGAACTTTTTCCGCGGACGCACTGGACGCTCAATGCGCAATTCGGCGTATCGAACGGGCGTGACGGCGGCAGCGGCGATCTGGAATGGAAGCAGGACGGCACGAAGTATGCCTTCACCGTGCGTGCGCCAAACGGTCGCGTCGTGCGTCTCGACGGCGACGCCGATCGTGCCGAACTGATTGGCGTCGAGGAACGACCACTGGTCGATGGCGATCCTGAACGCTTGTTGCGCGAACACGCCGGATGGGACGTGCCGCTCTCCGCGCTTCGTTGCTGGGTGCGTGGTCTGCGCGCACCCGGCACACAGGCCGAATTGACGTTCGACGCGAACGGGTTGCCGGCGACGATGCGGCAGGCTGGTTGGGAAATCGAATATCGCGACTGGTATGCCGACCAAAATCCTCCGTTGCCGAAACGGGTGTTTGCGAGCAGCGCGAACAGTCGGGTCAAGCTGTCGATAGTCAGTTGGTCGTTCGAACGATGAGCGATGCGTGGACGACCTGGCCTGCGCCGGCCAAGCTCAACCTGTTCTTGCATATCGTCGGTCGCCGCCACGACGGCTATCACCTGCTGCAGACGGTGTTCCAACTGCTCGATTGGGGGGACACGCTGCGCCTGCGCGTGCGTGACGATCGGCAGATCGAGCGCGTGAACAGCGTGCCGGGCGTCGAATCCGGGCAGGATTTGTGCGTTCGCGCTGCGCGCGCGCTGGCAGCGCACACCGGCACGGACTACGGTGTCGATATCGAATTGGAGAAGCGGATTCCGATGGGTGGCGGCCTCGGCGGCGGCAGTTCCGACGCGGCGAGCGTGCTCGTCGCGCTGAACGAACTGTGGCAGACCCGATTGACGGTGGCGGCGTTGGCCGATCTGGGGTTGTCGCTGGGCGCCGACGTGCCGGTTTTCGTGCGCGGACATACCGCGTGGGCCGAGGGTGTCGGCGAAGAACTCACCCCCCTGGCCTTGCCAGAGCGTCATTACGTGATTTTGGACCCGCACGCGATGGTGCCGACGGCGACCCTTTTTCAGGCGCCGGAATTGACACGCAATTGCCCGCCCGCGACAATAGAGAGCTTCCTTTCGGGGATGTGGACGGACAATGTCTTCACGCCCGTGGTGCGAGCGCGGCACGGCAGGGTCGCTGCGGCGCTCGACTGGCTGGGTCGGTACGGCGAGGCGCGGTTGAGCGGCAGCGGCGGTTGCGTGTTTCTTGCCGCCGAATCGTGCGCTGAAGCGGATGCCATCGTGAGCGCGTGCCCGCCGGATTTTTCGGCGTACCGTGCGCGTGGAGTGAACCGGTCGCCCTTGCAGGATGCGCGGGACGCGTGTCGGATGCGCAGCAAAAGATGATCGTCGCCCCGGCTTGCGCCGAGATCGACGAAGCGGAAAGCGTAGCGCGGCCTTGTTGCATGCGGTTTTGCAAAGGCGGCGGCAGGGATGCAGGATTTTTACAAAATTGGGGCGTCGCCAAGCGGTAAGGCACCGGGTTTTGATCCCGGCATACGTTGGTTCGAATCCAGCCGCCCCAGCCACCTATTTGCCAGTGACGCGAACCTGAAAGGGTCAGAGCCCGTGAACACGATCAATCCGGCGGCAGGCTATTCCGGCGCCTATCCGCGCGATCGCGGCGAACGCGGCGGCATGCAGATTTTTTCGGGCAATGCCAACCGCCAGCTCGCGCTCGACATTTGCCGCGTACTGAACGTGCCGCTCGGAAAAGCGCAGGTGTCGACGTTCTCCGACGGCGAAGTGCGGGTGGAGATCGACGAAAACGTGCGTCGGCAAGAAGTCTTCGTGATTCAGCCGACCGCGGCGCCGACCGCGGAAAATTTCATGGAGTTGCTGGTGATGATCGATGCGCTCAAGCGCGCGTCGGCGGCCAGCGTGACCGCCGTGGTTCCGTATTTCGGGTATGCGCGGCAGGACCGTCGTCCGCGCTCGGCGCGCGTGCCGATCACGGCCAAGGTGGCGGCGAAGATGATCTCCGCAGTCGGCACCGATCATGTGCTGACGGTGGATCTGCACGCCGACCAGATTCAGGGCTTTTTCGATATTCCGCTGGACAATGTATACTCTTCGCCGGTCATTCTTGCCGATATCTGGCGCTACAACCGCCCCGAAGAGTTGATCGTGGTCAGTCCCGATGTCGGTGGCGTGGCGCGCGCACGCGCGACCGCCAAGCGTCTCGATGATGCCGATTTGGCGATCATCGACAAGCGTCGCCCGCGGCCCAATGAGGTTGCGGTGATGAACATCATCGGCGATGTCGAAGGCAAGGTTTGTGTTTTGATCGACGACATCGTCGATACCGCGGGCACGTTGTGCGCCGGCGCCGAAGTGTTGAAGAAAAACGGCGCCAAACGCGTGGTCGCGTACTGCACCCACCCCGTGCTGTCGGGGCCGGCGATTCGCAACCTCAACGCATCGCAGCTCGACGAGCTCATCGTCACCGACACGATTGCGTTGTCGGACGATGCGAAGAATTGCGGCAAGATTCGTCAACTGGGTGTGGCGGAACTGCTCGGCGAGACGATCCGCCGCATCGCCTTCGGCGAATCGGTGAGTTCGCTGTACGTGGATTAGAGGGACGGGGCGGGGACAGGACAGGCTTGTCTTGTCTGCCGTACCTTGCTTCTCGTTCCTGGAAAAAGACTCTCCTGGTCGCGGGGGAGTTTCACTGTCACCGCGAGGTGATCCAACTGCAACACCATAGGTAAAAGAAATGGCAATCACACATGAAATCAAGGTCGAACGCCGCGAACACGACGGGAGGGGTGCGAGCCGCCGCCTGCGTAATGCGGACAAGGTTCCGGCCATCGTTTACGGCGGCGAACTCGCCCCGGTCAGCATCCAGATCGAACACAACGACGTCTGGCTCGCCTCGCAGCGCGAGTGGTTCTACTCGGCGATTCTCGATCTCTCGCTCAACGGCGACGTGCAGAAGGTGCTGTTGCGCGACATGCAGCGTCATCCGTTCAAACAGCAAATCCTGCATCTGGATTTCCAGCGCGTGGATGAGAACAAGGCGATCCGCGTGCGCGTGCCGCTGCACTTCCTCAATCAGGAAAAATCCCCGGCCGGCAAGAAGGCGGGCGTGCTGGTCTCGCATGCGCTCAACGAAATCGAAATTTCCTGCTTGCCCAAGCATTTGCCGGAATACATCGATGTCGATCTGGGCAGTCTCGAAGTCGGCGGCAGCGTGCATCTGTCCGATCTGAAGTTGCCGGAAGGCGTCGAAATTCCCGAATTGCGTTTCGGCAAGGAACACGATGCGGCCGTGGTCACGGCGGCGGAAGTCAAGGAAGAAGTCGAAGCGGCGCCGGCCGAAGCGGCGGCAGGTGCGGCAGCCCCGGCTGCGGCTCCAGCGGCAGCGGCTGCGAAGCCGGCGGCAGCGAAGAAAGACGAGAAAAAGTGAGGCCGGCACGTCCTCATTTCGCGCAGACCGCGGTTTGCGGCTGACCCGGGACCCTGTCATCGCCGTTCAAGATCGGTGGTATGGGGTTCGGGGCCGGGTCGGGATGACGGACAAAGGTTATGGCATCGCTTCGACTCCTGGTCGGCCTCGGAAATCCCGGCGCCGAACATGTCAGAACCCGGCACAACGCCGGGTTCTGGTTTGTCGACGCGCTCGCCCGCAGGCAGAACCTGCATTTCGGCGTGGACTCGAAATTGCACGGCGAGACGGCGAAGGCGACGATCGATGGTCAGACGCTATGGCTGCTGAAGCCGACAACCTTCATGAACAAGAGCGGCATCGCCATCCAGTCGGCGTTGCGCTACTGGAAAATCGAGCCCGAGGAAATGCTGGTCGCGCACGACGATCTCGACTTGCCGGCTGGCGCGGCAAGGCTCAAGTTCGATGGCGGCCACGGCGGGCAGAACGGGCTGCGCGACATCTTTGCGCATCTGGGGCACGGCGCATTTCATCGTTTGCGCATCGGCATCGGCCATCCCGGCGACAAGAATCGTGTCGTCTCGTGGGTGCTCGGGCGCCCCGCCATCGACGATGAGAAGGCCATCATCGATGCGGTCGGGCGCTCGCTCGATGTGCTTCCGCTCGCGGTAAGCGGGCATTTCAACGACGCGATGAAGTCATTGCACACGGCGAAGGAATGAGACGCCAAATGCAAGGGGTGAGAACGAAAGATCCTTCCTCACGCCTTGCATTTATCGTCTCTGGCTTCACGGATTCACAATCATGGGTATCAAATGCGGCATCGTCGGCCTGCCGAACGTCGGCAAGTCGACCCTTTTCAATGCGCTGACCAAGGCGGGTATTGCCGCGGCGAACTTTCCCTTCTGCACGATCGACCCGAATATTGGCGTCGTGCCGGTTCCGGACCTGCGCCTCGATGCACTTGCGGGCATCGCGAAACCGTTGAAGATCATTCCGACCTCGATCGAGTTCGTCGATATCGCCGGTCTTGTTGCCGGGGCATCGAAGGGCGAAGGCTTGGGCAA
>JAFEFR010000021.1 GCA_018240485.1 Pseudomonadota bacterium
CTCGGCGTTTGAACGGCAAGCGCGCGATCGTCACCGGCGCGGCGGGCGGCATCGGTGCGGCGATTGTCCGGCTGTTCGCCGCGCACGGCGCGCGTGTCGCCGGTTACGACCGCGCCGCGCCGACGGCAGATGTCGCTGCGGTCTGCGAGTATTTCGCCCACGGCGATATTGCCGACGAAAAAGCCGTTTCTGATTTCGTCGTCGAGGCAGGTCGGCGCCTGGGTGGCATCGACGTGCTCGTCAACAACGCCGGCGCCGACGTGTTCGCCGAACCGCTGGCGTTGAGCGACGCCGACTGGCGGCGCAATCTCGACACCAATCTTGGCGGCGCCTGGAACTTCAGTCGCGCCGCATTGCCCCTGATGCTCGAGCACGGCGCGGGCTCGATCGTCAACATCGCCTCGGTGCACGGCCACAAGATCATTCCGGGCGCGTTTCCGTATCCGGTCGCCAAGCACGGCCTGATCGGCATGACTCGCGCGCTCGGCATCCAGTATGCGGCGCAGGGCGTCCGCTGCAATTCGATTTCGCCGGGGCTGATTCTGGTCGAACGCATCGAGCGCTGGTTCGAGCGCGAGCCGGGCGCGCGCGAACGTCAGACCGCGCTGCTGCCGTGCAAGCGCATCGGCACGCCCGAGGAAGTGGCCTACACCGCGCTGTTCCTCGCCAGCGACGAGGCGCGCTTCATCAACGCCACCGATATCCTGATCGACGGCGGCCGCTCGCAGCTGTATCACGAGTGAAGACGAACATGGACTGGACGACGCATCGGCCGCTGATCGCGATCCTGCGCGGGATCACGCCCGACGAGGTCGAGGCGCACGTCGACGCGCTGATCGATGCCGGCATCACCCTGATCGAGATTCCGACCAATTCGCCGGACTGGCTGCACAGCGTCACGCGCGCGCAGGCGCAGGCACGCGGACGCGCGATCATCGGCGCGGGCACCGTGCTCAAAGCTGCCGATGCCGATGCGCTGGCCGCGACCGGCGCGAAACTGATGGTGACGCCGAACACCGATCCGGCGCTGATCCGTCACGCCGTTGCCGCGGGCCTGACCGTGGCCGCCGGCTTCATGACCCCGAG
>JAFEFR010000220.1 GCA_018240485.1 Pseudomonadota bacterium
ACGACGGCATGGCCGAGTTCATCGACGCGCACGACCATCGTCGCCTTCTTGCCGGTATGGCAGATCGTCTTGATTTCGACCAGGTTGTCCGCCCAGGCGAGCAGGTATTGGCTGCCCTCGAACAACTCGCCGCGGAAATCCGTGCGCAGGCCATAACTGAGCACGGGGATATTCAGCGCATCGACGATCTCGGTCAGCTGCCACACCTGTGCCTTGGACAAAAACTGCGCCTCGTCGACGAGCACGCAATGCAGCGGCCCGTGCGCGGCGACGTCGTCCTGCGCCATGCGCAGCAAGTCGTCGTCGCGCATGAAGATGCGGCCGTCGGCCTTGAGCCCGATGCGCGAGGCGACCACGCCCGCACCGTAACGGTTGTCGAGCCTGGGCGTGAACAACAGCGTGCGCATGCCGCGCTCGTGGTAGTTGTGCGCGCTTTGCAACAGCGTCGTCGTCTTGCCGGCGTTCATCGCCGAATAGTAGAAATAGAGTTTGGCCATGGTCGCGCGCCTTATTCCACCGTCACGCTTTTGGCCAGATTACGCGGCTGATCCACGTCGGTGCCACGCAACACGGCGGCGTGGTAGGCGAGCAATTGCAGCGGCACGGTGAGCACCGCAGGGGCGATGAAATTGCCGCCCGCATCGAGTCGGATCACTGCGCCGCGGCCATGCGGTGCGCACAGACCGGCTTCGTCGAGGCCGGCGTTCGCGTCCGCGAACACGAACAACTCGCCGCCGCGCGCACGCACTTCGGCCAGATTCGACTTCATTTTTTCGAGCAGCTGATCGTTGGGCACGACGGCGATGATCGGCATGTCGTCATCGACCAGGGCGAGCGGGCCGTGTTTGAGTTCGCCCGCCGGATAGCCTTCGGCGTGAATATAGGAAATCTCCTTGAGCTTGAGCGCGCCTTCCAGCGCGACCGGCCAATGCGTGCCGCGACCGAGAAACAGTGCGTGCTGTTTCGAGACCAGTCGGCGCGCCACCTCGATCACCCGCGGCTCGACGCGAAGCGCTTCGGCGACCGCGCGTGGCAGGTGCTCGAGTTCGGCGACGAGCGCGCGCAAGCGCTCGGCGGGCAGGCCATTCAAGCGCGCGAGTTCGAGTACCAACAGGGCCAGCGCTGCGAGTTGGGTCGTGTTCGCTTTGGTCGAGGCGACGCCGATTTCCGGGCCGGCGCGGGTCATCAACACCAGGTCGGATTCGCGTACGAGGCTCGATTCGGGCACGTTGCAAATCGCCAACGTACCGAGATACCCCAGTTTTTTCGCCTGACTCAGCGCGGCCAGCGTATCGGCGGTTTCGCCCGATTGCGAGATGGTGACGAACAGGCTGTTCTGCGGCACGACGACGTCGCGGTAGCGGTATTCGCTGGCGATCTCGACGCTGCAAGGGATGCCGGCCAGCGACTCGCACCAGTAGCGTGCGACGAGGCCGCCGTGATAGCTCGTGCCGCAAGCGACGATCTGCACGTGGCGCACGCGCTCGAGCAATTGCTCCGCATCGACGCCGAAAATGTTCGGCAGCACGCGCGCGTTTGCGATGCGGCCTTCGAGCGTGTCGGCGATCGCTTGCGGCTGCTCGTGGATTTCCTTCTGCATGTAGTGCGCGAACTCGCCACGCTCGACCGCATCGGCGGACAACGTGGATTCGTGCGGCTTGCGCGCGACGGCATGCCCTTGTGCATCGAACACGCGCACCACATCGCAGCGCACCTCGGCGACATCGCCCTCTTCGAGAAAAATGAACTGGCGCGTCACCGGCAACAACGCCTGCACGTCGGAGGCGACGTAGTTTCCGTGCGGGCCGAAGCCGATCACCAGCGGGCTGGCAATACGCGCGACGACGATGCGATCGGGCTGTTTTGCGTCGAACACGACGATGGCGTAGGCACCGGTCAATCGCTTGACCGCAAGCTGTACCGCCGCGGTCAGGTCGTGGCCCTGCTTGATGAAATCGTGAATCAGGTGGGCGACGACTTCGGTGTCGGTTTCCGATGCGAACGCGTAGCCCTTGTTGGCCAGCGCGGCACGAATTTCG
This sequence comes from Pseudomonadota bacterium, assembly GCA_018240485.1. Lineage (GTDB taxonomy): Bacteria > Pseudomonadota > Gammaproteobacteria > Xanthomonadales > Rhodanobacteraceae > Rudaea. The sequence continues at coordinate 2,040 of JAFEFR010000220.1, forward strand.
AGATGGTTTTCGATGATGCCGTTGTGGATCAACGCAATGCGGTTTTCCGATACGTGCGGATGCGCATTGGCCTCGGTGACGCCGCCGTGGGTCGCCCAACGCGAATGGGCGATGCCGAGCGCGCCCTCGCGCGGGTTCGCGGCGATCTTGTCGGCGAGTCGCGCCACCTTGCCGACCGTGCGCCACAACGTGAGCTCGCCGCCCGGCTGCGCGAGTGCCAGGCCGGTGGAGTCGTAACCGCGATATTCCAGTCGCCGCAGGCCTTCGACCAGAATCGGGGTGACATCGTGTTGCGCGATCGCGCCGACAATTCCGCACATGAAGCTGTCCTTGAATCTACAGGCTGCGAATTTTAAGGCAATGCGGAGAAAAGTCGTTGTCGCGCGCGCGCGATCGCGGCAAACCGCGTTACTGCGGTATCTTGCGCGGGCGTTTCCAGCCCGGAACCGTCGTCTGGCGCGCACGCGCGACCGACAGCTCACCCGCCGGCGCAGGCTTGCCGATCGTCGAACCAGCGCCAATCGTCGCCTGCCTGCCGACCGTCACCGGCGCGACCAGCGCCGTGTTCGAGCCGATAAAGGCGTCGTCCTCGATCAGTGTGTGGAATTTGTTCACGCCATCGTAATTGCAGGTGATGGTGCCGGCGCCGATGTTGACCCGCGCGCCGATGGTCGCATCGCCGAGATAACTCAAATGATTGGCCTTGGAATTCTCGCCAAGGCTCGCGTTTTTCATTTCAACGAAGTTGCCCACGTGTGCGCCCGATGCGATGACCGTCCCCGGGCGCAGGCGCGCGAACGGGCCGATGACGCACGGGCCGTGCGTGACCACGCCGTCGAGATCGCTGTGCGCCTGCACCACCGTGCCGGCAGCGAGGGTTGCGTTGCGGATGCGACAGAATGCGCCGATGCGCACTTCATCGCCCAGCACGATCGTTCCTTCGAGCACGACGTCGACGTCGATCTCCACGTCGCGGCCCGCCGTCACGCGACCGCGTAAATCCAAGCGCGCCGGATCGGCCAGACGCACGCCCTGAGCGCAGAGATTGCGTGCGGCGCGCTGCTGGTAGCGTCGTTCGAGCTGGGCGAGCTGCCAGGCATCGTTGGCGCCGGCGATGGCGTTCGGATCGGTCGAGGCGATCGCCCGCGCCGCGGCACCCTCCGCTGCGGCCAGCGCGAACACGTCGGTCAAGTAGAACTCGCCCTGGGCATTCTGGTTGTCCAGCCGCGCGAGCCAGGCGCGCAATCGGGCGGCATCGGCGGCGATCACCCCGGTGTTGATCGTGCGGATCGCGCGCTGCGCCGCAGTCGCATCTTTTTCCTCGACGATGCCCTGCACGCGCTGCGCGGCGTCGAGCAGGATGCGGCCATAGCCTTGCGGATCGGGCAACTCGGCGGCGAGCACGGCCAACGCGGCCTCCGCTTCGATCAGGGGTTGCAGGGTGACGCTGCGGATCAAGGGCACATCGCCATAGAGCACGAGTACGCGCGCCGCATCGGGTATCTCCGCCATCGCCAATTGCATGGCGTGGCCCGTGCCTTTCTGTTCGGCCTGATGCACCCAGCCGAGTTCGGCCCGATCGGCGAAAGCCGCGCGCACTTCGTCGCCACGATGGCCGTGGACGACGTGGATTTTCTGCGGTCGCAACGCACTCGCCGTATCCAGCACATGCGCCAGCATCGGTCGCCCGGCGAGCGGCAACAACACCTTGGCGTGCGCGGATTTCATGCGCTTGCCCTCGCCCGCGGCGAGAACGACGATATGCAGTGGCTGCGGCGTGATCATGTGTCCAGCCTAGCAGAAGAGTCGCATCCGGGCTTGTCGTCGCCGGGTGCGATTGCCGAACGAACGACGCCCCCGGCACACACACCATCGGTCGGTCGAACCGGGCGATGGCGACGGATCGGACGCATCATTCCGCCTCGACATCCATCGGCCTTTCCGGCACGGGCACATTGCCGCCTCGACAGGCCAGGGCCACCGCGTCGGCGCGGAACAACCACCATTCGCGGCGGTTGGCATGGCCCACGTAGCGCGATTTCGCCGCATCGATGCACGGCGTCATCGCTTCGGCCAGAATGAAAACCCAACGCGACTCGGGCCGGGCTTCCTGCCAGCGGATCGCTTGCGCCAATTGTCGATGGGCCGGTTCGACGAAGCCGAATTCGGCGACCTTGCGATCGGCGAGCAGCAGGTTCTGCTCCTTCCAGCCGACGAGAGCCAGTTCGGCATCCGGCCCGATCATGGCGCCGGCTTGTCGCATGAGTCCGCGTGCAGAGCTGGAATCGTTGAGCAGCGGACTCGCCCACAGACCCCACAGCAGCCACAGGCCGGCGAAGCCGACGACCAATCCGAGCGGTGCGCGGCGCAGACGAAAGACAGCCGCGCAAACCAACAACCCTGCGCCGAGGACGATCAACAAGTTCCAGAGCGCGGCACCCGCGCCGAAGCCGCGCTGTTCGGCGAACACGTTGGCGAACGTCCAATGTCCCGACCACGCTCGCGCACCCGTACCAACCAGCGCCACGCCGAGCACGATGAGCAGCGCCAGGGCAAGCAGACGAAATCCGCGGCGTTCGAGTATCGGCGGCAGATACGGTGCGCAGGCGAGCGCCACCATCGGCAGTGCCGGCAGGATATACATGTCGCGTTTGCCCGAAGGAATACTGAAAAACACGACGACGAGGGCGGCCCAGACCAGCGGCAACAGCACGCGTGCGTCGCGCGCCTTGAACGCGCGCACCCACTCGGGCGCGGTGCCGAACCAGACCAGCCACAACGGCAGCCAACCGCCGGCGATCACGCCCAGGTAGTACCACGGCGGTTGCTGGTGATCCCAGGAATCGGTGTAACGCGCGGCGGTCTGGCGAAACAGGATGTCGTGCAGATAGGCCGCATATTCCGATGCCGGGTGCCGCGCGACGGCCAGCGCAAGCGGCACGAGCCACAATGCGATCGCAGCGGCGAAGGCGACGATTCCCAGCGCCCAGCGTCCGGCGGATTTGTGCATCGGCACGACGAAATTCCAGTGCCTGCGACAAGCGAAAACATACGGCACGGCCATCAGCAGCGCGAGTATGCCGACGCCCTTGGTAATCACGCCGAGCCCGGCGGCAAAACAGCCGAGCCCATACCAACGCCAGTTTGCGCCAAGCAGGAAATGGCGCAGCAATCCGTAGTTGGCGAGGGTGATGAAGAAAGTGACCGTCGGGTCGATCTGCGCGCGCTTGGCCTGATAGACGAATTGGAAAGTGCAGAGCAAGGCAAGGCCCGCATACAAACCCGCGCGATGATCCCAGAGACGACGACCAAGATCGTAGACGAGTACCAGCGTGCCGAGCGCGGCGAGCAACGAGGGCAGCAGAAAGGCGATCCGCCAGTTGCGCGTGACCTCGAATGCCGCGGCCTGCATGACCATGAATGCCGGCGGTTTGTCGGCGTAGATTTCATGCCCGCGATGAGGGATCAACCAGTCGCCGCTCTCGACCATTTGCTGCGCCGACAACGCAAAGCGGGGCTCGTCGGCCGGCCAGGGATCGCGCAGACCGATGCCCGCGCCGATGACGACGAGGGCGAACAGGAAAAACAGCCAGAACTCGCGCCGTGGGCTGCGGGAAGACACGAAAAAGGAGTTGTCCATGCGCGACGGCAGCGGTGGCGGAAAATGGGCGCTCATTGTCGCCCATCCTGCCGCAAATGCGGCATTACCATTTCGTACTCTGCCAACGCGCGGGTTCAGGCGGCGACGCCATCGCGCGGCAGGCGCAGCGTGAACGCGGCCCCGCCGCCCGGGCGGTTTTCGGCGCGGATCGTGCCGCCGTGTTCTTCGATGATTTTTTTCGCCACCGCAAGGCCCAGGCCCGTGCCTTTGACCTTGCTCGTGGTGTACGGTTCGAACCAGCGGGCATCGAAGCCTTCGGGCAAGCCGGGGCCGTTATCGGCGACGGTGAGTTCGATCCAGTGCCGCCCTCCCTCGTCCACTTCGCGCGTGATCACTTCGATGTGCGGCTTGTGCTCGCCGGTCACCGCTTCGAGCGAATTCTTGATCAGATTGTGCAGCAACTGGCGCAAGCGCACCGCGTCCGCGCGCAAGCTCGGGTCGCCCGGCGCGAACTGGCGCGTGAGTTGCAGGCGCTGATCGTTTTCGTACAGATCGACGACCTCGGCGGCCAGCGCATTGATCGACAACGCTCGCGCCTCGATCTGCGGCGGACGCGCATAGTCGCCGAACGCATTGACCATCGACTTGAGCGCTTCGACTTGATTGACGATGGTCAACGTGGCGCGGTCGAGTATCTCGGTTTCGTCCGGCGGCAGGCGGCCGATGAAACGGCGGCGCAGGCGTTCGGCGGCAAGCTGGATCGGCGTCAGCGGATTTTTCACTTCGTGCGCAAGGCGGCGTGCGACTTCGGCCCAGGCCGCGTCGCGCTGAGCGCGATTGAGCAGGGTCAGATCGTCGAACACGGCGACGATGCCGGCATCCTCGCCGAGCGTGGGCGCAAGTTCCGCACCGCGCAGCATGAGCACGCGACGCTCGCCGCCGGAGGGTTGTTCGG
>JAFEFR010000221.1 GCA_018240485.1 Pseudomonadota bacterium
AAACCCAAAACCGCCTACGTCTGCAATCAATGCGGCGCTGAATACAACAAGTGGCAGGGCCAGTGCGAGGCCTGCGGGGCGTGGAACACGCTGAGCGAATTCGTCGTCGAGTCAGCGGCGAAACCCGGTGCGGTGAAGCGCACGGGTTACGCGGGTGCGGCGCCGGCGCGCATCGTGCCGCTGGCGGACGTGGCGACGCAAGCGGAGTTGCGCGAACGCATCGGCATCGGCGAGCTCGATCGCGTGCTCGGCGGCGGCTTGGTGCAAGGCTCGGTGGTGCTGGTCGGCGGCGATCCGGGCATCGGCAAATCGACCTTGTTGTTGCAGGTGCTCGGCGCGCTCGGTGCGCGCATTCCCACGCTGTATGTATCGGGCGAGGAGTCGCTGGCGCAGATCGCCGCGCGTGGGCAGCGGCTGGGGTTGGAGTTGGCGCCGCTCAAGGCGTTGGCGGAAACCTGCGTCGAGCGCATTCTCGAACACGCGGTGGCCGACACGCCGCGCGTGTTGGTGATCGATTCGATCCAGACGATCTGGACGGAAACGCTGACTGCGGCGCCCGGTTCGGTGTCGCAGGTGCGCGAATCGGCGGCGCGGCTGGTGCGTTTCGCCAAGGAAACCGGCACCAGTATTTTTCTCGTCGGCCACGTGACCAAAGAGGGCGGCATCGCCGGCCCGCGCGTTCTGGAGCACATGGTCGATGCGGTGCTGTACTTCGAGGGCGAAGCCGGTTCGCGCTTTCGCGTGTTGCGCGCGTTCAAGAATCGTTTCGGCGCGGTCAACGAGCTGGGCGTGTTCGCGATGTCGGACAAGGGGTTGCGCGAGGTGCCGAATCCGTCGGCGATTTTCCTGTCGGCGCACGCGGGGCCGACGCCGGGCAGTGCGGTGATGGTGACGCGCGAAGGTACACGGCCGTTGTTGGTCGAAGTGCAGGCGCTGGTGGATCAATCCTCGCTGGGCAATCCGCGCCGGGTGGCGCTCGGCCTCGAACAGAACCGGCTTGCGATGCTGCTTGCCGTGTTGCACCGGCATGGCGGCATCGCCGTCTACGATCAGGACGTGTTCGTCAACGTGGTCGGCGGCATCCGCGTGCAGGAAACCGCGGCCGATTTGCCGACGCTGTTGGCGGTGCTGTCGAGCTTCCGCGACAAACCGTTGCCGGAAAAACTGGTTGCGTTCGGCGAGGTTGGTTTGTCCGGCGAAATCCGCCCCGTGCCGAACGGCGAGGAGCGTTTGCGCGAAGCGGCGACGCACGGGTTTCTCAAAGCCATTGTGCCGAAGGCGAATGCGCCGAAGAAGTCGAAACTCGGCGAGTTGGAGATCGTCGCGGTGGAGCGCTTGAGCGAGGCGCTGGACGCGGTGCGCTGACGCGCGCGCCGCTCACGACGAGCGATATTTCCCGTCGGGACGCGAGCGTGTTCACGCAGGATGCGGGCCGTGTCGGCGCGCACTACAATGGCGCGCCTTTCCCTCACTGCCATCGCCATGTCCGACACGCTTCCTGATCATCTGTCCAACGACCCGCGCAGCAAGTTCTACGACGAGCAGATTCTTGCGCGCGGCATCGGTATTCGTTTGAATGGCGTGGAGAAAACCACGGTGGAGGAATACTGCGTCAGCGAAGGCTGGGTGCGCATGGCGGTGCCGCGTGCGCTCGATCGCCGCGGGCGGCCGATGACGCTGAAATTCTCCGGCAAAGTCGAGCCGTATTTCCTCGACACCGCACCCGCCGCGTCGCCGAGCGAGTAGCGATGGCCACCGGCTGGGCCAACGACGGCGCGGTGCAGGATCAAATCGACGCCACCATCGCCGACGCGATTCAGCGTTCCCGCGGGTTGGCGCCACGCGGCCCGGGTTTGGCGCATTGTGAAGAATGTGGGGTGCCGATTCCCGAGGCGCGGCGCAAGGCCGTGCCGGGCGTGCGCCTGTGTCTTGCCTGCCAGTCCGAACGCGATGGCGCACATGCCGCATTCCGCGGCTACAACCGACGCGGCAGCAAGGACAGCCAATTGCGTTGAGCAGGCAGAGGTGGTCGTGCCGCCTTGCGTGCGCATGCGCGGTCGATGGCCTTGTGCCGAGGCACAGTTCGAATCGGCGGATTGGGGTTGCTTGTCAGGATTCGATTACAAATATTCACACGAAAGACGAACTGTGACATGATTCGCGCCGGTCCCGCATTGGCGGGTGGCGCGTTCGCGTTCGAGACGGGTTGCTTCGGAGAAGAAGCACAACCGTCCGAACATCCGGGGTAGGGGAGTTTCATGCGGAAAATCATCAAGGCCGGCATCGTCGGCGCTGTCGTTTTGTCGTCGACATGGGTTATCGGCTCGAACTGGAAGGATCCTGCGCCCTTGCCCGAGATAACGGTACAGCTCGATCCGGCCAAGGCTGCGCGTGCCGATGGTTTGGCGCGAACGGACGACGGGCGCTTGCTCGTGCTGGTCGAGTTGACTGAGCCTTCCGCAGCGCTCGTGTACGCCAAGGTGACCGAAGGCAAATCCATTCAGAGTCAGTCGGTGCGCATCGCTGCCGCTGCGGCTACGCGCAGCAGCGTGCAGCGCATCGAAGCGCAGCAGCGCAGCATGGCGGTACAGATGAGCAAACTCGGCGCACGCGAGGTGTACCGCGTTTCGCGTGTGATGAACGGCATCGCCGTTGCCGTGGCGCCGGAGGATCTGGACAAACTGCGTGCCCTGTCCGGCGTGCGCCGCGTGCTGCCGATTCCGCGCGAGACGCCGTCGGTTTCCAACAGCATGCCGTTTCTGGGCCTGCCCAATGTGTGGGGGAACACGCTCGGCTTGCCGAGTGCGTTGACCGGTCAAGGCATTCGTATCGGCATCATCGATACCGGCATCGATTACCTGCATGCCGACTTCGGAGGTACTGGCGCGCTGGCCGACTATCAAGCCGACAACACCGCGCTGCCGGACCCGCATTTCCCGTCGGCGAAGGTCGCCGGCGGCATTGACCTGGCAGGCGATACCTACACCGGCTCGAACTCGCCCACCCCGGATGCCAACCCGATGGATTGCAATGGCCATGGTACGCACGTTGCCGGCACGGCCGCCGGTTACGGCGTGACCACAGCCGGTACAACTTACAACGGTGCCTACGGCATGGGCACGCCGTTCGCCTCGCTCAGCATCGCTCCCGGCGCCGCACCACAGGCGAGCCTGTACGCGATTCGCGTGTTCGGCTGCACGGGTAGCACGGGCTTGACGGTGCAAGGTATCGATTGGGCGATGGATCCGAATGGCGACAGCGATTTGTCCGACCATCTCGATGTAATCAACATGTCCTTGGGCTCCACTTACGGCAGTTCGGACGATGCGACCTCAGTCGCCTCCGATGCGGCGGCTGCGGCTGGCGTCGTCGTCGTCGTCTCGGCGGGCAACAGTGGCGATACGTATTTCATTTCCGGCTCTCCCGGCGCGAGCAAGCGTGCGCTGACCGTGGCCGCGGTTGCTGACTCGGGCATCGATGGGGTGACTTTGCAGATCAATTCTCCGGGTGCCATCGCAGGCGCATACCCGGCGGTTGCTGCCGCCTTTACACCGACGCCGCCGCCGGCGCCCGCCGGCCAGACCGGCAATATTGTCGCTGCACTCGACCCTGCCGATGTCGCAGGCCCATCCACCACCGACGGCTGCTCGGCGCTGACCAACGCCGCTGCCGTGGCCGGCAACATTGCCTTGATTGATCGTGGTACCTGTGGCTTCACGCTCAAGGCGCAGAACGCGCAAACGGCGGGCGCAATCGGTGTGATCATCGCCAATAACGTACCGGGCGATCCAACCCTGACCACGCCGGGCGGTGCCGCCACGCCGTCGGTGACGATCCCGACGATCTTCGTCTCCAAGGCCACGGGCGATGCGATTCGCGCGCAGCTCGGCAGTGGTCCCGTCAACGCCACGTTTGCTGCGGCGAATGCGGGCGACATGCTGGCCTCGTTCTCCTCGCGCGGCCCGAGTCGCGGCGACGGTGCTTCGCGCCTCAAGCCCGACATCGCAGCGCCGGGCGTCAACATCATCTCGGCACAGACCGGCAAAACCTGCATCAGTGGCAGTTGCATGACGCCGAATGCATCTGGCTTCATTCCGAACAATCAGCCGTTGACGCTGTCCGGCACGTCCATGGCGGCGCCGCACATGACAGGCATCATGGCCTTGCTCAAGCAGGAGCATCCGACGTGGTCGGTCGAGCAATTGAAGGCGTTGGCCATGAACGGTGCCTTGCACGATGTCAGCCTCGGTGCCGGTGGCGCACCGCCGCTGATCAGCGGCGGGCGCGTGGGAGCGGGCCGCACCGATCCGTCGGCCTCGGCGGTTTCGCCAGTCATCGCGTTGAATGCGGACGATTCCAATCTGGTCAGTGTGTCGTTCCGCTCGTATGAAGTCGTCGGCAGTGCCAGCGAAGTGCGCAAGGTGCGCCTCGCCAACATGGGCAACACGGCGCAGACCTACAACCTGTCGATCGCCAACCTCGTCGTCGCACCGGGCGTCACGTTCTCGCTGCCGGGTGGCAGCACGGTCACGATTCCGGCCAATGGCAGCGTGCTGATCGACGTGCGTCTGGATGCAACGGCTGCGCTGATGACGCATGCGCGTGAAGCGTCGGTCGCCCCGACGCAAGCGGCACCGTCACCGCTGACCGGGCTCGGCAACGTCGCGCGTGCGTGGTTGACGGATGCGTCGAGCAACCTCGTGCTCAGTCAGGGCGGCAATGCGAAGCTGCGCCTGCCGTTGTACGTGGCCTCGCGCCCGGCATCGGCCATGAGTGCGCCGGCAACAATCACCACCGGCGGCGCGTCGACCGGCTCGACCACGATTCCGCTCAGTGGCACGCATGTATGTACTGGCACGCTCGCTGCGGGGCCGACCTGTACGGGCACTTTCCCGAATGACGAAGTCTCGCTCGTCACACCGTTCGAACTGCAAGTCGTGCATGCGCGCGATACGACCCTGCCGGGGTATGCGAACATCCAATATGCGGGCGTCGCGTACAACGCGGCTTCGAACGTATTCATGTTCGGCGTGTCGTCGTGGGGGGATTGGGCGACGCCGACCGATGTGACCTACAACATCTACATCGACTACAACAACGATGGCACCTGGGATCGCATCCTGTTCAACTCGAACCCCGGCACGATAGCCGGTCGCTTGTTTGGCACCGCGAATGTCAACGGGCAGGATTCGTTCATCACCGGCGTGTACAACCTTGCAACGAGCGGTGTTGCCACGCAGCAGTTCGTCAATCGGATCAGCGCTGCAAGCGTGGACTCGGTGTTGTTCAAGAACAACGTGATGTTCCTTGCTGCGACACCGGCTTCGCTCAACATCACGCCAGGAACGCCGTTCCGCTACAAGATTCAGACTTGTCCCGGGCAGTACCCGTTGTGCGGGCCGATCAGCAGTTTCCACTACGACGAGGCGGCGGGCCCATATGTGTTCAATTCTGCCGCGCAGGGGCTGGATTTCAGTGGCACCAGCCTTGCCAGTGACCTCAACGGTGCCTCGTTGCCGGTAACCTGGAACACGGCGAACATGACCACCAACGGCTCGCTCGGCGCGTTGTTGCTGCACCATCACAACCGCAGCGGCGAACGTGCCGAAGTGGTGGCGATGGATACGCCCAACTCGAATGCCGATCTTGCTGTTACCGAGTCGGTGTCGCCGCCGACGCCGGCCTTCGGCACCAATGCCACCTTTACCGTGACGCTGAAAAACAACGGGCCTGCCACGGCCACGGGCATCGTGGTCACGGATTTGTTGCCGGCGGGTCTCACCTTTGCCGGAGCGGTGAATGTCGGCACGTACAACAGTGTCACTGGCGCATGGAACGTGCCTTCGCTGGCGTCCGGCGCAACAGCAACGCTGAGCCTGAGCGCCACGGTGAATACGACCGACCAAGCCTGCAATACCGCGCAGATCACATCGAGCACGCCGTTGGATCCCAACCCGGCCAACAATCAGACCACGGTCTGCGTCATGTCGGCGCGTTCGACCGATCTCGCCGTGACGTTGACGGCGACGCCGGCCACGGCACATCCGGGCGACACCATCAACTACACGCTGACGGCCAAGAACAACGGCGTCGATACCGCGTATTCGGTAAATGTGGCCGATTCTTTCCCGAGCACGCCGAGTCTGCATGCGGCGACAGCCAACGCATCGCAGGGTGTGTTCACGGCGGGAACGGGCACCTGGAACGTCGGCAGTCTGGCCAACGGCGCCTCGGCGACGCTCACGTTCACGGCGACGGTTCCGCTCATGGGCGGTACGTTGACCAATACGGCGACAATCTCCAACGGTGCCTCATCGAACGACCCGAACACGGGCAACAACACGGCCAACGCGGCGGTCACGGTGACCTCGCCCGCCGCGATGAGTGCGACCAAGACGGTGAGCGGAGCCTTCACGATCAACAGCAATGTCGTGTACACCATCGTCATCCGCAACAGCAGCGCGTACGCGCAGATCGACAATCCCGGTCATGAGTTTGTCGATGCGCTTCCCGCTGGACTGACCTACGTCTCCGCCAGCGCATCGTCGGGAACGGTGAGCAACGTCGGCAACACGGTGTACTGGGATGGCTCGGTTCCGGGCAACAATGGTGCGGTCACGATCACGATCACGGCAGCGGTTGCGGCCAGCGCTGCGGGTCAAGTGATCAGCAATCAGGGCACGGTCAATTTCGATGCCGATGGCAACGGCAGCAATGAAAGCTCGGTGCTGACCGATGATCCGAAACTGCCCGGCGCAAGCGATGCGACGAGCTTCCTTGTGTCGTCGCTGCCGGTGCCGGCACCGAGTCTCGGCGTGGTGCAGATGTTGGCGCTGATCCTGGCATGCGCATTGGCTGGCGGCGCGTATCTGCGCCGTCGCCGTCGCACGATGTGGCTTCGCAACGATTGACACCTGCGGGCTTATTGATCACGGATGAGTTCCAGGTCGATGCGGCTGCCCTTGGCGGTCGCATCGACGCAACGCAGGGCGATCAGGTTCCGGCGGCGCGTGGCACGCGATGGAAGACAAACGCGGAGAGGATGGTCACCGCGCCGAGCACAAGCATGGTGGCGTGGAATGCGTTGATGTAGGCTGCGCCCTCGTCGCGACCCAAGTGCAGAAACGCGCCCATCAGCAAGGTGCCGAACGCCACGCCAATACTGATCGACAGGTATTGTGCCGTGCTCGTCATGGACGCGCCCATGCTTGCCTGATCTGCGGTCAAGTCGACGAAGCCGAGCGTGTTCACTGCGGCGTACTGGATTGACATGATCGCGCCATACACGAATACCTGTGCGCACACGCACCAAATCGGCGTGTGCGCGTCGATCATCGCGAACGAGAGAATCATTATGCCAGCGAGTATTGTGTTGACTATGAGCACGCGCCGAAAGCCGAAGTAGCGGATGATCCAGGCGACGAAAAAGCGCGTGGCGAACATCGATACCGCCTGCGGGGTTTGCAACAGGCCCGCCATCAACGGCGAATAGCCGAGCCCCACTTGAAGCAGCAAGGTCAGCAGAAAGTACACGCCGCTCATGCCCAGTCGCGTGCTCAAGTTGCCGTTGATGCCAATGCGAAAGCTCTCGATGCGCAGCAAGCGCAAGTCGACGACGGGATGGGCGATGCGCAGGCTGCGCCGCGCGTAGATGACAAGCAGTGCGAGCGCGGGCAGGCCGATGGCCAACATCGGCGCATAGCGGGCATCGCTGGCCTGCTCCAGTGCCCACGACAGAGCGCCGATGCCAGTGCCGAGCAACAGAAATCCGGCGACGTCGAACGGGGTGTGTACCATGGCGCGGTAATCCGGCATGGCGTGTTGCGTCATCCACAGTCCGGCGATGCCCAACGGCAAGTTGACGAAGAAAATCATGCGCCATGACAGGTATGTCGAAAGCGCGCCGCCAAGGAACGGGCCGATGGTGGGACCGATCAAACCCGGGATGGTCGCGAACGCGAGCGCGCCGACCATTTCGGCCTTGCTGAAACTCCGCAGGATCGCCAGTCGACCAACGGGAATCAACATCGCGCCACCGAACCCTTGCACGATGCGTGCAACGACGAGCATGGGCAGCGTTGTGGCGAGGCCACAGGCCAGCGAGCCGACGCTGAAGATCGTGACGGCCGTTGCGAAAACTCGGCGCGTGCCGAATCGGTCGGCCAACCATGCGCTCAGCGGAATGAACACCGCGAGGCTGAGGGTGTAGCTGATGAGTGCGTTCTTGATCGACAGCGGCGTCACATCCAGCGCACTGGCCATGCTGGGCGCCGCCGTGTTGACGATGGTCGAATCCAGCATCTGCATGAAGAACGCCGAGGCGATCAGCCAGAGCAGGCGGCGCTTGGCGCTGGCGCTCAGTGTGGCGTCGTGTTCGTCGGCGAGACGGGCGGCGGGCGGGGTGCGGGATGGATCCATCGTCGCCCATTTTCGCATCGGCCTGGCACCACAAATGCTGTCAATTGTGGATTCGCCAGTGGCAGCGACACGGTATCCTCGGTGCTCGGGTCGGACGCGACACGCAGGATCGATGGCGAGGAAAGAGGCGATACGGTGCGGAGCAAAACGAGCCACTCTGCTGCGAGCGAGGCCGCTGGCGTACGTCTGGATGTGTGGCTGTGGGCAGCGCGCTTTTTCAAGACACGCGCGCTGGCGAAGCAGGCGCTCGAAGGCGGCAAGGTGGAGGTCAATCAGGTGCACGGCAAACCCTCGAAGGCGGTGCATGTCGGCGACCGGCTCAGCATCGCGCGGGGCGAGGAGCGTTTTGAGATCGAGATCACTGCGCTCGGCGTGCAACGCGGTTCGGCTGCGTTGGCGCAGTCGCTGTATCACGAAACCGAGGCCAGTCGCGCCGCGCGCGTGGAGGCCGTCGAACGCCACCGTCTGGAACGTACCGGCTACGCCAAGCCGCCGACCAAGCCGGACAAACGCGCCCGTCGACTCATCATCGCCCTCGGCGATATCGATGCCATGTGACGGCGCTTGCTGGCGCGTCGTTGCGTGATTTCCATTCGACTTGCCCGCACGGCGTGCCTGCGCGGGCGTGTGGCCCGGTGTCGTTGCCCGCTCGTCGAATCGCGCACATGCCGATGGGTGTAGAGTGCGCGCGCGGACGCATGTTCGATCATTCTCGGAGATGGCGCGCCATGAAAACCCGGTCATGGGTGTCTGCCACCGTGAAGCCATCGGTGCAAACGCCTCGTGCCTTGCTTCGGCGTGTTGCAATGATGAGCGCGCCTTTTCTGTTTGGCGCCGCCATGCTCGCCGGAGCGCAGAGCGGCCCCATCATGCTGCTGGGCACCGATGCCAAGGGCACGGCCCACCATCGCCCCGACGATTGGCCGGCGAAGGCGGGCGACTGGAACGCCAAGGCGGCGCGATTCAATCCTGCGACGCGGCAGCTCGTGTTCGAGACGTTTCGCGAGGATATTCTCGGTGGCTCTCACCGCGCATCAGGCAGCACCATTCCGGGAGTTCGCGAGTACTACACGGCGGGGCCGGATACCGGAACGGAAAACGTCGAAGGCACGACCGTGCTCTACGTGTCCGCAGCCGACGGCAGCCATCCGCGTTGCATTGGTTGTGTCGACGTGGTGGATGGCCGCGACGGGGTGCGCATCTTTGCGGCGACGCCGAGCGCGAGCGCCACGCCGAACGCGCCGCAGCGGCAAGTCGGCGCCAGCGTGTACGCCAATCAGAACAAAGACCTCGCTGCGTGGTCACCCGACGGCAAGTGGCTTTTCGCCGGAGTGGAAATGCCAAAGCACGCGCTCATGCACCAACTGGGCAACAGCGAAGTGGGCATGTTCAATGATTTGTGGGCCATCGCAGCCGATGGCAAAACCTGGATTCAACTGACCGACTTTGCGCACACGTGGACGTTTGCCGATCACGCCGTGTTCATGCCGTATCCCTCGGTGTTGACCGCGCAATGCCCGACCGGTACGCAGTACGCGCATGCCGACGCGCACGCGCACGGCCTGTTCGAGAAACCGCAGCAGGCGCCCTACAGCGGCTACACGTGCAGTGCGAAGCAGGCGCCTCCACCCGCACTCGGCACGATGCGGCCAACAGTGGGGCCGTCTGCGCAAGGCCGTGTGCCCATCGCCTGGGCTGAGCGCGTGGGTCTTGATCGACATTACGCCTGGGCCGGCGTATTGCAACTGGCGATGGCGAAAATCGCATTCGTCGAGGGCTTGCCGACGCTCATCGAGTATCGGCGCAACCTCACGCCGACGCCGCGTGATCCCTCAGGCGAGGGGTTGTGGGCCAATCCCGGCGGCGACACGCAGATTGGTTCCGGTTACGAGCCGTGGTCGTTTTCGCGCGACAACTCACGCCTTGGGTTTGCGAGTGATGTGTTCTTGTCCACATCCTCACCCGCAGTGAAGCAAACCGAAACGGTGCATAGCGAGGCCTTTACCGACGTGGCGTCGTGGCAATGGCAGGGGCGTGCGCAACTGCGCGATGTGACCGCCTACGGCGCCAACTACGCCTATCGCGACAACGCCGGCCCAGAACCGGTCAATCACTACGGCCACTGGGAAGAGCCCGCAGTGTTTTCGTTGGGGCATGCCCCGGAATTCATCGCGTTTGGATCCAGCGCGAACATGGATCCACCGTGGAACCCGATGGCGCATAAGACGACGTTTGGTTTGGATGTGTGGATGATCCGTATCGACGGAACCCGTCCCGCCATGCGGCTGACGCATTTCAACGACAGCACGGCACGCAAGCTCGCGTATCCCACCGCCACCGATCCCGTCGACGACAGCCTGTTCATTACCGTCGTACCCGGCGGCAAAGGCGGCGGCAATCCGCCGGGTGCGGTGTACCGCCTCGCCGTGCCGGCGATGTAGCACGCGCCGCCGAATTCACGCCGTCATTATGCCGGAGTGTCGGGTAACGATGGTCGGGTCGAGGTGAAGGTGGGAAAGTAGTGACGTTGCTTCGTTCTCAGCGCGTGCGGATCGATTGCTTGAGTTGATGGAGCACATCGAGTGCGGCGCGGGTACAAAGCGGCAGAATATCGTGCGATGGCAGTGCGTGTTGTTCGGCGATGATGCGCCGGCACGCGCGTTTGCGGACGTTTTCGCCAACGCGACAATATCCCGACAAACCAATCTCAATGAGGGTGGACGACGGTGCGGACTGCCGCGATTACGGCGTGGGGCTGGTCGATCTGTACGTCGTGCGATGACTGCGCGACGGCGATGATCTTGCCGCGCGTGGAAGTCGCCGCAATGGCTCGATGCGTCTTTTGGCGTGCCTGTTCCATCGCCTTGCGAAACTGTGGCGGCACATCCTCGAACGGGGTGTCCGGTTGCAGGATCAACAAGGGAATCGCGCCGTGCGTTTCCGCGCTCGGCACGGGTTGCCGGTACAAGTCGGCATTGGTTTGCGTGATCGAGATCATCGTTTGCCAGAACGCGGGCTTGATCTTGTTGGCGAGCATCGCGGTATTGAGCGCGGCACTGAATGCCGAATTGGGGCCGCGCAGGCAATCTTTGTAGTCCGACGCGGGCGGTTCGAGTTTCCCGGTTTCGGCGCCTTGCTCGCAATGGCGCAAAGCGCCGAGCATCTGCTGGCGCTGTGCGGCATCGGCCTTTTCAAACTCGGGCGAGAACGCGCCGACGCCCTGCGGCGGTGGATCGATCAGCACCAGCGCGGCTACCTCATTTGCGTGAGCGTCGGCAAAGCGGCGCACGATGTTGGTGCCATAGGAGTGCCCGACGAGCACCACCGGTGTTGCGATACGTGCTGCACGGATCAGCGCAGCCAAGTCATCGGCATTGCTGTCGACATTGCGCGGCAACGGGCCGCCATCGCTGAACCCGGTGCCGGCGCGATCATACGAACACACTCGCGTAAACGTCGCGATTGCTGGCTGCACCTTGAACCATGCCATCGAGTCGGCGTTGTTGCCGCTTTCGAGGATGACGGTGGGCGAGCCCTGGCCGGTGCAGCGCAGGTTGAGGTGCCGATTCGGGCTGATCGCAATCCGGTTGCCCGGTTGTGCGTACAGGTCGAGCGTTGGATCGGGCGACTGTGCATGCGCGGCGCACGCGATGGCGGGCAGCAGGCCCATAGTGAACCGGATCAGCGGTGGCATCGGCGCGTTCCAAGTGTGGGGCGGAACAGTGTAGTCGCCTACGAAATCGCTGGTGTTGTGTTTTCGTAGAATGCGTGATTATTGCAGCGATTCGCCGAGCGTGCGACGGCGCGGTCGGACCTGCCACACATACAGCGGGATGCCGACGATCATCAGGACGAAGCCCCAATAGACCGCGTCCTCGCCCGCGCCGATCACGGTCCAGACCGAGAACGCGAATGCGCCGCAGGCCATGAGCAGATCGCGCAGGGGCAGTGGCCGGTCGCTGCGATAGGCCAGCACGATGTCGGCCATTGCGCAAAACAGATACGCAACCACGACGGCGAGCGTGGTCAGCAACATGATGAATGTGAACATGCCGACCATGCCACGGGTGTAGTTCGCCAGCACGAGCACGCTCGTCAATACGGCCATGACCACCAACCCGAGGACTGGCGTTGCGCGCGCGGATTCGCGCGCGAACACGCGCGGAAACAGTCCGTCCTGCGCTACCGCCTGCGGGAATTGGCCTGCGATCAAAATCCATCCGTTCAAGGCGCCCAGACAGGAAATCGCGGCCCCGCAAGCCATCAGCTGCGCGCCCCAGCTTCCCCACAGCAGACGTCCTGCGTCCGCAAACGGCGCCTGCGATTTCGCAAGTTCAGCCGCCGGCAGCAAGCCCATCACGACCGTGGTGGAGGCGATGTACACCACCGCAGCGATAGCCGTTCCGAGCAGCGTCGCGCGCGGAATGGTCTTCTCCGGATCGCGCACGTGCCCGACCGGAATCGAGGCGCATTCCACTGCGGTGAACGCAAAAAAAGTCGCAGCAACGCTGATGTTGATTGCACTCAACGCAGAGCCGGCCTGCGGACTCGGCGTCAGCAGGTGCGGATTGAACTGTGCGAAACCGAACAGAGTCAGTGCCAGCAGCGGCATCACCTTCAGGACCGTGGTCACCACCTGCACCGCGCCGGCGCTGCGCACGCCTGCGATGTTCACCAGGGTCAGGGCCCAGACCAGAGCCAGCGTGGTCAATGCGCCGACCAGCGCGCTGCTGCCCAGCATGGGGAACGGAACGGACAGATAACTTGCGAACGCGACGGCGATGGCCGCGTTGCCGCCGATGATCGAAATCCAATAGATCCACGCCACCAGAAAGCCGATGCAATCGCCGAACGCTTCGCGGCTGTAGGCATACGGTCCTCCCGCACGCGGCGCGCGTCTGGCGAGGCGATAGAACACGCTGGCCAGCAGCAAGGCGCCACCCGTGCTGACCAGCCAGCCGATCAGGCTGTAGACGCCGTAGGGTGCGAGTGTGGCGGGCAGAAGGAACACGCCCGAGCCGATCATGTTGCCCAGCACCAGCGCGGTGGCGGTGACCAGGCCGATCTCGCGTTTCGTCACGTTCATGGATCCCCCTCGACCGGAACGCAGGGCGCGAGTCTACACCGGTTCAGCGCAGGGCTTTCAAGCGATACAACGCTTCGAGTGCGTCCTTCGGCGTCATTGCGTCCGGATCGAGTTCACGCAAAGCCAGCTCCGCTGCGGATGGCGGCGCGACCGTAAACAGGCCGAGTTGCGGCGTTGCATCCGCAGTGGTTGATGCTGTCGTGGCGGCGCTGTGCTGCGCTTCGAGCGCCGAAAGAACCTTGCGCGCCTGCGCGATCACCGCTTTGGGTACGCCAGCCAAGG
>JAFEFR010000222.1 GCA_018240485.1 Pseudomonadota bacterium
CCGACGTCGAGCACGCGCGCGCCCTTGAGCGCAATGCGCTCGGCCACGTAGTTCAGGCGCACGGGATTGAGGTCGTGCAGCGGGCGCGACTCGCCTTCCGGGTCCCACCAGCTCGCGGCGAGCTTGTCGAATTTGCCGGTTTCCGCAGGATTGACGTTGGTCATACTCATGAAGTGATTTTACTGCGCGAACGCGATGCGCCCATGCCACTCGCGCGCCTTGGCGCGCAGCGCGGCGAGGTCCATGCCGACAAGCGTGCGGTCGGCGAGCTTGCGCCTGCCGGCGATCCACACGTCGCTGACCTGCTGGCGCCCGGTCGCATAAACGAGTTGGGACGCGACGTGATAGATCGGTTGTGTTTCGATCGCGTCG
This sequence comes from Pseudomonadota bacterium, assembly GCA_018240485.1. Classification (GTDB taxonomy): domain Bacteria; phylum Pseudomonadota; class Gammaproteobacteria; order Xanthomonadales; family Rhodanobacteraceae; genus Rudaea. Next base: position 373 of record JAFEFR010000222.1, read on the forward strand.
AGGTGTACGGCGGCGAGGTCGGCCTGCTTGCCGGGTACGATCGAGCCGATGCGCTCGGCAAGGCCCAGCGCGCGCGCGCCATTGAGCGTCGCCGCCTGCAACGCGAACATCGCATCGAACGCGCTCGCATCGTTGGCGACCGCTTTCGCGAGCATCGCCGCGGTGCGCATTTCGCCGAACATGTCGAGGTCGTTGTTGCTCGCCGCGCCGTCGGTGCCGATCGCAAGGTTGACGCCGGCGCGGCGCAGTTTTTCCGCCGGGCAGAAGCCGCTGGCGAGCTTGAGGTTCGATTCCGGGCAATGCGCGACCGACGCGCCCGCCTCGGCCATCTGCGCGATTTCGGCGTCGGTCAATTGGGTCATGTGGATCGCGATCAGATGATCGTTGACGAGGCCCAGCGTGTGCATGCGCGCGATCGGGCGTAGGCCGTGGTCGCGCTTGCCGTCCTCGACTTCCTGCGCCGTTTCATGCAGGTGCAGGTGCACGGGAATGTCGAGCTGATCGCTCATCAGACGAATGCGCTCGAACGTCTCGTTCGCCACCGTGTACGGCGCGTGCGGCGCGAGCGTCGTCGTCACCAGCGTTTCGTCGCGCAGTTCGTCGTGCACGGTGAGATTCTTGTCGAAGTATTCGTCGCGGCTCTTCGCCCATGCGGTCGGGAATTCGATGAACGGCAAGCCGACGACGGCACGGAAGCCATGCTTCAGATACGTCGCCGCCTGCGCATCGGGAAACAAGTA
>JAFEFR010000223.1 GCA_018240485.1 Pseudomonadota bacterium
CTCGGCGGCGGCGTGTCCGGCACGCATGCGGCGACGATTGCCGTCGGCATGGGCGCGAAAGTCACCGTGGTCGACCGCTCACCGGAAGCCTTGAAGCGCCTCGCGGCGCAATTCGGCACCTCGATCTCGACCGTGTTCTCCACCCGCTCGGCGGTCGAAGAACTCGTGCGCCGCGCAGACCTTTTGATCGGCACCGTGCTCATTCCCGGTGCTGCCGCACCGAAACTCGTCACGCGCGCGATGCTGAAAACGATGAAACCCGGTTCGGTGATCGTCGACGTCGCCATCGATCAGGGCGGCTGCGTGGAAACCTCGCACGCGACGACGCATGCCGATCCCACCTACGTGGTCGACGGCGTCGTCCACTACTGCGTCGCCAACATGCCCGGCGCGGTGGCGCGCACCTCGACCTTCGCGCTCAACAACGTCACCTTGCCATTCGCGCTGGCGCTGGCCAATCACGGTTGGAAGAAAGCGTTGGCGCACGACGTCCACCTGCGCAACGGCCTGAACGTCTGCGAAGGCAAGGTCACCTGCGAGCCGGTCGCGCAGGCACACACGCTGCCTTACGTCAAAGCGGAAACCGTGCTCGGCGTGTAAGCGGCACCATCGGGGTGGCCGTGCAATGCGGTCACCCTGCGGCGCGGCTCACTACAGCACGAAGGCCAGCGCGAACACGCCAAGCATGGTGAAACACAACGCGACTTTGGCGAGGGTGCCAAACAACAGGCCAAGCCATGTGCCGATGCCGACGTGGGCGGCGCGTTGCAGGTGGCTGCCCACCAGCAGCTCGCCCACCACGGCGCCGAGAAACGGCCCGAGCACAATTCCCGGCAAGCCGAAAAAGAGGCCGGCGAGGGTACCGATCATCGCGCCCCAAATCGCCTTCGAACTGGCGCCGACGCGCTTCGCGCCGAGTAGCCCGGCGGCGAAATCGATCGCCAGCGCAAGCAGGGACAGGGCGCCAAGGACGACCAGAGCGGCCGGGCCCACATGGCGAAAATGATCGGCCCACGCCGCGAGCAACATGCCTGCGAACACCAGGGGCACGCCCGGCAGCGCCGGCAGGATCGTCCCGGCGAGGCCAACGAGAATCAAGACCCCGGCAAGAACGAAAAGCAGTATCTGTTCCGTCGGCATGCCGCGGCGCTCAGCGCGCCCCACCGGGAGGGATGGTCTGCACGGCGCTGTCCTTGTCGAATGCGTCGCGGTACTCCGGCCTGATCGCAGCGACGAACAGTTTCACCGGTACTTCGATTTGCTGCGCGCCCTCGGCATCGGCGGCAACCTGCCCCGGCGCGAAGATCACGGTAATGCCGATCGCCTTGCCGTCGACGCCGTCGACGAGAAACGCAGCGAAGTTTGCCGCCTCGGGCTCGGTTCCCTTGTCGACCAGCGCGTGCATCACACGCATGCGCTGGTTGAGCTCGGCCTGCGGCAAATTCTGGTGGTACAAGCGCGCCTCGTATTCGGCATACAGATGGCGGCGCGATTCGTCGCTGAAGGTTTTCAGTGCGGTCGCCGGATCGGTGAACAGGTCGCCGAACGCGACGATGCGACCGCTCGGCAGATGCTGGTTGAACGCCGCGCGCAATGCTGTCGGCGCGCCCTCGCCGACGTCGGCCGAGCCTTCGGCGAGCGCGCTGACGAAGGCAATGGTTTGAGTGGCGATGGTGAAGTCGAGATCGAGCTTGCCCGGTCGCTCGGCGCGCTCGGTTTCGGGTTTCAGTTTTTTGATGCGCGCGGCGAGTTCGGCTTGTTGCGTCTGCGTGTAGGCATGCATCGCCGCTTCGAGCGGCGCAAGTTCGTGGCGCATGGACGGATAGCGCGCGGTGACCTCGATGCCATCGGTTCCGGCGGCCTCGACCTTGTCGCTGATGCGCGGAATCGACGAAGCCGCCGGCGCGGCAGGTGGCGGCGCTTCGCCGCAGGCGACGCAGGCAAGGATGAGGATGAACGACAGGCTCCGCGGCACGGCGCGAAGGAGTGTGGGAAACGTCATGGAAACCGATCGAAAAAACGAGCAGCGCGCAGTGTAGTCGCTGCGCGCACGCGGTTCCACGCATCCCGGCGAAATTCACGCAATGGCGCGGCTTTTTTGACCCGGGCGAAAGTCATTCCGGCACCTGATTTGCCCCGACCCTCAGCCATGATAATTCGTCCTGATTCGCATCAATTCTCAGTGGAAGCAAACAAACTCCCTCTCCCCCAACAGCTCTATCGTTGGGGGAGAGGGCTTGCTCCGTGCTGAGATTCAGCGCTAATCAGGTTCCGGCATGGATTTCCGAAACGATGGGATCAATCGAGCCGCTTGCGCGTGCGCAACACCGCAATCGTCAAGGTGACGACGCAGAACACGGCGAGCGCGGCCAGCTCCTGCCATAGTTCGGCGAGATGCGCGCCGCGCAGCATGATGCCGCGGATCAGGCGGATGAAGTGGGTCATCGGGAAGATTTCGGCGAGCCACTGCGCCGGTTTCGGCATGCCCGCGTACGGAAACATGAAGCCCGA
>JAFEFR010000224.1 GCA_018240485.1 Pseudomonadota bacterium
GCGACGAGCTTGCGCGCGTAGATCGCGTCGATGCGCGTGTAGTTGGCCTGCGCTTCATCGAACGCCGCGCGCGCGGCAGCTACTGCGGCCTGCGCACCGCGCTGGGCGGAGCTTTGCTCGACGTCGGTGAAGCGCACCAGCACGTCGCCCTTGGCGACGCGACTGCCTGCGTCCACCGGCAGTTGCTCGACACGCGCATTGGTCTGCGCGGCCAGCGTGGTTTCGTTGACGGCTTCGACGACGCCGTCCCAGACCTGCTCGCGCGGGGCTTGTGCGCTGGCGACGACCAGCGTCGCCAGCGCGGGTGGCGCGAGTGGCCTGGCTGGCGCCGGCTCGCGCCCGCACGCGGCGAGCACGGCGAGCGCCGCCAGCGCAATGACGAGACGCCACGGCGTGAATACGGCAAATGCATTCATCGCATGGCCTCGGCGCTCGCGTGTGGCACGCCCATCACGATGGAAACGCAGTGCCAGGTGCGACACCGGCCTTGCGCAAAATCTTCGCCAGCGGACAGAAACCGGTGAACGAGGCCTGCAGCAGGTTCAGGCCGACGAACAATGCGAGCAGCATCCACCACGACGAGACGTAATAAGTGAGCAGCACGCTGACGATGACCATGCTGCCGGCAAAACGCATTACCAGACGATCGACGTTCATTGCAGTTTCTCCAGATGGATCAAGGGTAGGCTCGCGAGCCTTCAACCAGCTCGCTGCGGCAACATGCGCAACAAGGTGTCATCGCGCATGAAATGGTGGTGATACAAGGCGGCAACGACGTGCAGGCCGATCAGCCAATAGCCGATAGTGCCGATGGTTTCGTGGATTTCCTCGAGCTGGTGGCCGAGCGCTTTGTCGGGGGCGAGCAGCGCCGGCAGTTCCAGCCCGAAGAATGGCACTGGCTTGCCCTGCGCGCTGAGCGTGAGCCAGCCGAGCACCGGCATGGCGATCAGGAACAACCACAGTGCGAAGTGCATCCATTTGGCCAGGATGTGCTGCCACGCCGGCGGCGTCGGCATGATCGGCGGGATACGGTAAACCGCCAGCGCCGCCAGGCGCACGAACACCAGGCCGAATATCACCAACCCCAGCATAATGTGCCACATCTTCATCGCCTCGCGTCCATCGCTGCCGCGCGGAAAAATGTCGCGGAACTCGATCAGGCAATACACGGCGATGATCAGCAGCGCGGTGAGCCAATGCGCGCTGATCGAGAGTGCGCTGTAGCGGTTGCGATTCGTGGTGGTGGTCATGTGTTGATTTCTTGTCGACCCAGAAGACGCATTGCCGCGTGCGGCAGGCTCAAGCGGCGCTTTGTTCGTCGTGCTTGTATATTAGCATATTCTAAATTAGCTATCAAGTATCCACTGTGCGATACTGGCACGCGCTCACCCTCCACCGAAAAGCGTTCTCCCGCAATGACCAGGATCAAGGCCCGAACCGCTCGCCAGAGCGTCGCTGAAATGGCAGAGCATGCCGAATCCGCCGCACGCATGCTCAAATCGCTGGCCAACGCGCAACGCCTGCGCATTCTGTGCCTGCTGGCGAGCGAAGAGCGCTCCGTCGGCACGCTCAACGAGCTGCTGGACCTGAGTCAGTCGGCGCTGTCGCAACACCTGGCGCGGTTGCGGGAAGAGGGTCTGGTGACCACGCGCCGCGACGCACAGACAATCTACTATCGCCTCGCCGAAGGACCGGCAAAGCGCCTGATCAAGACGCTGTACGGAATCTACTGCGCGGCGCCGGCACCACGCGCGCGCAAGGATCGTTGAGAATCACCCCGCACCGATCCGGTTCAACGGCAAACGCAGGTAACGCACACCATCGGCGTCGGGTTCCGGCAGGCGTCCGCCACGAATGTTGACTTGCAGCGCCGGTAGAATCAGCCGCGGCACGGGCAACATCGCATCGCGCGCACGACGCAAGGCGACGTATTCGGAAGCGGCAATGGCATTGCGAACGTGCGGGTTGTGCTCACGCTGGACATCGATCGTGGTGGACGCCATCGGCGTGCGCGTGTTCGGCGGATAGTCGTGGCACAAAAACAGTCGCGTGTCTTCCGGCAATGCCAGAATGCGCTGGATGGATGCGTACAACTGCGTCGCATTGCCGCCGGGGAAATCCGTCCGCGCGCTACCGGTTTCCGGCGCGAACAGGGTGTCGCCGATGAAAGCAGCGTCGCCCACGACATAGGTCAGGCTGTCGGCGGTGTGGCCGGGCGTCGCCATCACGCGGCACGGCAACTCGCCGATCGCGAACGTGTCGCCGTCGTCGAACAGGCAGTCGAACTGGCTGCCATCGGCGACGAACGCCTCGCCCAATCCAAAGAACCGCTTGAAATGCGCCTGCACCCCGACGATGCCGCGGCCAATGGCCAGCCTCGCATCCAGCGTATCGCGCAAGTAGTCGCCGGCACTCAGGTGATCGGCGTGGGCATGGGTTTCCAGAATCCATTCCACGCGCAAATTGCGCTCGCGCACGAAAGCCAGCACCGCATCGGCGGATGCCGTGGCCGTGCGCGCCGCAGCCGGGTCGTAATCGAGTACCGGATCGACGATTGCCGCCGCGCCACCGTCGCGATCGAAGACGACGTGCGTGAACGTGTTCGTGTCGCGGTGGAAAAAACTTTCCACCCGTGGCGCGGAATTGGGAAGTGCCATGCGCAGCTCCGGAGTTGCCGATGCCGCATTGTGCCAATAATCCGCAACGAGGGTGGATCGTTCAGCGATTCCCCAGATGCGGCATCACCGGATCCGCCGTCACATCGCCCTTCTTGCGCGGCGTTTGCAGCGGCTCGCCGGTAACCGCAAACCAGACGTTTTCGGCGATGTTGGTGGCATGATCGCCGATGCGTTCGATGTTTTTGGCCATGAACAGCAGATGCGTGCACGCGGTGATGCTGCGCGGATCTTCCATCATGTAGGTGAGCAGTTCGCGGAACAATCCGGTGTAGGCCTCATCAAGATGCACATCCTCGCCCCAAACTTCATGCGCTTTCTGCGCATCGCGAGTCAGGTAGGCATCGAGCACCTTGCGTACGGCATCGGCGGCGAGTTCCGACAAGTGCCGCAACCCGCGTGCCGCCGCGACCGGTGCGGTCATCGACAGCGGGATGGCGCGCTTGGCCACATTCGCCGCGTAGTCGCCGATGCGTTCGATGTCGGCGGCGATGCGCAATGCAGCGAATACCTCGCGCAAGTCGCGCGCCATCGGCGCACGCAGCGCGAGCAGGCGCACCACGTCGTGGCTGATCGCGTGTTCGAGTACGTCGATGGCGTCGTCGTTGTCGACCACGCGCTGCGCTGCGCGTTCGTCGCGGCGTTCGACCACATCGATCGCGGCTTCGAGCTGGCTCGCCGCCAATTCGCCCATGCGTACGATTTCCGCAGTCAGGCGTGCCAGCTCTGCGTCGTAGCTCTTGATGGTATGTTCGTTGCCGGTTCCCATGCGTCTCTCCCGTTCAACCGAATCGACCGGTGATGTAGTCTTCGGTTTGTTTTTTGTCAGGCTTGGTGAATATCTTTTCGGTATCGCCGAACTCGATCAGCTCGCCCATGTACATGAACGCGGTACGATCGGATACGCGCGCCGCCTGCTGCATGTTGTGGGTGACGATGACGATGGTGTAGTCGCGCTTCAGCTCCTCGATCAGCTGCTCGATGCGCCCGGTGGCGATCGGATCGAGCGCCGACGTCGGCTCGTCGAGCAGCAATACCTGCGGTCGCAAGGCGATACCGCGCGCGATGCACAAGCGTTGCTGCTGCCCGCCCGACAAACCCAGCGCGCTGTGCTTGAGTTTGTCCTTGACTTCATCCCATAGTGCGGCCGCGCGCAGCGCCTGCTCGACGCGCACATCCATGTCCGCGCGCGACAGCGACTCGTGATGGCGAATGCCGTAGGCGATGTTCTCAAAGATCGTCATCGGAAACGGCACCGGCTTCTGGAACACCATGCCGACCTTGCTGCGCAGGCGATTGAGCGAGTAACCGGGATCGAGAATGTTCTCTCCATCCAGCCGCACCTCACCCTCGGCACGCAGATGCGGATAGATGGCGTAGATGCGGTTGAAGACGCGCAGCAAGGTCGACTTGCCGCAACCGGACGGGCCGATGATCGCCGTGACCTGGCGCTCGGGGATGTCCATGTGGACGTTTCTGACCGCATGGAAATCGCGATAGTGAAATTGCAGGTTGCGCACGGCGATCTTGGCGGGCGCCGGCGCGACCGGCTGCGACCCTGACTGGGTGGCGGTGGCAAGGTCAGTCATGACTCGTTTTCCCTCTGGCAAACACGGTGCGCGCCAGCAGACTCAAAGCGAGCACGAACAGGGCGATCAACAACGCACCCGCCCAGGCGATGGCGTGCAGCGCGGGGTTGGGATCGTTGGTGTACTGGTAGATGGCCGCAGGCAAGCTCGCCATTTTTTCGAGCGGGCCGAACGCCATGTAATTGTTGCCGAATGCCGTGAACAGCAGCGGCGCTGTCTCCCCGGAGAGGCGCGCCAGAGCCAGCAGCACGCCGGTGAGAATGCCGGACCCTGCCGCGCGCATAAGCACCTGCACGGTGAGTTTCCATTGCGGAATGCCGAGCGACAGCGCGGCCTCGCGCAACGTCGATGGCACCAATTGCAGCATTTCGTCGGTGGTACGCACGATCACCGGCAGACCGATCAGCGCGAGCGCGATCGAACCGGCCAGCGCGGAGAATGTCGTCGTCCCGTTCGTCACCGCCGTCATCGGCAGCACAACGATCACGTACACGAACAGACCCAGAACGATCGACGGCGCCGACAACAGGATGTCGTTGAGAAAGCGGATCGTCGCGCCAAGCCGCGTGCTGCGCGCGTACTCGGCCAGATACGCACCGGCCATGACGCCGATCGGCGCACTCAGCGCGATCGCCATCGCATCGATGATGGCGCTGCCGACGATGGCGTTGGCGAGGCCGCCCTGATCTGCATACGCAGTGATTTTGGTAAACAGCGATATGCCGATCGCCTGTAACCCGCGACTGATCGTTTCCCACAGTATCCAGACCAGAAACGCCAATGCCAGCAGCGTCGCCGCACTCGCCAGGACTTGCGCTGCGATATTCTTCGCATGCCGACGTCGATGGATGCGGGTACTCATGCCTTGCCTGCCTTGCGTTGCAGCGAGCGCAACATCCAGCGCGCGATCAAGAGCACGATGAATGTGACCACGAACAACAGAAAGCCCAGCGCGATCAGGGCCGAACGATGCAACCCGGCCGCTTCGTTGAATTCGTTGGCGATGGACGAGGAAATCGAAGTCCCCGGCATCAGCAGCGATGCAGTCAGGCCATAGGCATTGCCGAGCACGAAGGTGACCGCCATGGTTTCGCCGAGCGCGCGACCGAGGCCGAGGAATATGCCGCCGATGACGGCTTGCCGTGTGTACGGAAGGACGATGTCCCACGCCACCTCCCACGTCGTCGAGCCGAGCGCATAGGCCGACTCTTTCAAGCGCACGGGCACGGTTTGGAACACTTCGCGCATGACCGAGGAAATGAACGGCACGATCATCACCGCAAGCACGATGCCCGCCGTGAGCAGCCCCAGTCCGAGCGGCGGACCTTGAAACAATGTTCCGATCCACGGCAAGCGACCGAGGCTGGCATCGAGCAACGGATCGACGTGTGCGGCCATGAACGGCACGAACACGAACAACCCCCACATGCCGTAGATGATCGAAGGAATGGCCGCCAGCAACTCGATGCCGGTGCCGATCGGGGCGCGCAGCCATGCCGGCGCGATCTCGGTCAGGAACAACGCAATGCCGAAACTCAGCGGCACCGCGATGACGATGGCGATCAGCGAGGTCACCAGCGTGCCGTAAATCGGCGCCCAGGCGCCGTAACGGTTTTCGACCGGATTCCATTGCGCGCTGGTGAGGAAGCGCCAGCCATCGCCGAACAGCACTTCACGCCCGCCCCACAAGGTGGACAAGGCCGCGCCGAGCAGTGCGGCAAGCACGAGCAATGCGCAAAACCGCAATGCCCAACGGAACAGCGCATCGTTGCGTGCATCGGTGCGGTCGCGGCCGCGATTGGAGTCGAGGGTAACGGAAGCCACAGACATATTCAGTTCCGGGAGAGGGCCGGCACACCGCGCGATGCGGCGTGCCGGCATGTCGGTATGCGACTTCAGTGCTTGAACTGCGCCTGCCAGTAGGCTTCGATTTTCTGCGTCAGCGCGTCGGGCAGAGCGACGTAGTCGAGTTCCTGGGCCTGCGCTTGACCGTGCGTCAACGACCAGCGGAAGAAGTCGAACACCACGGCGGAATTCGCCGCGTTCTTCGGCTGCTTGTACATGATCGCCCACGTCGTCGCCGTGATCGGCCACGCCTCATCGCCCGGCGCATTGGTCATGATCAGATTGAAATCCTGCGCGTGCGCCCAATCCGCGCCGGCCGCGGCGGCCTGGAAGCTGGCATTGCCCGGCTTCACGGTCTTGCCGTTGGCGTTGGTCAGCAAGGCATAGCCAATGTGATTCTTCAATGCGTAGGCGTATTCCGCGTAGCCGATCGAATTCTTGATCTGCCCGATGTAGGCTGAAATGCCCTCATTGCCTTTGCCGCCGACGCCAGTGGGCCATTGCACGGCGGTACCCTCGCCCACCGCCGCTTTCCACTCGGGGCTGACCTTGGACAAGTAGTTGGTGAAGTTGAACGTGGTGCCCGAGCCGTCCGCGCGATGCACCACCGTGATCTGGCCGGTCGGAAGTTTCAGCCCGGGATTGAGTTTGGCGATGGCGGCATCGTTCCAATTCGAAATCTTGCCGAGGAAGATGCGAGCCAGCACATCGCCATCGAGCACCAGCTTGCCCGGCTCGATGCCTTCGATGTTGTACACGGGTACGATACCGCCGATGACGACGGGAAACTGACCCAAGCCGAACTCCTTCAACTCCGCGGCATCCAGCGGCTTGTCGGAAGCACCGAAATCGACCGTGCCGGCCTTGATCTGAGCGATGCCGCCGCCCGAACCGATGGATTGATAGTTGACGTGATTGCCGGTTTTTTCGGCGAAACTCGCCGACCATTTCGACAACACCGGATAAACGAAACTGGAGCCAGCACCGGAAACATCCGCGGCCATGGCGGAACCCGACAACCCGGCAACGCCGAGGCCAAGGGCAAATGCGAGCTTACTGAGAATCTGCATGGGAACTCACTCGTGTGGATGACTGGCGACTTTTTACCGGTCGCACATTTCTTCCGCGTGAGAGTTCGATGACGGTTTCGTGACAGCGGCGAATACGCCACCATCGTGGCGATCAGGCGACCTCGCTGCCCGCTTCGAGCAAGCGCGCATGCTCGAAACGACACAGGAAAGTTGAACCCTTGCCCGGCTCGCTTTCGATGGCGAGATGCGCCTGATGCAAATTGAGAACGTGCTTGACGATGGAAAGCCCCAGACCCGTACCACCGGTCGCACGCGAACGGCTCGACGACACGCGATAGAAACGCTCGGTCAACCGCGACAAATGCTCGGCGGGAATGCCATACCCCGAATCGACCACGGAAAATTCCGCACCCATCGCAGTACGACGCCAACGTATGCCGATGTCGCCACCGGTCGGCGTGTATCGCACCGCATTGCTGACGAGGTTGGAAAACGCGCTGTGCAAATCGACCGTCGAGCCGAGCAGATCGCACTGCGCTTCGTCCTCCAGCATGACGCGGTGCCGCCCCTGACTCAACGCCTGCGCTTCCTTGCGCAACGCCGCGAGCATCGGCGCCATTGGCACGCGTTCTTCGTGCAGATGCCGTTGCATCTCCAGTCGCGACAGGGTCAGCAAATCTTCCACGATCTGGCCCATGCGCCGCGATTGGATGCGCATTTCGTCCAGCACCGGCGCGAGCGCGGGCACATCCTGCGGATCGAGCAACTCCAGATAACCGTGGATGACGGTGAGCGGCGTGCGCAATTCGTGCGACACGTTGGCGACGAAATCGCGCCGCACCTGCCCCAATCGCGCCAGATGACTGATGTCGCGCGCGAGCAGCACGCGCCGACCGCGGCCGAATGGGATCATGCCGACATGGAGATGGATGTCCGAAGCGATCGGCGAGACGATATCCTCGGCACTGCCCTCGTCGCCGCGCAGCCAGTCGCCGAGCATAGTGTCGCGCAAGCGCTCAACGAGTACCACCCGGCGATCGCGCGGCCACCTCAACCCCAGCAACCGCGTCGCTTCACGATTGATCCAACGCACGCAGCCAGCTTCATCGAGGACGACCAGCGCATCGGGAAACGCCATGGCCACGTCGCGCAAGTCGCGCAGATGTGCCGCCAATCGTCGCGCACGCCGTTCCATCAGGCCGTCGCCGAAAACCGATACCCTGCCCCGCGCACCGTCTGGATCAAGCCATCCAACTGCCACGGCTGCAGGGTTTGACGCAGCCGCCGGATATGCACATCGACGGTGCGTTCTTCGACATAAACGCTACCGCCCCAGACATGATCGAGCAACTGCGCGCGCGAATAGACGCGCTCGGCATGGGTCATGAAAAAATGCAGCAGCCGGTATTCGGTCGGCCCGATCGGCACCGTGTCCGTCCCCGCATGCACGCGATGGGCGGGGCCGTCGATCTTCAGTCCGCCCAGTTCGAGGATACCCGAGCCATCGTCGCCGTGGCTGCGCCGCAGCACCGCCTTGATGCGCGCGATCAACTCACGAGTGGAAAACGGCTTCACCACGTAATCGTCCACCCCCGCTTCCAGGCCGCTGACGCGATCCATTTCCTCGCCACGCGCGGTCAACATGATGATCGGCACTTCGGCCGTGAGCGCTTCCTTGCGCAGACGCCGCGCCAGTTCCAGCCCGCTCATGCCGGGCAGCATCCAGTCGAGCAGAATCAGATCCGGCACCGTGGTCGCCACGGCCAGTTGCGCCTCGCGCGCATCCGCAGCCAGCATGGGTTCCATGTCCGCCTTGCGCAGGGCGAACGCGACCATGTCGCGGATCGAGCTTTCGTCTTCGACGATGAGAATTCGTTTTTGCACGGTGACGGCCTGTCGCAGGTTTGATTGCGCAAGGATTACAAAGGGAAATGGTTACGGTTGGATGACAGCCTATCCTTCGGGCCGCCACGTTACACTAGACCACCCCACTTCGTCGTCTGGCCGGATGCCCGCTCCCGACCTTGCCCAGCACACGCCACTCATGCGCCAATACTTCACCGCCAAGGCGGAGTATCCGGACACGCTCGTGTTCTTTCGCATGGGCGATTTCTATGAGTTGTTTTATGACGATGCACGCAAGGCCGCGCGTTTGCTCGACATCACGCTCACGCAACGCGGCGCGTCGGCCGGCGCGCCGATTCCAATGGCGGGCGTGCCGTACCATGCGGCGGAAAATTATCTGGCACGATTGATTCGACTCGGCGAGTCGGTCGCGATTTGCGAGCAGATCGGCGATCCGGCATTGGCGAAAGGCTTGGTCGAACGCAAGGTCGTGCGCGTGGTGACGCCGGGCACGGTGACCGATGAGGCGCTGCTGGAAGAGCGCCGCGACAACTTGTTGCTCGCGATCGCAACCGGTGCGGAAAAGTCGGCGCTTCCGGCACGCTATGGCCTCGCCTGGGTCGATCTGACCAGCGGCCGGTTTTCGCTCAGCGAGGCGGCCAATGCCGAGCAGCTCGCCTCAGAACTTGCGCGCCTCGCCCCGGTGGAAACGCTGGTCGGCGAAGATGTCGCCTGGCCGACCTTCGTCGCCGCCCTGCCCGGCCTGCGCAAACGCGCGCCGTGGCATTTCGATACGGAAACCGCGCAGCGCCAGCTCAACAAGTTTTTCGGCACGCGCGACTTGTCCGGTTTCGGCGTCGAGGCGATGCCGCTCGCGATCGCCGCCGCCGGCGCGCTGCTCGGCTATGTGGGCGAGACGCAAAAATCCGCATTGCCGCATTTGTCCGGGCTCGCCGCGGAAAGCCCCGACGAAACCATCGCGCTCGATGCAGCGACGCGACGCAATCTCGAACTCGACACGCACCCGAGCGGGCGCCACGAGCACACCTTGTTGGGCGTGCTCGACAGCACGATCACGCCGATGGGCGCGCGCATGTTGCGGCGCTGGCTGCACCGCCCGCTGCGCGACCGCGATACGTTGCGCAAACGCTATCAGGCTATCGAGAGCCTGATCGAGCAGCGCCGCTTCGATGGCGTGCGCGAGGTGCTGCGCGGCATCGGCGACCTCGAACGCATCCTTGCCCGAGTCGCCTTGCGTTCCGCGCGACCGCGCGATCTGTCGACGCTGCGCGATGGGCTGGCATCGGTACCGCAGTTGCGCAACGCTTTGGCCGAACACGATTCGCCATTGCTCGCCGAACTGCTCGATCGCCTTGGCGAACACGTCGGCACCGCGAATCACCTCCGTCACGCCGTGCTCGAACAGCCGCCCGCACTGCTGCGCGATGGCGGAGTAATCCGCGAAGGCTACGACGCCGAACTCGACGAACTGCGCCAGCTCTCGACCAATGCCAACCAGTTTCTGATCGATCTGGAAAACCGCGAGAAAGCCGCGACCGGCATCGCCACGCTCAAGGTCGGCTACAACAGCGTGCATGGCTACTACATCGAAATCAGCCGCGCCCAGGCCGACAAGGCGCCGACACACTACACCCGGCGGCAGACGCTCAAAGGCGCCGAGCGCTACATCACCGAAGAATTGAAAACGTTCGAGGACAAGGTGCTGTCCGCACGCGAGCGTGCGCTGATGCGCGAACGCGCGCTGTACGAGGCGCTGCTCGATTTCCTGATCGAGCGCCTCGCCGCGTTGAAGCAGGCCGCCTCCGCCATCGCCGATCTCGACGTGCTCGCCGCCCTCGCCGACCGCGCCGATGCGTTGAACTGGCGCGCGCCGCATCTCAACGACGACGCCGGTATCCGCATCGTGCGCGGGCGTCATCCCGTCGTCGAACAGGTGCGCAGCGAGCCGTTCGAGCCGAACGATCTCGCCTTCGACGACACCCGCCGCATGCTCGTCGTCACCGGCCCGAACATGGGCGGCAAATCCACTTACATGCGCCAGAATGCGTTGATCGTGCTGCTTGCCCACATCGGCAGCTTCGTGCC
>JAFEFR010000225.1 GCA_018240485.1 Pseudomonadota bacterium
ACCGGCGAGGCACATCGTTTGCCGCCACCACAAAGCCCTCTCCTCCAAGCGACGCTTGGGGGAGAGGGTTGGGTGAGGGGGAGCTTCTCCGCTTTGCCCCAGCGCGCGCGCCTGTACGCGCTGATTCGCGAGTTCTTCGCCGAGCGCGGCGTGCTCGAAGTGGAGACGCCGGTGCTGTCCGCCGCAGCCAATACCGATCCGAACATCGAAAGTTTCAGCACGCGTTTTTCCGGTCACGCCGACGCGGGCGCGCCGCAGCGCTGGCTGCGCACATCGAGCGAGTTCGCGCAGAAGCGCTTGCTTGCCGCAGGCATCGGCGACATCTACGAGCTCGGTCGTGTGTTCCGTAATGGCGAGGCCGGGCGGCGGCACAATCCCGAGTTCACGATGCTCGAGTGGTATCGGGTCGGTTGGGATCACCGGCAGTTGATCGAGGAAACGGTCGAACTCGTGTGCGCGGCGCTGGCGCCGGCCGGACGCCAGGTGGAAGTAAAAAAGTATACGTATCGCGATTTGTTCGTTTCGGCGTTGGACGTCGATCCGTTCGAGGCCACGGACGCCGACCTGCATGCCGCGCTTGGCGACGTGCGGATCGATGCGCGAGGTCTTGGCCGCGACGACTGGCTCGACCTGCTGCTCACGCACCGCATCCAGCCGACGTTTCCGGCCGATCGCATCACGGTCGTCTGCGACTACCCGGCCACGCAATGCGCGCTGGCCAAGATTCGTGCGGACGATCCGCCGGTGGCCGAGCGCTTCGAGCTGTACGTCGGCACGCAGGAGCTTGCCAACGGTTACCACGAGCTGACCGATGCGGCCGAGCAGCGAGCGCGCTTCGAGCGCGATAACGCGCGCCGGCGCGAGCGCGGTGTGGCCGAAGTGCCGATCGACGAAAACCTGCTCGCGGCGCTGGCGGCGGGCATGCCCGACTGTGCCGGGGTCGCGCTCGGCGTCGAGCGCCTGCTCATGGCGATGCTCGGCACCGACGATATCCGCGAGGTGTTGGCTTTTCCATTCGCCAAGGCATGAACACTCAACGTCCGCGACGCACCAGCCGCCACAGATAGACGACGATGAGAAGGTTGATTGCCAGCGCGGCAATCTTGAGCCAGCCGAAGCGATGCCAGATTTCCCAGGCCTCGAACGGAATCAGCGAGGCGGTGGCGAACACGGTGAGATATTCGGCCCAGCGCCGGCCGGTCCACAGGCCCCAGCCCTCGGTTGCGAACACCGAACCGTAGGCGATCGCCAGCGTGCCGATCAGCTCGAAACGCTTCGGGCTCCAATCGAGCAACTGCTCCACCCAGCGCACGATGGCGGCATGGCCGGCCTGCAGCGGCAGGCTCAGCAGCCAGCGTGCGAGCCGATCGAGCCAAGGCGTGTGCACGAGGCCGAACGCGGCGATGGCAACGAGGACAAGCCCGAGCGCCTTGGCCAGCTTGAAAACGGCGATCGCGCGCAGCGCAGCCTGGTCGTGGGAAGCCATCGATGCGACCTTCAGAATTCCAGATCGAGCGCCGCGCACAGATAATCGAGCATCGGTGCCACGCCCTTGAAGCTTTCCAGCATCAGCGGCGCCAGCTCCGCCGAGGTGATTTGCGCATCGGTCAGCTCGCGCGAGGCGACGAAATCCTTGCGCTTCAAGTCGGCGATCAGCTCGTGCGCGGGATCGAAGCCCTGCGGCGGCCGCGACAGGGCTTCGCCGCCGAG
>JAFEFR010000226.1 GCA_018240485.1 Pseudomonadota bacterium
GCTTTGTGTTTTCCGTACATTTTTCGCGGTGCGCTCGACGTCGGTGCCACCACGATCAATGCCGAGATGGAAGTGGCCAGCGTGCATGCGATCGCCGAGCTTGCGCGGCGCGAAACCTCCGATGTCGCCGAACGCGCCTACAGCCTTGGCGACAATCATCTGACCTTCGGCCCGGAATATCTGATTCCGCAGCCGTTCGATCCGCGCCTGCTCGTCTCGGTGGCGCCCGCGGTGGCGCGCGCGGCGATGGAATCGGGCGTGGCCACGCAGCCGATCACCGACCTGCGCGGCTACACGGAAAAGCTTTCGCAGTTCGTGTTCCGCACGACGACGCTGATGAAGCCGTTGTTCGAGCGCGCACGCGCCGACGTCAAACGTATCGTCTTCGCCGAGGGCGAGGAAGACACGGTATTGCGCGCCGTGCAGACCATCGTCGACGAAGGTCTGGCAAAACCGATCCTGGTCGGTCGCCCGGCAGTGATCGAAAAGCGCATCCAGCGCCTTGGCCTGCGCATCCGCGCGGGCGAGCATTTCGCGCTGACCAACGTCGACGACGATCCGCGCTACGACGAGTACTGGAACTATTACCACAAGCTCAACGCGCGCCGCGGCACGACCCCGGCGCTGGCCAAGGCGATGATCCGCACGCGCGTGACCCTGATCGCGGCGATCATGGTCGCGCGCGGCGAGGCCGACGGCCTGATCACCGGCCTCGTCGGCACCTATCAGTCCAAGCTCAATTACATCCGCAGCGTGCTGCCGCTCGATCCGGATGTGTGCGCGCCGGCGGCGATGACCTGCGTGCAGAACGACCGCGGCGCGTTCTTCTTCATCGACACGCACGTGCAGCCCGACCCGACGGCCGAACAACTCGCCGAGGCGACGCTGCAGGGCGTGATTCGCCTGAAGATGTTCGGCATCAAGCCGCGCGTGGCGTTGCTGTCGCACTCGAACTTCGGCGGCCATTCGACACCAAGCTCGCAGAAGATGCGCCGCGTCCTCGAACTCGTGCGCGCGGCCGATCCGAATCTCGAAATCGATGGCGAAATGCAGGCCGACACCGCGCTCAACGATGCCGTGCGCCAGCGCATCTTCCCCGAATCGACGCTGACCGGCACCGCCAACGTCTTCGTCTGTCCGAACATGGACGCGGCCAACATCGCCTACAACCTGGTGCGCCAGTTGACCGAGGGCGTGGCGATCGGGCCGATCCTGATGGGCATCTCCAAGCCCGCGCACATCCTCACCCCGGTCTCGACCGTGCGCCGTGTGGTCAACATGACCGCGGTGGCCTGTGTCGAGGCGCAGATCCGCGCGCAGCTCGAAAACGCGCAGTCGGGCA
>JAFEFR010000227.1 GCA_018240485.1 Pseudomonadota bacterium
GATAGAGAAATTCATTCGCTTTGATGTTCGCGTCGGCGTAGCTGTCGCGCATGTGCTTGTTGTCGTCGGCTTCGGGGAAGAAGCGCGAGGTGCGCAACACGAGGCAGGGCAGGGCGAATTTGCGCCGGAACAACTGGCACAGATTCTCCGCAGCGACCTTGGTCACGCCGTAGATGTTCTTCGGAATCGGCGCAACGTCTTCGGTGATCCACGCCGCGGGCGCGTCCGGCGGTGGCGTCAGCGCATCGCCGAAGGCGCTGGTCGTGCTGGTGTAGACGAACGCTTTCGCTTTCCCCGCGACCGCTTCCTCGAGCAGGTTGAGCGTGCCGCTGATGTTGGTATCGACGAAGTCCTGGCGCGAATGCGTGGCCACATGTGGCTTGTGCAGGGTTGCCGCATGCAGCACGACGTCGACGCCGCGCATGCAGCGCGCGACGAAATTGCGATCGGCGATCGTGCCGACGTGATCGGTCCAGGCCGAGGGCAGGATGTCGATGCCGACAGCCTCGCGCCGGTCCTCGCGCAATCTGCGCATCAGCGCTTCGCCGAGATGGCCGCTGCTGCCGGTGACGAGAATTTTCATGATGCGGTTTCTTCGGCTGCGACGTGATCGCCTTTACGTATCCGAACGGTGATCCCGATACCACGCGGCGGCACCGATCAGGCCGAGTCGACCGTGTTCGATCAGCCAGATCGGGACGTGCTGGATGATTTCGCCAAGCGCGCCTTTATTTTGATAGCGGGCGACCAGGTTGCTGGTTGGCAAGAACGAACGGATGCGAGAGGGAATGCCGCCGGCGAGGAACACGGCACGCGCGTTGTAGGCAAGCACGAGATCGCCGATCAGGCTGCCGAGCAGGCCGCAGAATACGCTGAGTGCGGCCACCGCTTGTGGGTTTGCGTGGGCGAGCGCGGCAGTGGTGACGTCGGCTGGTGTCTTCAGCAGGGCGGGTACGCCGTGCAACGCGCAGATGCATTCGTAAAGATTGAGCAGGCCTGGGCCTGATACGGCGCGTTCGCGGTCGACGTGTGGCCAGCGCTTGAGAAGTTCGCGCAAGATGTCGATTTCCAGTTCGTTGCCGGGCGCCAATGCGGCGTGACCGGCTTCGCTCGTAATGACGAAGGGACGCGGCGTATGTGGAATGCGCACGGCTTGACCGAACCCCGTACCGGGGCCGACGACGAGTGTGGCAACATCGGATGGAGCCACTGGCTGCCCGCTGAGCAATTCCGCCGCGGCGAGATCGATGTGCGGCACGGCGTGGGCGAGCGCCTCGAAATCGTTGATCAGCGCAAGGTCGTTCAAATGCGCCGCTTGTCGCGTCTGCGACAGCGAAACATGCCACGGCAGGTTCGAGTTGATCAAATTGTCGCCGGCCTGCAACCCGGCGATCGCAATGGCGGCGCTAGTCGTCGAGTCGTCGCCGTGGGTGTCGATGAAAGTGCGCAGGATCGTTGCGAGATCGGGATATTCCGCGCAGATGTATTCGGAATAATGCAGGATGGTCACCGCGCTTTGCGCAGTGGCACGCACGAGGGCGAGGCGAGCGTGCGTTCCGCCGACATCGGCCGCAATGAAAGGTGCGTCGACAGCGGTGGAAGCGGCAGGCGTTGGATTCAAGGCAATTTCCTAGTATCGATATGCATGGGCATGACGCGTGCGAGTGTGAGCAGGCCTGCGCGGCATTGTCAATCGGGCGGCGGCGGTGCAATGGGCCACGGAATTTGCGCTTGCTGCGTGCCGCAAAACATCGATGCACGTGCACTCGCTTGAAATTCCTTTGATTTTTCCACGTTATTCGCTAGAATGTGCGGCTCCCGAAGTCGTTGTCCGCGTATCGTCGGACGAGTCGCGGTTTCTGCGATCGGCTCGGGAACAAAAAGTACCCGATAAATTCTCGAGAAATAAACATGGTCAAGATTCGTCTTTCCCGTGGCGGCGCCAAAGGCCGCCCGTTTTACCACGTCATCGTTGCCGACGAGCGCAAGGCGCGCGACGGGCGCAACATCGAACGCGTGGGTTTCTTCAACCCCATCGCCTCAGGCAAGGAAACGCGTCTACAACTCGACGTGGATCGCGTCAACGCCTGGGTTGCCAAGGGTGCGCAGCTGAGCGACAAGGTGCGTGCGCTGCTGAAAGAAGCCGGCAAGCAGGCCAAGGCCGCGGCCTGATCGCACGCGAGGCCGCAGGCATGGCCACGCGCGACGGCAAGCTTCTGGTTCTCGGCAAGATCGTCGGGCTCTACGGCATCGAGGGCTGGGTCAAGATCGAGTCCTACAGCGAGCCGCGCCTGCGCATCTTCAAGTATTCGCCCTGGTTTGTCGGTTCTGCCGATATCGGTGTCGAGTATGCGGGAGCGAGAGGGCGGTCCCAAGGCAAGGGCGTGGTCGCCCATTTGCCCGGAGTCGACAGTCGCGACGCAGCGGCGGCCTTGGTCGGCGCCGAGATTCGCATCTTGCGTTCGGCACTGCCGAAACCGAAGCCCGGCGAGTACTACTGGGTCGATCTCGAAGGGCTGGATATGGTCAATCTCGAAGGCAGTGCGTTCGGCAAGGTCGATCATGTGTTTTCGACCGGTGCGAACGATGTGCTTGTCGTCCGCGACGGCGAACGCGAGCGACTGGTGCCGTTTGTGATCGATGAGTTCGTCAAACAGGTCGACGTCGACGGCGGCAGAATCCTGGTTGATTGGGATGCAGATTTTTGATGTACCAAGCGCAGCCGGAAACGGGTCGGGCACTGAGGCAAGCTTGCATGCGGATCGATGTCGTCACGCTGTTCCCCGAATTCGTCGATGCGGCGGCGCGGATCGGTGTGGTCGGGCGGGCGCGCGAACGCGGGCTGATCGAGGTGCACGGCTGGAATCCGCGCGACTACGCAACGGATGCGTATCGGCGCGTGGACGAGCGGCCCTTCGGCGGCGGTCCCGGCATGGTGATGCTGATCGACCCGTTGCGCGATGCGCTTCGCGCGGCACGTGCGGCAGATGCAAGGCCGGTACGAACGATTTACCTGAGCCCGCAAGGAACGCGGCTCACGCAAGACAAGGTTCGCGCGTTGGCTCAGGAAGATCGCTTGATCCTCTTGTGCGGACGCTACGAAGCGGTGGATGAGCGTCTGATCGAGCACGAAGTCGACGAAGAAATTTCGATCGGCGACTACGTGTTGTCGGGCGGCGAGCTGGCAGCGGCTGTGGTGATCGATGCGTTGGGACGCTTGCAAGACGGCGCGCTCAACGATGTGGCATCGGCGCAGCAGGATTCGTTTTCCGACGGCCTGCTCGATTGTCCGCACTACACCCGCCCGCCGCAGCACGAGCTGGGCGAGGTGCCAAGCGTGCTGCTCTCGGGCGATCATGCTGCGATCGAAAAATGGCGTAAAAAACAGGCACTTGGACGTACCTGGTTGCGTCGGCCCGAGCTTCTGGCCCGAGTGGAGTTAAAGCCCGAAGAAAATTTATTTTTGCTTGATTTTCAGAAAGATACAAAGAAATTGTGAAACGGGTTGTCAGAGCAGCCCAAATCCAGGTCTATACTTGCCACCATCCGTGATGGCAAGGAACGAGCAGCGACCCTCCCATCGGCGCTTTCCGAAACGACTTTTCCTTTCCATTCCAACGAGCAAGTGGGTGTCATGAATCTCCTCCAACAATTTGAAGCTTCCCAGATCAGCCGCAAGTTGCCCGAGTTCAGTCCGGGCGATACGGTGGTCGTCAACGTCAAGGTGAAGGAAGGCAATCGCGAACGCGTGCAGGCCTACGAAGGCGTGGTCATCGCGAAGAAGAACGCGGGCCTCAACTCGGCTTTCACGGTGCGCAAGATGTCGCACGGCTTCGGCGTCGAGCGTGTGTTTCAGGCGCACAGCCCGATCATCGACTCGGTCAGCGTCAAGCGTCGCGGCAAGGTTCGCGGGGCGAAGCTGTACTACCTGCGTGGCCTCGAAGGCAAGGCTGCGCGCATTCAGGAAGATCTGTCCAAGCCGACGGCTTCTGCGGAAGCGTAAGTTTCATGCCCCCGGTGAAGCGATAGCCTCGCCGGGAAGTGCGCCCAGATGGGCCTTTGCTACTTGGGCATTCAAGGATGAATGCATCGGCACCCTCTTGGAGCATTGAGTCGCGTCTGTGCTCCTCGTCCAAAGCGGTCGTCAGCAATGGCGACCGCTTTGTCTTTGCGGGCTTCGCATTGCCACCGCGGGACGCCACAACGGCCTGACGAGCCGCTGCCTCATGTAGAGCGAAACGCCTTTGTCGCGGACGGGGCGGCCTGATTGGCGAATTCGCGCACACGCGAGCGCTTGAAATCCCGTCGCGCCGCCCTTATTCGTGCCGCATCCGTTTCCAGACAGAGGAAATTCCGCTGTGAGTTCAACCGCACAGACGCACAAATTCGAAGCAGAAGTCGCTCAGGTTCTGCATTTGGTCACCCATTCGCTTTACTCGCACAAGGAAATTTTCCTGCGCGAGCTCGTGTCGAATGCGTCCGACGCATGCGACAAGCTGCGCTTTGAAGCGCTGGGCAAGCCGGAACTGCTCAGCGGCTCCGGCGAGCTGCGCATCGACATCCGTGTCGACAAGGACGCGCGCACGTTGACGATCCGGGATAACGGCATCGGCATGACTCGCGACGAGGTCATCGCCAACATCGGTACCATCGCGAGCTCCGGCACGCGCAAGTATCTCGAAGCGCTGTCGGTCGAGAAGAAGGCCGATGCGAATCTGATCGGCCAGTTCGGCGTCGGGTTTTATTCTGCTTTCGTCGTCGCCGACAAGGTGACGCTGACTACGCGCAAGGCCGGAGAAGACATCGCCACCGGCGTGCGCTGGGAGTCGACCGGTACGGGCGAATACACGCTGGAAACCCTCGATGTTGCCGAACGCGGTACATCAGTCACCTTGCATCTGAAAGCGGACGAGGACGAATTTCTCCATGCTTGGCAGCTGCGCAGCCTCGTCGCGCGCTACTCGGACCATATCGGGTTCCCGATCCGCATGCCGGTCGAGAAGGACGGCAAGTCGACCGATGAATGGGAGGTCGTCAACCAGGCCTCGGCGCTGTGGACGCGGCCCAAGTCCGAACTCGGCGATGAGGAATACCAGAATTTCTACAAGCACATTTCGCACGACTTCAACGACGCACTCGCGTGGACGCACAACCGCGTCGAGGGCAACCAGAACTTCACGTCCTTGCTCTACATCCCGGCGAAGTCGCCGTTCGATTTCATGGGCGGCGGTCGTGACGAACGCAAGGGGCTCAAGCTCTACGTCAAGCGTGTTTTCATCATGGACGCGGCCGAGCAACTGTTGCCGGCCTATCTGCGCTTCGTGCGCGGCGTGGTCGACTCGGACGACCTGCCGCTCAACGTCAGCCGCGAGATCTTGCAGCAGAACCGCAACTTGGAAAAACTCAAGGCTGCCTGCACCAAGCGCGTGCTCGACCTGCTCGACAAGCTGGCCAAAGACGAACCAGAAAAATTCGCGACGTTCTGGAAGGAATTCGGCCAGGTGTTCAAGGAAGGTATCGCCGAGGACTTCGCCAACAAGGAGCGCATCGCCAAACTGCTGCGCTTCGCTTCGACGCATACGGGTGGCGCCGAGCAGACCGTCTCGCTCGATGACGTCATCGGTCGCATGAAAGCCGGTCAGGATGACATCTACTATCTCACCGCGGACGGCTATGCCGCGGCCAGGAGCAGCCCGCAACTCGAAGCCTTGAAGACGCACGGCATCGAAGTGCTGCTGCTGACCGATCGCATCGATGAGTGGCTGTCGAATTATCTCACCGAATACGCCGGCAAGAAGCTGCGCAATGTCGCCAAGGGCGATCTGGATTTGTCGAAGTTCGGCGGTGCAAACGAAGAGCAGCGCAAGCAAGCCGAGAAGGCCGCCGAAGGCGTGGTCAAGAAATTGAAGGACTTGCTCGGCGAGCGTGTGCGCGAGGTGCGTGTGTCCGCGCGCCTGACCGATTCGCCCGCGGTGCTCGTGCTCGACGAACATGACATGAGCCCGGCGATGCAACGTCTGCTCAAGCAGGCCGGCCACGATGCGCCCGAGTCCAAACCCGTGCTCGAGATCAACCCGACCAACGTGCTGGTCAAGCGTCTCGAAAGCGAGGGCGACAACGCGCGGGCGGGCGACCTTGCGCTGCTGTTGCTGGAACAGGCCCGAATTCTCGAAGGCCAGCAACTTGAAGACCCTGCGGCCTACGTGCGCCGAGTCAACGACCTTCTGGTGAATGCCGCTTGAACTCCCGCATGCCAGCAGCCCGCTTCATGAGGTAAGCAAAATGCATGTGTGCGATCATGCGGGCGAAGCTCAGGCAGTTTGATTCGGGTCCCCCGGATGAAGTTCATTGCGAGGTCGGCATGCTGCATCGTGCATTGAAAATATTGACGTTGGTCCTCGGGTTCGGCGCCGGTACGGGCATGGCGGCAGTGTCGAATGTAGAGACGCTCGTCTTCATCCGTCATGGCGAAAAACCGGCCAATGTCGACAACGGGCAATTGACCTGCCAAGGGCAAAATCGTGCATTGGCATTGCCCGATGTCTTGATTCCACGATACGGCGTGCCGAATTTCGTCTTTGCGGTCGCGCCATCGCAGAAGCAGGATGACAATGGCGTCGACTACTGGTACTTGCGTGCGCTCGGCACGGTCGAGCCCACGGCGGTTGCGGCGGGTACGACCGTCAATCTCAAGTATGGCAAGAGCGACACCGATGACGTCGAATCCGAATTGTCCAAAGCAAAATATCAGAACGCAACGGTGTTGCTTGCCTGGGAACACAACAAGCTCGTCACTCTGGTAACCAATATCGTCAAGCACAATGGCGGAATCGCCGCGAGCGTGCCTACCTGGCCAGACGACGACTACGACAGCATTTATGTCGTGACGTTGGTGCGCAACGGTGGCCCGGCATTGGCGACATTCGCGCACGATAGCGAGGGTCTGAGCGGAACGCTGTCGCCACTCTGTTCGCCGCCGCAGCGCACGATTTCGCCGCGTCCTCCCATGGTGCGCTGAACGGAACTTCGCCGCTCATTTTTTATTGCGTTCGCGTTCGAGCAGCACTTGTTTGCGTTCGACACCCCAGCGATAGCCGGACAGTGCGCCATCCGTGCGCACGATGCGATGGCAGGGAATCGCCACCGCGATCTCGTTCTGGGCGCATGCGCGAGCGACGGCGCGCACGGCTTTCGGCGCGCCGATGCGCTCGGCGATGTCGCGATAGCTTGCCGTCGATCCGGCGGGAACCCTGCGTAACGCATCCCAGACACGTTGTTGAAATGCCGTGCCGCGAATATCGAGCGGCAGTTCGAAACCCGATCGCGGTGCTTCCACAAAGCCGATCACACGGGCGACGAGTTGGGTGAATTCGTCATCGTTGCCGATCAGGCGGGCATTCGGGAATCGGTCTTGCAAGTTGTGCACAAGCAGATCCGGTTCCGAGTCTATCTGGATTGAGCAGACGCCCTTGGCGCTGCATGCGACCAGAATCGCGCCGAGTGAACATTCACCGATGGCAAAGCGGATGTCGGCACCCTGGCCACCTCGGCGCCATTTGCTCGGAGTCATGCCGAGCAGAGCATTGGATCTTTCGTAGAAACGCGTGTTCGAGTTGTAACCGGCATCGAAAATCGCATCGGTGATGCGCGTTCGACGATGGAGTTCGTCGCGCACACGCTGCGCCCGATGGGCCATGGCGTAGGCCTTCGGCGTCACGCCCGTGACAGCCTTGAACACGCGATGGAAGTGATGCGGACTCATGTCCGCCTGCGTCGCGATCGCTTCCAGGCTTGGTATGCCATCGGCATTTTCGATTCGGCGGCAGGCGGCGAGAATCAAGGTCGCATGTCGTTCCGCAAGCGAAGCCTGTTCGGGTTTGCAGCGCTTGCATGGCCGATAACCGGCTTTTTCCGCGTCGGCGCGCGACGCGTGGAAATCGATGTTCTCGGGACGCGGCAGGCGCGCACCGCAGGAGGGGCGACAATAAACGCCGGTAGTCCTGACCGAATACCAAAAGATGCCGTCGGCTTTCGCGTCTTTCGCGACCACGGCCGACCAGCGCGGATCGGCTTCGACGGCAGAGCTTCTCGGCATGGCGTTCATCTGCGTTCCTTCAAGTTTGTGCGGAGGCGGACGCAGTGTATCGACGCGCATGATCGCAAACACTCCGGCTCTTGCGATTGAATTGGCGGTAAAGGTTCCGCTAGTCGACGGCACCCGCGACGTTGGTTTCGACCTTGTGCGGTCGCCGCCGTTCGAGCACGGGATGCACGAGCACGGCACCGATGATGATGGCGACGCCGAGGTAGAACGCAAGGTCGAGGTCGCGCTGTTCGCCGAACAGCGGGATCGCAAGCAGGATCGCGTAAACCGGTTCGAGGTTGACCGCGAGCTCCACCGCGAACGCCGACAAGTGGCGCAGGGCGACCAGCGACAGCGTGAACGGCACCAGCGTGCAGGCGATCGCGAGCACCAGCAGGAAGAACGAGTCGTGCTGGTTGGGCAGGTCGAACACGCTGCCTTCGTGCGGAATCGCTCCGGCGATCAACCAGAGAATGAGCGCACCGGTACCGAGTTCGATCGCGGTCACGGTAAACGGGTCGGCCTGCTCGACCAGACGCTTGTTGAGCGCACTGAACAACGCGCAAAAAAAGGCCGAGACCACGCCGACGAGCACCCCAAAGCGCATTTCTGCCGGAATGCCGCCGACGACCAAGGCAACGCCGGGGACGACGCCAATGCCGATCCACAATTCGTGCCAGCGGAATTTTCGCCGCGCCAACCAGGGTTCGAGCACGGCGAGAAACACTGGCGCGATGGCGATGCAGGTCGCACCCACCGAAGCATTGGCGAGCTTGACCGAGGCATAGAACGCCAGCCAGTGCAACGAAACAAACAAGCCGACCAAGGCATAGGCCAGAAGCAGGCGCAGCGAGATCGCGCGCAGGCCGCGCCAGACTTTTGGCGCGAGCGACAACGCGATGACGACAATCAGCATGCGCCAGCGCACCAGATCGAGTGCCGGCAGCGAGATCAATTTGCCGAGGATTGCGGTGAAACCCCACAGCAATACGCAGAAGTGGATTTGGGATTGCGCGATGCGCAACGTGCGTTTGGAATCGGCCGGGGCGACGAGGGTAGACGACATGGGCATCGAACAAGCAAAGCGCTACTATCGCCGCGTATGCATGCCATGTCCATCGCAAAGTTGCGCAAGCCGACGCTCGTGGTCGTGTCGACGCTTGCGCTCGCAAGTTGCGCCGGGTTTCGAGGCGGACCCGATCGCGCGAACCCGGACGCTCGGGTCGTCGATGTCGAACGAGGGCATTATTTCATCGCGCCACAGCGTGATGCGAACGTTGTCGCTGAGTTGCGTGCGGCGCCGGTGCCGGCGCAACCAGAGATCGTCGACGGCATCGATATCGATGCCGAGCGACGCAAGGCGAATGCAAAAGGCTATGTCCGCATCGGAGTGGGTTGCCACCCGTTCGTCGATGCCGCAGCGCGTGCGTGGGTCGCACGTCAAGGTGTCGAACACGGTGCGGACAAGGTTTACGTTTACGCGCTGTCGGGAGAAAAGAAATTCGCGGACCGGTTCGTCGCCGAAACGGCGGCATCGTGTGCGACGGCGATCGATCCCGCCGACGTTGCCTTGCTCGCCGAGTATTACGTGCGTTTCAAGTTGCCGTTCGGCGCACAGTTTCGCAGCCTTACCGACGATGAGAAACGGAAGTTGGGCGTGGCCGGCGGCGTACAGATTGGCAAGGTATCGGATGGCACACCGGCATCGAGTGCGAATCTTCGCCCCGGCGATGTCGTGCTCGAATTCAATGGCGATGCGGTGCGCGATCTCGACGATTTTCGTCAGCGCCTGCGCGCGCACATGGGCAAGCGCGTGACATTGACCGTCGATCGCGGCGGCGTGCGAAGTGTGCGGATCGTGCGTTTGGGCGTGCTGGCGAACGACACGCGCGACGCGAAGAAATAGGCTGTTTCCACTCAAAGCGAGGTATGCGATGCGAATCGAATCCGGATTGTTCGGCGTGGTGGGTGCGCTGGCATTGACATGGGCAATGAACGTGCTCGCAGCCGATGGCGCAGCGAAACGGCCGCCAACCCTGGCCGATGTCGTCAAAAACTCGAAAGCGGCAGATTGGCACGCGCTCGACCCGGCGAATACGCTTTATCTCGATCTCAAGGCAGGCCGCGTGGTGATCGAACTGGCGCCCGCTTTCGCGCCGAAACATGTCGCCAACATCAAGGCCTTGGTGGCGGAGGGATACTTCGATGGTCTTGCGATTTTGCGCGTGCAGGACAACTACGTCGTGCAGTGGGGCGATCCGGATGCCGACGACAAAACGAGGCAGAGGCCGATCAAGACCGCCCAGCGCACGTTGAAGGCGGAGTTCACCACGTCGAGTGCGAATATCGCGTCGTTTGTGCGCTTGCCGGATGCCGATGGTTATGCCGCGCAGACGGGTTTCTCGGGCGACTTCGCGAGTGCGCGCGACCCGAAGCTCGGTCAAGCCTGGCTTGCGCATTGCTACGGCACGGTTGGGGTTGGGCGTGACCTGGGTGTCGACTCCGGGGGAGGGGCCGAGCTTTATGCCGTGATCGGCCAAGCGCCGCGCTGGCTCGAACGCAATATCACCGCTGTGGGGCGCGTCGTGCAGGGCATGGAGTTGCTGTCGAGCCTGCCGCGTGGCACTGCAGAAATGGGGTTTTACGATAAACCCGAGCAGCGGGTTCGGATCGAGCGCGTGCGCCTTGCGGCCGACGTGCCGGAAGGCGAACGCACTCGTCTCGAAATCATGCGAACCGATACGCCGACTTTTGCGGCGCTGATCGAATCGCGGCGTAACCGCATCGACGATTTCTACAAAACGCCGCTGGGCCACATCGATGTATGCAGCGTGCCGATTCCGGTCAGGCCAGGACGTGCCCCCTAGTCCGAACGCTGCAGTTGAGACACGGCATCACCGGTATTTTTCTGGTACCGAGGCGACGTCGCCACAACTTTTGCAAGTGCGTGCATCGAGCGAACGGTAGTAACGATCGAACACGGGTGGAAAGTCGTGTTCGACGTTGCCCAGGTGAAAATATTCTTCGTGCAGTTTGCGATTGCAACTCGCACAGAACCACAGCAGCCCGTCCTGTTCGTGCGCAAGCCGTTTGCGTTCGATGACCAATCCCACGCCGCCCGCAAAACGCTGCGGCGAATGCGGTACGCGCGGTGGCAGATAGAACAGCTCGCCGGCACGGATGGGGATGTCCCGCACGCAGCCGTCGTCTTGTACTTTCAGCACCATTTCGCCCTCGATCTGGTAGAAAAATTCCGGGCCTTCCTCGTAGTGATAGTCGGTGCGTTCGTTCGGCCCGCCAACGATCATGACGATGAAGTCGCTGTCGACGATGCATTTGTTGCCGACAGGCGGTTTCAGCGCATCGCGATGGGTGGCAATCCATTTTTGCAGATCGATTGGCGGAGCGAGCATGAGAGTCGATTCGGAGTGTGGGGTAATTCGTGTGAGAGTCGTTCGTCGCGGGGGGGCGTTTTTTCGATGCGAGCGCAACAGTGCTGCGGCGCAGCTTCAGTGTACTTTCCTGTCTTCCTGGCCGATCGTCATGCTTGCGCTGTACTGCACGCGGCCGTGCCTGTCGATTGCGGTGAGGTGAAATTTTCCAGGGAACAGGTAAAGGCGACTCTGCACGTTGGCGAAGTTCGTGGTGAGGCGTTCGGAGAGCGGCGTGTCCGGATCGACCACGTTGAGCAAGGTGCGATCCGCGGCCACGCTCGAGTCGTCCTCGTTCTCGTAGCGAGCCTCGATCAGGCAAGGAAATTGTTTGCGGCAAAGTTCGCCGCCGACGGGGTAGGCACGGCGCGTCGCATCGATATCGACCCAATTCGGGCGGCCCTCATGGGTTCCACCTCGCGGGAAAAACACGCTGACATCGTAGAGTTGAGGTTTGAGACTCCAGGCTTTGCCGCTTCGTACGAAAACGAAGGGTACAGTGGAATGACTGGCCTGCATCACGGGGCCATAGTAAGGGTGGTCCTGATCGGCGTCCGGGTGTGCGATCAGCATGGTTTGCTCGATACACAATGGATCGATGCCGCTGATCTTCTTGAAGAAGGTCGCCATGCTCGAACCGCCCAGATAGACGCCGCTTTTCTGGATGTGGCCGAACCCGGCATTGACGATCAGTCGGGCCTTGGGGTCGCGTTTGAATACCCGATCGAAAAGCGCTTGCGCACCGGCGCGTTCGCGCGCATCCCCGGTGCCCGCGTCCTCGACATCGTAGGCGACGACGGTAAAGCCGAGCTTCAGTGCGGCACGCACCATTTCTCCGTAGATCGGTTCCTGGACGTAGAAGCCGTCTTTCGCGATCGGGTAGCCGCGTTTGTGCAAATTCTCGATTTCACTGGCATAGAGCGTTTCCGCCGAAAAATGTGTGAATCCCTGCGCTCGCAAGCGGGCGAGCAAGGCCACGGTCAGCGTGCGCGTGATCGGTGCACTGTGCGCTTCATTGAAAAATATGGCCTTGCGATCCTTCGCCAAGTCGAGCACGGCTTCATCCGCGCGCCGCACCTGCCAGTCACCGGTCAATGGCGATGGCGCGTCGTCTGCTTGCGCTGGCTGGGCGATCGAGAATGATTTGGCGGCGCCTTCGTAGTCGCCTATCCAGGTTTGGAACCACGACAGGTATTGCCCGAAAATCAACCGGAACGCACGTTCCTTGTTCGCGTCGTAGGCTGACTGCATCGTCAGGTACTGGGCGAGCAAGCCGGACTGCGTTTGCGCACGGCGCATAATTTCTTCGGATTTGTCCGCTGCCGCCAATTGCAATCGCTTCCATTCGGCCGGTGTCATCTCGCGTACGGTCGGCGACTCCTGACTGCGGTGCGTCGAATCGGCGAGCAAACTGCCGCAATTCATCGTCAGCAACACGGCGGCGATGGGCAGCAAGCAAGACCGGATTCGTCTTTTCATCGAGTGGCTCTAGGCGATACGTTCGAGATTTTCCTGGATGCGCGACAGGGCGTGCGCGTACTGATCGGCGATGTGGACGTGACTGTCGATCTCGATGCCGAGATCGTTTACCAAGCCGTTTTCGAGACTGTAGCACCAGCCGTGCACGGTCAGGTTCTGACTGCGCTCCCACGCATCGCGGACGATGGTCGTGTGCGCGATATTGACGACTTGCTCGATGACATTGAGCTCGCACAATCGGGCGTGACGCAGATGGCCGAGAGAGACCTGATTGAGCAGTACCGAATGCTTGTGCGATACATCGCTGACATGACGCAGCCAATTGTCAACGAGACCCAAGCGGGCGCCGTCCAGTACGGCCTTGACGCCACCGCAACCGTAATGACCGACGACGATGATGTGCTCGACCTTGAGTACGTCGACGGAAAACTGGATCGCAGACAGACAATTCAGGTCGGTATGAACGACCACGTTGGCCACGTTGCGATGGACGAAAACCTCGCCCGGCGCCATGTCGATGATCTGGTTCGCCGGCACACGCGAATCCGAGCAGCCGATCCACAGATATTTCGGCGCCTGTTGTTCCGCAAGGCGATGGAAAAAATCCGGATCGTGCGCACGCAGGTCGAGCGACCAGACACGGTTGCGTTCAAGCAAATGGGCGAGGCTGGGGGTTTTGTTCTGGCTCATGGACGCAAGTCTAGCAGGGCTGGCATGCACACAGGTCGCGAGTCGCGCCGGGAGCCCGGGAGTCTGTGAGGCGAATCCGGAAAGGCGAATTTACAGCGACTGCATGCGACCGCCGTCCACCGGCACATTGATGCCGTTCACATAGGCGGCAGCGGGTGAGGCGAGGAAGGCAATGACGCTGGCGATTTCACTCGGTTCGGCAAAGCGCCCCAGAGGCACGCTTTCGAGCATCGCTTTGGCAATGTCCTGGCGCGTTTTCCCAGTTTCTTTGGTACGGTCGTCGAGGATTTGATCGAGTCGCTGCGTCTTCGTGTAGCCGGGCAACACGTTGTTCACCGTGATGCCGAAAGGGCCGAGTTCGGTTGCCAATGTTTTTGCCCAACTCGCGACGGCGCCGCGGATGGTGTTGGAAACACCAAGATTTCGGATCGGCTCCTTCACCGACGTCGAGATCACGTTGACAATGCGCCCGTAACCGGATGCGCGCATGCCAGGCAACACGGCATGCAGCAATACGTGATTGGCGATCAAGTGCTGCTGAAAAGCCTCGGTGAATTCATCGATTCGTGCGTCCCGAGCCGGGCCGCCCGGAGGGCCGCCCGTATTGTTGATCAGTATCTGCACCGGTTTCGGTGCGCAGATCGTCGCCTGAGTCTTGTCGTGCAGCGCCACGCGATCGCGCATGTCGACCGCGATACATGCGTGCCGTTGCGCCGTATGCACCACAGGCAATCGACCGAGCGCGACTTCGAGTTGCTCGCGTGAACGTGCGAGCAGGGTAACGTCTGCGCCGAGGCGCGCGAGTTCGTTTGCGGTGGCATAGCCAATGCCTTGCGAACCACCGCAGACAAGCGCGTGTTTACCGGAAAGATCGAGATCCATGGTGGGCCATTCAATGGTTATGGGAAAAAATGCTGCCGCATGTGCGCGGCGAGGCCGCGTGTTCGCGTCGGTCAATGCCGCATGGACAATTTTTCGGTCATCAGCGGCAGCAGTTCGTCGTCGTTTTCGGCATCCGGCGGTTCAATTGAATCCAATTCGAAACCCAGCACGGTGGCATCGTCGTCGTCTAGGCCGTCGAAGGCGCGAAATTCGGCATCGAGCAACGCCATGCGTGCCGCATCTTCGTCGTCGTAGCGCAATACATCGCCCTCGGCATTGAAAACCTCGGCGACACCTGAATCGAAAATCCGCATGCGTGCCCAGACGAGCGCGTCGCCGAGCGAGGCGATCCACCATTGGTCTTCGTGAAGTTCTTCTTCGGGTTCCATTGTGCAGATCGAATTCGCAATCGACGCGAACAGTTTACACGTTGAGCGGAGCGGCGGCGCAACTGCTGCGGCGCGATTCGGGCTTTCGCCATGTCGTCGCTATCTGAAGAGGTTGTACTAACAACCTTGAAT
This sequence comes from Pseudomonadota bacterium, assembly GCA_018240485.1. Taxonomy (GTDB): domain Bacteria; phylum Pseudomonadota; class Gammaproteobacteria; order Xanthomonadales; family Rhodanobacteraceae; genus Rudaea. Next base: position 15,087 of record JAFEFR010000227.1, read on the forward strand.
GCGAGCCAGCAAACGATGATTGAGCGCGCGCTGTTGTACCTGCCACAGGATGAGTTCGGCGGTCGGCACGGCGGCTTGGCCATCGGCGCGGCTAAGCCAGCGCTTCCACGGCGTGGCGTATTCGTGCGCCGAAACTTCGCCGTTGATATCGCTGCCGATGAGATGGCTGGCCAGTGTGTCGATTACGGCGTTTAGGTGATGTTCGAGCAGCCGACCTTGATCCCAGTTCGTGTGCGCGGCATCGGGGCTGAGCGCGTCTTTGTCGATGGACAAATAAGTTAGTTGCGGTGATTGCTCCAGCATCGCAATGAAATGAGCAATCAGTGCATCGGGGTCGGGAAATACCTTGAACGATCGCCCCAGCCCGATGCGCGTCGCCCAGCGCGTATCGACGTCCATGCACCAGTTGGTCAGTTTTCCGGCATAGAGTGGGCGCAGATAATTTTCCCACGCGTGTGCGACACCGACGTCGTTCGAGGTGATGCCAACGACGTGAACGTGGCTGACGTGCGCCAAGGCGGCCACGCGGCGCACCCAGGAGCCGCAGTGGACGCCGAACGGAAAACGCATGTTGTCGGGGTGATTGTCGAAAACGATGACCTGAAAGGGTCCTTTGTTGCGCAGGCGCCGGATCAATGGCCAACTGATGTGGTGAAAATCGCCACTGCCCATGAAGACGGTGCCGTATTCGGCTGGCAGCACTGCGTCGAGTTGGCGCGAAAACGCTTCCATGTTCGCGATCGAACAGCCAAAGCGGAGCGTTTCCTGGCGGTCGGCGAGATCGACGTGCAGCGCATCGGGCAGTTCACCGACCGAGCGATCGAAATCGAGAATGACGGGGCGCTGATTCATGAAATTGGGGTTCGACGTCACGCGGCTTCCAGCGCCGCACGATCGCTCTCGAAAGCGTGCGAGAAACGGCGAAGGATGGCGCGCAGCAAGGGGTTGCGAATGTATACCGCGTGACGCGTAAAGGTAAATTTTGCGCCTAGATAACGTTTGATTTCGGGGTCGGTCCAGCCTGCGATGTAGTGTTTGAGGCCGTGCTTCACGGCATAGTCGAGGTTGTGCATCCAACTGACGAAATACAGATTCGATTCGCGGGCTTGCGGATAAACAAAACCGACGTATTTGTCGACGAGATTGCCATCGCAGACGTAGCACAGGTTGTAACCGATCATGCGACCGGCGTGGTGATAGACGAAAATCACGCCACCGCTGCTTGCATCTTGCAGTATCGCATCGAAATACTCGGCACTGGGCAAGTCGAAATGCACGTCGCTTTGATCGTAAACATGACGGAACAGGACGTAGAACTCGGCACGTACCGAGGCGTCGGCAAAGCAGGCATCGCCAGTGGCGATGGTTTGGATATCGAGTTCGGCGGCGCTGCGCAACTTGCGGCGGATGTCCTTGCGTCGTCCCGATGAGAGACGCGACAGGTATTCGTCGGTCGAGGCGAAGTCGATCGTCACATAGGCCAGCGCTTGGCCATCGAGGAGAGCAAAACCGGCATTTCTGCAAGCATCCGCGACGCGACGGCTGACCGCGTTGCTTCCCGCATCCAGCAAGGGTGAATTCTGGGGTAGATCTTTGACAATGAGAAAAGCGTATTTTGGTGCGAACTCTGCCTTGATGCAGTCGACGAAGCACGCTGGGTCGGTATGCGAAGGGAGTGGCGCGTATTCGGTTGCGGTTGTACCAATGAAGCAGGTTCGGGGTTTCAGCCACGCACCCCACCAGCGGTACAGCGGCAGCGAGACAATGCGCCGCTTCGCAGTGGACTCCAGGGTGGTCAGCAGATCGAAGGGAGCGACGAAGTACGGCACGCCATCCGGCGTTGTGGCGGTCGAAAATCCCAAGGGCGGGTAGGCGAGGAATTGGGCAATCAGGCCGGGCGGTTCGAGCAGATTGACATACGTCGGCGCCACGATATCGGGTGAATCCATGATTGACGCCGCGTGTTTGCGGGCGAGCTACTGAGATGGATGTGCGATTTTCGCACAAAGTCGCCTTGCCGATGGTTGGCTGCGCACCGTTATTTTTGCAACGCAGCATAAAATACCGTTCGTGTCGAAGCGCAGATGGAAAATCTCGTTTGGTTGCCAGCGGCTATTTCTTTTTGTAAAAATTGAGTTATTCTTAAAGCACTGTGTTTGCAAGGCGGCTGTGAGTTGCGACTGGTGAGTCTTGGGGCCTGTGTTCACCGGTTCATCAATTGTCACATTGGCAATCCGTTTCCGTGCATGCCAGTAAGTCGTCCGCGCCGTTGCGTGTGCGGATTTGTCTCGTTCGTTTCGTGGAGCTTTTATGTCGGATCGTGAGGTAGGTACTGTCAAGTGGTTCAACGACAGCAAAGGGTTCGGATTCATCAGTCGCGAAAGCGGCCCGGATGTGTTCGTGCATTTCCGCGCCATCCAGGGAACCGGCTTCCGTACCCTGCAAGAAGGTCAGAAGGTCAGCTTCAAGGTCGTGCAGGGTCAGAAAGGCCTGCAAGCGGACGAAGTCAACCCCGCCTGATCGGCTGAAGTAGCAGACAAATTTGAGCCCCGGTCGTCGCAGGACTGCCGGGGCGTTTTCGTTTCTTAGCGTGGATACCGTGCAACCGGATCAATTCGGAATTGCACGCGCCTTCGTCAACACGGTGGCGACGATCCGGTTGCAACGTGCGCCGTCGAACGCGAAAGCGTCGCCGAGCGCAAGATCGACGTCACTTGCCAGTTGCTCGCGCAGCAGGCTGCGCGCACGAAAATAACGAGTGCGTACGGTGGCCTCGGGAATCGCCAGCGCCTGCGCGACCTCCTCGACGCTCATTTCCTCCACGGCGCGAAGCATGAAGACGATGCGAAATGCTTCGGGCAATCGGTCGATGCGCGCCTCCATCAGGGTGCGCAATTCGGCCTGTGCCGCAGTGCGATCGGGCCGAAGTTCCGGATCATCGGCGATGGCGCCGGGGGATTCGAAATCAAAGACATTCATGGTGGCATCCAGAGGAATGACGGGCGCTTCTTTTCGACGCAACCGACCGAGTGCCTCATTGGCAACGATACGCACCAGCCACGTCGAGAGTTGAGCTTCCGAGCGAAAACCAGCCAGCGCACGCCACGCGCACAAATAGGCCTCCTGCAACGCATCTTCGGCCTCGGAGTCGCTCTTCAAAATACTGCGCGCAGTTCGGAACAAAAGCCGGTTGTGGCGACGCATGATGGCTTCGAAAGCCGCAGCGTCGCCGGCTGCCGCGTGCTTCGCGAGATCGACATCCGCGGTATTTTTCGACAACAGGGCCGGCGTTGACGGGTTCGTTTGGGGCATCGATGTCTCGCTGAGTCGGAAAATATTCCTGCTTGTGAACTCTTCGATATGCAATACACAAGCGCGTTCAGTTGCGCCCGACGCCGTGGCCGTAGACCAGACGGCCACCGAGCCAGCCGCCGATGACGAGGGTGAAAAAGCCGCCGACATCGAGGATCATCGACAATCCATCCGGTGCGAGCGGGTGGAAATGCTCCAGGCGTAGCAGAAGGCGTGAGGTGAAGAAGGCAAATGCCGCCAGCATCGCGGCCATGTGCAGATAGGCATCGCGCATCGCGGGCCCATCCGGTACACGGGAGAGTTCCACCAGGCCTGCGATCATGGCGACGAGCGCCATCGCGCAGCCGACCGCGAGCAACCCACCGGACCAGGACCAGGCCATTTCGCCGAAATGCCAACCGGCGAAATCGGCTGCCACGGCCAGCGACCAGCACGCGACCGGGAAATGCACCAATGCGGGATGCAGAGGGTGCCGCACGGTCAGATCGCCAAGCTCAGCAACGTCAGAAAGCCGATCACGGCCACACTTGCATGAACGATCACCACCGCCTTGGGCGGCAGCTTCTTGCGCAAGTGAAAAGATGCCAGGAAGAAGCCGCCGAGTGCGGCGATCAGGAGCAACACGAAACCGGCAAGAACGCGCTGCGACGCCGAGCCTTGCAACACCATGACGAGCAGCAGGATCAGCCCGGCCGCGCCCAGCAGCGCATGCAGCACCGACAGAGCCCAGGGGGCGAATTTTCCGCGCAGGACATGGGCTGCGAGTATCAGGCCGCCGACGGCGGCAATGGCAAAGAGAATCAAGGTATAGGTGAGCATGGCAACGGTCTCCATCGCAAGGTCGATTGACGAAACTCCACGAGCTTCAGGTCATTGGATGCGACATCGATCGATTCCGTTCCCGTTCTCGCCGGGAGCCTTCCTGCCGGGGTTCGCGCAGAGTATACGGAGAGCGAAACCGGCCTCGGCGGGAAAGCAACGGTTTGTGTCGTTCCTCAAAACCGACCGGCGCGAAAATCTTCGACTGCCTGGATGATTTGCTGCTGCGTGTTCATCACGAAAGGCCCGTACTTTGCGACCGGCTCGTTGAGCGGTCGACCGGCAACGACAATCGCTCGCGTCGGGATCGGCGCTGCGATGCAGACTTTTTCTCCGCCGGCGCTCAGTACGCCAAGGTCGCCGCGCACCAGATCGCCGGAAGCGCTTTCGCCGACCGTCGCCCGACCTTCGTAAACGTAGATGAAGCCGTTGTGTCCTGCCGGAATGGCTATTTCGCTCGACGCACCCGCATCCAGATGCACGTCCAGATACAGTGGATCGGTTGCGACATTGTCGACCGGCCCGCGCACGCCGGCCTGCTCGCCGACGATGATGCGCGCTTTCACGCCAGGCGCGAGCGATACCTCGGGGATGCGTTCGGGCGCGATATCCTGATAGCGCGGCGTGGTCATCTTGTCTTTGGCGGGCAAGTTGACCCAGAGCTGGAAGCCCTGCATCAGGCCGTCCTCCTGCTCGGGCATTTCCGAATGGACGATGCCGCGGCCCGCGGTCATCCACTGCACGCTGCCCGGCGTGAGCAGGCCCGAGTTGCCCTGGTTGTCGCCGTGGCGCATGCGCCCGGCGAGCATGTAGGTGACGGTTTCGAAACCACGATGGGGATGTTCGGGGAAGCCGGCGATATAGTCGCTGCCGGAATCCGAACGAAATTCATCGAGCATCAAAAAGGGATCGAGCATGTCGAGTGCGGGCTGACCGATGACGCGCGTCAGCTTGACCCCCGCGCCGTCGCTGGTCGGCAGACCGCGCACGATGCGCGCAATCTGGCGATGGGTTTCGCGCTGGGAAACGGGGTCGATGTTTATCATGAGGAACTCCGGTTGGATTCGATGACGCAGACATGGGGCCGCTGTGCGAAAAAACCAGCAGTTTGGTTCGCACGCCGGGGTTCGCATTTTTCGCGAAGCAAAGGCTACACTCCTTGCCGTCGCCCTCTCGGATTCGAGACATCATGAGTCGCTCCGATTCCCGTTTCATCGAAGGTCGCGTCCACGATCTTGGCGATGGCTTCGTCGTGCGCCGCCTGTTGCCGCACATCGAGGCGCGCCACATCGGCCCGTTCGTGTTCTTCGACCATATGGGGCCGGTGACGATGGCGCCGGGTACGGGCATGGACGTGCGCCCGCACCCGCATATCGGTCTGGCCACGGTGACCTACCTGTTCGAGGGCGCGATCCGCCACCGCGACTCGCTCGGCAGCGTGCAGGACATCCGTCCCGGCGATGTCAACTGGATGACCGCCGGCCGCGGCATCGTCCACTCCGAGCGCACGCCCGATGCGGAGCGCGCCTCGGGCCAGAAACTGCACGGCATCCAGATCTGGGTCGCGTTGCCGCGGTCGGCGGAAGAGGTCGCGCCCGAATTCCATCATCATCCGGTCGCGAGCCTGCCGACGATCGAGCGCGACGGCGTGCGCCTGCGCCTCGTCGTCGGCGATGCGCTCGGCCTGCATGCGCCGGTGCGCATCTTCGCGCCGATGTTCTATCTCGCCGCCGAGTTTTCCGCGGGCGGCCGATTCGTTCTGCCCGCCGAGTATGCCGAGCGCGCGGTCTACGCCGTCGATGCCGATCTGGTCGTCGATGGCGAACCGCTTGCGGCACTGCGCATGGCGACGCTGGCAACCGGCTCGGACGTCGCAATCGTCGCACCGGACGGCGGCCACGCCGTGTTGTTCGGCGGCGCGCCGCTCGACGGCGAGCGTCACCTCAACTGGAATTTCGTCTCGAGCAGTCGCGAACGCATCGAGCAGGCGCGGCAGGATTGGGCGGCACAGCGTTTCGGTCAGGTGCCAGGTGAGACCGAATTCATTTCATTGCCGGCAAAGTAGTTTTTTCCCCGTCATTCCCGCAGAAGCGGGAATCCATTTTGATCTTGCTCTCGCGGGCGAAAAGAAAGAACTGGATTTCCGCTTTTGCGGGAATGACGGCAGCGGGGTCAGCGATATTGCTGATGGCATTCCTCGCAGACCTTGCCGACTTTCTCCACGACCGGCGCAAGCGCGGCACAGTTGGCCGGCGCCGCGGCGATGCCGGCGTCGAGCGCATCGCGCAGGCGTGAGCTGAATTCGCGGAACGACGATTCCGGCGTCGAATCGGGATAGACCGCGGGCTCGATCTCGTTGCTCAGCGCACGCATCTGGCTCAGTGCCAGCGCGGTCTTGTGCGCATCGCAGCGTTTCGCGCGCAGGTTTTCGCGCAGTGAGCCGTAGTGGTGCTGCATCACGTCCATCGCGCCGCGCGCATAGGCGTCTCGCGCGCGCAGCGCGTTGGCGACGATCACGGCGCCGACTGCGCCGATGATAAGTCCGATCAGGAAAAGCACGGCGTTTTTCATTTGCCAAGGATACCAAGCGCGGAGGCTTTTAGCGTTTGTGCCGGGGGGCTGCGCTACAATCAACGCGACCTCAGCGGAGCCGCATCGTGTCATCCAGTCGCAATCAAGACTTCGGAACCGACCGGCAGACGATGGTGGAATCGACGCGACGTGCGGAAGGCCTGTCGCGTCCGCGGTTGATCGTGGTCAGCGGCGTCCTGCTCGGCAGTCAGCTCGAACTGGGCGATGCGCCGGTCGTGATCGGCCGTTCCGGCGAATGCACGCTGGTGATTGCACATCCGAGCGTGTCGCGAGTGCATTGCCGCATATACCGCCAGGGAAATCGCTATATGGTCGAAGATTTGGGCTCGACCAATCGCACCTATCTCAATGGCAAGCCGGTGGTGTGCGAAGAATTGCGCGATGGCGACCAGATCGGCATCGGCAGCAATTCGATCAAATACTTCGTCGGCGCCAGCGTGGAGGCCGACTACCATCGAGAGTTGATCGATCTGGCGATTTACGACAGTCTGACCGGCTTCTACAACCGACGGCA